>JANMDR010000180.1:0-78237 GCA_031376425.1 Betaproteobacteria bacterium
TGGTCATGCCCGGCGACAACGTCAAGATTGTAGTGCAGCTAATCGCACCGATCGCGATGGAAGACGGCCTACGCTTCGCGATTCGCGAAGGCGGCCGTACCGTTGGTGCTGGTGTGGTTTCTAAGGTATTGAAGTAAGTTAGTAAATAGGTTTAATAGGTTCAAGTAATGCGGTAGGTAATGTGGTGCAAAGCGCAGCTCATCGCGCTTTCAGCATAATGTAGTTTACGAAACAACAGGCCAATAGCTCAATTGGCAGAGTGTCGGTCTCCAAAACCGAAGGTTGGGGGTTCGAGGCCCTCTTGGCCTGCCATATTTTTCAGCGAGTTTGCTGAATATTTATGGAATCGTAAACGTTGTGCAGTGCGCCAGTGCAGTTTTAATAGATTGTAGTAAACCTGCTCTGCTCGGAGCGGGTTCATTGAAGTGTCACTAGTAAAGAAATTAGGGCTATGAAAGACAAGATTCAGATAACCGTTGCTGTGTTATTAGGCATCGCGGGTTTTGCGTTGTTTTATAAATTTAGCGATAAGCCGATGATTGCCCGTGTGGGTATGTTGTTGGGTTGTTTCATTGCCGGCGGTGTCGTCGCATGGTTTACGCAACCTGGCAAAGAATTTGCGCTTTATGCTAGTGAATCAATCGATGAAGCCAAGCTTGTGGTGTGGCCTACGCGCGAAGAAACCTTGAAAACAACGGGCGTAATTTTCGTCTTTGTTTTTATCATGGCCTTATTCTTGGGTTTGGTTGACTGGAGTCTTACTTTTATGTTGTCCAAATTTATCGGCGGAGCATAACTACCATGCGTTGGTATGTAGTCCACGCCTATTCGGGCCAAGAAAAAAGTATTCAAGCGGCGCTCGTTGAGCGCATTCGCCGTTCTGGCATGGCTGATCAGTTTGGTGAAGTGTTGGTGCCAATTGAAGAAGTCGTCGAAACTAAAAATGGTGCCAAGGCAGTATCAGAGCGTCGTTTCTTTCCGGGATACATCTTGGTTGAAATGGAAATGACGGATGAGACTTGGCACTTGGTAAAAAGTACGCCAAAAGTGACCGGTTTCATTGGTGGTACGGCAATGAAGCCAACACCAATTTCCCAAAAAGAAGTTGATATTATTTTAAATCAGGTGAAAGAAGGCGTTGATAAGCCGAAGCCGAAGATTTTATTTGAGGTTGGCGAGAATGTGCGCGTTGTTAATGGGCCATTTGCGGACTTCATGGGTACAGTTGAAGAAGTTAATTACGATAAGTCAAAAATTACAGTTTCTGTACTGATCTTCGGTCGGCCAACGCCGGTTGAGTTAGATTTTGGTCAGGTAGAAAAGCAGTAATTGGTTTTGTAGTAATTGCGCAATTAAATTTTTAATATAAGTAGTAACTGGCCTCGCGGTTGCGCCCTCGTGAGTGGCGGTAGTTGTGGTAGGTAATTAGGGTGATTTCATCGGGGAGAGCGCTATATTTTTAGCGCTCGTTTGTACCCAAGGAGTATAAAATGGCAAAGAAGATAGTCGGCTATATTAAGCTGCAAGTTCCCGCCGGTAAAGCGAATCCATCGCCACCGATCGGCCCAGCATTGGGTCAGCGCGGTTTGAACATTATGGAATTCTGTAAGGCGTTTAATGCGCAAACACAGAAATTGGAACCGGGAATGCCTATTCCTGTCACCATTACTGCTTTTGCTGATAAAAGTTTTACCTTCACAATGGGTACAGCACCCGCGACATTCTTGATTAAGAAATTCGCGAAGCTTGAAAAGGGTTCTAAGACCCCGCATACGGATAAAGTCGGTAAGTTGACCCGTGCTCAGGCTGAAGAAATCGCTACCATTAAAATGCCTAACCTCACGGCGGCAGATATGGATGCAGCAGTGCGCACAATCGCCGGTTCTGCGCGTTCAATGGGTATTGATGTAGAAGGAGTCAGATAATGGCTAAGCTTACAAAACGCCAAAAGGCGCTTGCTGGAATCGTCAATCGCGACGTTTTTTACACTGTTGCTGACGCTCTAGCATTAGTAAAGAAAACCGCAACGGCGAAATTTGATGAATCCGTTGATGTCGCCATCAACCTAGGTATCGATGCTAAGAAATCTGACCAAGCTGTTCGTGGCGCGGTTGTGTTGCCGCGCGGTACGGGTAAGACTGTACGCGTTGCGGTATTTGCCCAAGGCGATAACGCTAAAAAAGCGACTGATGCTGGTGCTGATATCGTTGGCTTTGAAGATCTTGCCGAGCGAATCAAAGGCGGCTTTATGGATTTTGACGTGGTCATTGCTACGCCAGACGCGATGCGTGTGGTCGGTGCTTTGGGTCAAGTATTGGGCCCGCGCGGTTTGATGCCAAATCCAAAAGTCGGCACAGTTACGCCAAACGTGGAGCTAGCGGTTAAAAACGCAAAGGCTGGTCAAGTGCAATATCGTGCTGATAAAGCCGGTATCGTGCAGGGCACAATTGGTCGTGCATCATTCACTAACGAAGCGCTTGCTGAAAACTTGGCTACGCTTATCGCTGCCGTAAACAAATCTAAGCCAACAACATCGAAAGGTGTTTATCTACGCAAAGTATCGCTATCGTCCACTATGGGCTTGGGCGTGCGTGTCGATACGGCTAGTTTTGCGGGTGCCACACAGCAGCAATAATTTATTGCCCCTTTGTAGGAGCCCAAAATATGGGGGCTTACAGAGTGGCAAGTACTAACTTTGACGCGGTTGAATAGTGCTTAGCAATATTCAGCCCGCTACTCAAAGACCGTAGGTGCTAATAGTGGATTAGCTTAATGACGTGAAGCGTCGGTGTTAAAACCGAGAAATCACGGAGCCTTCGCAGATGGCGCGCTCAAGACAGGATTTTCTCCTATCGACAAGTCGCTAAAACCGCTTGGACACTTGGCATTTGCCGGATGTTCAAAAACGTAAAGGAGATCAAGCGTGAGTTTGAATCTAGATGGAAAAAAAGAAGTAGTTGCAGAAGTAGCCGCGCAAGTGGCTAAGTCGCAGACCTTGGTGCTCTCGGAATTCCGTGGCTCTAAAGTTGTTGATCTTACCAAGCTCCGTGCAGATGCGCGCGCCAAAGGCGTATACATCCGTGTGGTAAAAAATACGCTTGCCCGACGTGCCGTTCAAGGCACACCTTTCGAGGTGATTGCGGACAAGATGGTTGGACCGATGATTTATAGCTTCTCGGAAGATGCAGTCGCTGCAGCAAAAGTCGTTAATGATTTTGCTAAAGGCAACGAGAAATTTGCGATTGTTGCTGGCGTATACAGTGGCCGTGCGTTGGATGGCGAAGGCGTAAAAGCGCTGGCTAACATCCCAACCAAAGAAGTGCTGTTAGCGCAGTTGTTAGGTTTGATGCAAAGCCCGATGTCTGGTTTGGCGCGTGTTCTTCTCGCCCTTTCCGTTCAGCGCGGTGGTGGCGACGCGGTGGAAACGCCTGCGGCAGAACCTGCAGCAGCCTAAAAATTAAAGCAAATCAATCATCAATCTGTTCGCAATATAGTATCAAGACAAATTTACTAAAGGAAATTTACCATGGCTTTCGATAAAGATGCATTTTTGACTTCCCTAGACAGCATGTCCGTAATGGATTTGAACGATCTAGTTAAAGCAATTGAAACAAAATTCGGCGTATCCGCCGCTTCGATGGCTGCTGCCGGCCCAGCCGCTGCCGCTGCTGTTGTAGAAGAGAAAACTGAATTCAACGTAATGCTTGTTGATTTCGGCGCAAACAAAATCAACGTCATTAAAGCCGTTCGTGAATTGACTGGTTTAGGTCTAGCTGAAGCCAAAGCATTGGTTGAAGGCGCACCAAAAGCAGTTAAAGAAGGCGTAAACAAAGCTGATGCTGATGCTGCTGCTAAGAAATTGACAGAAGCTGGCGCAAAAGTAGAATTGAAGTAAACGTATTTGCAGGAATTAGCGGATCCCATCTTGGTGGGATCCGCTAGCAGTCTTTGTGTTTTAGTTTTTGTATTTTGTGATTGCTGAATTTTGTAGTAAGTAGCACCTAACAAATCTGTAGCAAGTAGTATCTAACAAGTATGTTAGAGGCCAAAATAAAGTTTACGCCTAGCAACCAGAGCGATAACTTTATTTTGCCTTCTTTAATCGACAATTGAAGGCTAGTTTGGTCGGGTGTACGTTCCTGTAAGTTTGAATATTTCAAGCAAACATGAATGCATGCTGTCCGCCAGTGAAGGGTAGCGGCCCTTCGCCATTCTCCCGCCACATTCGTGGCTGTGTCGCAACCACCTTCAACCTCCGGAGATGGAATCGATGTCCTACACTTTCACCGAAAAAAAACGCATCCGTAAAAGTTTCGCTAAGCGCGAGGCCGTACAAGATGTTCCCTTCTTATTAGCCACACAGCTTAATTCCTATGCAGAGTTTCTGCAGGAAAACGTAGCGCTTGCTGATCGTAAAGAGCAAGGGTTGGAATCGGCGTTTACGTCCGTATTTCCTATCGTTAGCCACAATACATTTGCTCGCCTAGAATACGTTAGCTATAAGCTCGGCTTGCCAGCCTTTGACGTACTTGAGTGTCAGCAACGTGGCTTAACCTATGCCTCGCCATTGCGTGCCGAAGTGCGCTTGGTGATCATGGACCGTGAAGCGTCCAAGCCAACAATTAAAGAAGTAAAAGTACAAGAAGTGTATATGGGTGAAATTCCACTCATGACCACCAATGGCTCCTTTGTTATTAACGGTACAGAGCGCGTTATCGTATCGCAGCTGCACCGTTCGCCAGGCGTGTTTTTTGAGCACGATCGCGGCAAGACGCACTCGTCGGGCAAATTGCTGTTTTCTGCACGCGTAATTCCTTACCGTGGCTCTTGGTTAGACTTTGAATTTGATCCAAAAGATTTCCTGTATTTCCGCGTCGATCGCCGCCGCAAAATGCCGGTCACTATTTTGCTCAAAGCACTCGGTTACAACCCTGATGCAATTTTGCGCGAATTCTTTACCTTCGATACTTTCCACATCACCAAAGACGGCAAGATGGAGCTTGAGCTTATCCTTGAGCGTCTAAAAGGTGAAGTTGCAAAGTTCGATATCACCACCAAAGACGGCACCGTAATCGTACCGAAAGACAAGCGTATTACCGCTAAGCATTTGCGCGAAATGGAAGCCGCGAAAATGAAGCGCTTGCCCGTAGGTGAAGACTTCGTAATTGGTCGGGTATTAGCAACTAGCATGGTCAATTCTGAGACCGGTGAAATTGTAGCTGCCGCCAATGAAGAACTGACAGAAACAAGCTTACGCAAACTCATTGACGGTGGGATTGAAAGCTTGCAAACTTTGTTCGTTAACGACCTTAACCAAGGCGCGTATATCTCATCAACTTTGCGCATCGACGAAACCGTAGATGCACTCAACGCGAAAGTTGCGATTTACCGCATGATGCGTCCCGGTGAGCCGCCCACAGAAGATGCGGTGAACGCCCTATTTCAGGCGCTCTTCTTCAGCGAAGACCGTTACGATCTGTCGACCGTAGGCCGGATGAAGTTTAACCGTCGTGTCGGTCGTGAAGAGCTTGAAGGCTCGATGACATTGTCTACTGAAGACATCGTTGCTGTGATTAAAATCTTAGTTGATTTGCGCAACGGTCGTGGTGATGTCGATGATATCGATCACCTTGGTAATCGTCGTGTACGTTCGGTAGGTGAGTTGGCTGAAAACCAGTTCCGCTCCGGCCTAGTTCGCGTTGAACGGGCGGTGCGTGAGCGTCTATCGCAAGCTGAAAGCGAAAACTTGATGCCTCACGATCTCATTAACGCTAAGCCGGTATCGGCCGCGATTAAAGAGTTTTTTGGTTCGAGCCAGCTGTCACAGTTTATGGATCAAACCAATCCATTGTCAGAAATTACCCATAAGCGTCGCGTCTCTGCTTTGGGCCCAGGTGGTCTAACGCGTGAACGTGCTGGCTTCGAAGTGCGTGACGTGCATCCAACGCATTACGGTCGCGTTTGCCCGATTGAAACACCGGAAGGCCCGAACATCGGTCTGATTAATTCGCTTGCTTTGTTTGCGCGCGTCAACGATTACGGTTTCATTGAAACCCCGTATCGCCGCGTTGCCAATGGCCAGCTAGGCACTGAAATTGATTACCTATCAGCTATTGAAGAAGGCAAGTTTGTTATTGCGCAGGCGAATGCGGAAACAGATGCCGACGGCAAGTTTGTTGACGATCTAATTTCATGCCGTAACCACAATGAATTTACCTTGGCTACTGCCGATCAAATTCAATATATTGACGTAGCGCCTTCGCAAATTGTGTCTGTTGCTGCATCGCTGATTCCATTCTTGGAACACGATGACGCGAACCGCGCTTTGATGGGTTCAAACATGCAACGTCAAGCGGTACCGTGCTTACGCGCTGAAAAATCGCTTGTAGGTACCGGTATTGAACGTACCGTCGCGATGGACTCGGGCACAGCAGTGCTGGCGCGCCGTGGTGGTCGTGTTGACTTCATCGACGCGGGTCGTGTGGTTGTGCGTGTGAACGACAACGAAACTCAGGCTGGTGAAGCGGGTGTGGATATTTATAACCTCGTTAAATACGTGCGTTCTAACCAAAACACCAACATCAACCAACGTCCTCTGGTAAAAGTGGGCGATATCATCGCTAAAAGCGATGTAATTGCTGACGGTGCTTCTACTGATATGGGCGAATTGGCCTTAGGTCAAAACCTGCTCGTGGCCTTCATGCCGTGGAACGGTTATAACTACGAAGACTCAATCCTTATTTCGGAGCGCATCGTAGCCGAAGACCGTTATACATCGATTCACATCGAAGAGCTAACCGTTGTTGCCCGTGATACCAAGCTCGGCTCTGAAGAAATCACCCGCGATATTTCCAATTTGTCCGAGCGCATGCTGGGTCGTTTGGATGAATCCGGCATTGTTTATATCGGTGCTGAAGTTGAAGCTGGCGATGTGCTGGTCGGTAAAGTAACGCCAAAAGGTGAAACGCAATTAACGCCAGAAGAAAAACTTTTGCGCGCTATTTTCGGTGAAAAAGCCTCGGACGTTAAAGATACATCGCTACGTGTGCAATCAGGTATTTCCGGCACGGTAATTGATGTGCAAGTATTTACCCGCGAAGGTATTGAGCGCGATAAACGTGCAGCGCAAATCATTGATGATCAGCTAAAAGACTATAAGAAAGATTTGGCCGATCAATTGCGTATCGTTGAAGATGACTCCTTCCAGCGTATCGAGACAATGCTGATTGGAAAAATTGCTAAAGGCGGTCCGAAAAAGATCACCAAAGGCACTAAACTTGCCAAGTCCTATTTGGACGATATGAGCCGTTATGATTGGTTTGATATCCGCCTAACTGAAGACGAAGATGCACGCCAACTCGAAGCTTTGAAAGAAGCACTAGATCTAACCCGTAAAGAATTTGACCGCGCCTTCGAAGAGAAGAAGCGCAAGCTAACCCAAGGCGATGAATTGCCACCGGGCGTGCAAAAAATGGTTAAGGTTTACGTGGCTGTTAAGCGTCGCCTACAGCCTGGCGATAAGATGGCTGGTCGTCACGGTAATAAAGGTGTTATTTCAAAAATCGTACCGGTTGAAGACATGCCATTTATGGCGGACGGCACGCCAATGGATATCGTGTTGAACCCGCTAGGTGTTCCGTCACGGATGAACGTTGGTCAGATTCTTGAAACCCATTTGGGCTGGGCTGCTAAAGGCCTAGGCCATAAAATTGGTGCCATGTTGCGGGCAAAAGATAGCGTTGAAAATGTACGCGCCTTTGTTGATCGCATCTACAACACCACGGGCAAAAAAGAAGACATCGCTGGTTTAACCGATGTTGAAGTGATGGAATTGGCGAAGAACTTAGTCAAAGGTGTGCCATTTGCGACGCCAGTATTTGACGGTGCTGCTGAATCCGAAATCAAAACCATGTTGGAAATGGCGGGCTTGCCCACCAATGGCCAAGTGGTATTGCATGACGGTCGCAGCGGTGAGCCGTTCGAGCGTAAGGTCACTGTTGGCTATATGCATATCTTGAAGCTCCATCATTTGGTGGACGACAAAATGCATGCCCGTTCAACCGGCCCATACAGCTTGGTTACACAACAGCCACTCGGCGGTAAAGCGCAGTTTGGTGGACAGCGATTTGGTGAGATGGAAGTTTGGGCACTCGAAGCTTACGGTGCCGCATACACGCTACAGGAAATGCTTACCGTTAAGTCTGACGATACGGCAGGCCGTACTAAAGTGTATGAATCCATCGTTAAGGGCGAACACAAGATTGAAGCCGGTATGCCGGAATCATTTAATGTGTTGGTCAAAGAAATCCGCTCGTTGGCCATTGACATTGATTTAGAACGCAATTGAAAAGGTGAGGACGCGGCATCGCGCTAATAGTTTTAATGCCTGCCGCCCGCTCACTCCCCCTCACCTCATTCAACGCTCACTGAACAATCTGGAGACACCATGAAAGCTTTACTTGATTTATTCAAGCAAGTGCAACAAGAAGAAGAGTTCGATGCAATTAAGATCGGCTTAGCAGGTCCTGACAAAATTCGTTCGTGGTCTTTTGGCGAAGTAAAAAAGCCAGAAACCATTAACTATCGTACGTTCAAGCCAGAACGTGATGGTCTTTTTTGCGCCAAAATTTTTGGCCCTATTAAAGATTATGAATGTCTATGCGGTAAATATAAGCGCCTAAAACATCGCGGTGTAATTTGCGAAAAGTGCGGCGTTGAAGTTACGCTGACCAAAGTGCGTCGCGAGCGCATGGGTCACATTGAGCTTGCCTCACCAGTGGCGCATATTTGGTTTTTGAAGTCGCTACCAAGCCGTTTAGGTATGGTGCTCGACATGACCCTGCGCGATATCGAACGTGTGCTTTATTTCGAAGCATACGTCGTGACCGATGCGGGTATGACCCCATTGAATAAGTGCCAACTATTAACGGAAGAAGACTATCTTGCCAAAGTAGAAGAGCACGGCGATGAGTTCCACGCCGCGATGGGTGCTGAAGGCGTGCGCGAGCTGTTGCGTGGGCTAGATATCCCTTACGAAATGGAAGAGTTGCGTAAGGAATACGGCAACACCGGTTCTGAAGCCAAGATTAAGAAAATTGCCAAGCGCTTGAAAGTGCTAGAAGCGTTTTCAAAGTCCGGTATCAAGCCTGAGTGGATGGTGCTGGAAGTGCTTCCGGTATTGCCACCGGATTTGCGTCCTTTGGTACCGTTGGATGGCGGTCGTTTTGCAACGTCTGACCTTAATGACCTTTACCGTCGCGTAATTAATCGTAACAACCGCTTAAAGCGTTTGTTAGAGTTAAAAGCACCGGAAATTATCGTCCGTAACGAAAAGCGGATGCTTCAAGAAGCCGTAGATTCCTTGCTTGACAACGGTCGTCGCGGTAAAGCCATGACTGGTGCTAACAAGCGTGCATTGAAATCTTTGGCCGACATGATCAAGGGTAAGTCGGGTCGTTTCCGTCAGAACTTGCTCGGCAAGCGGGTAGATTATTCTGGCCGCTCGGTTATTGTTGTGGGTCCTACATTAAAGCTACACCAATGCGGTTTGCCGAAAAAAATGGCTTTGGAATTATTCAAGCCATTCATTTTCCATAAGCTCGAAGTGTTGGGTTATTCCACCACCATTAAAGCCTCAAAGCGGATGGTTGAAGCGGAAGATCCAGTGGTTTGGGATATTCTCGAAGAAGTTATTCGCGAACACCCGGTGATGCTGAATCGTGCGCCAACCTTGCACCGCTTAGGTATTCAAGCGTTTGAACCGGTTCTGATTGAAGGTAAAGCGATTCAATTGCACCCGCTGGTTTGTACGGCCTTTAACGCCGACTTCGACGGCGATCAGATGGCGGTACACGTACCGATCTCGTTAGAGGCGCAAATGGAAGCCCGTACTTTGATGCTCGCATCAAACAACGTGCTCCACACCGCCAACGGCGAACCGATTATCGTGCCGTCGCAAGATATCGTGTTGGGCTTGTACTACATGACCCGTGAGCGTATCGCCGGTAAAGGCGAGGGCTCTATGTTTGGTGATGTGGGCGAAGTATTGCGTGCCTACGAAACTGGTAATGCCGAGCTAAATACAAAAATTACGGTGCGTATTAAAGAAACCGTAAAAGATGAAAATGGCGAACTTGTTACGCAAATTAAGCGCTTTGAAACAACTGTTGGCCGCGCAATTTTGTCAGAAATTCTACCACCAGGTTTGGGCTTTGAGCATATTAACCGTGCGCTGAAAAAGAAAGAAATTTCTAAGCTAATCAATTCATCGTTCCGTCGTTGTGGCATCCGCGAAACCGTTATTTTTGCCGATAAATTGATGTACACCGGCTTTACCTACGCAACCCGTGCGGGCCTATCTATTTGTGTTGACGATATGCTCGTGCCAACGCAGAAAAAATCCTTGATTAGTGCTGCTGAATCTGAAGTTAAAGAGATTCAAAAGCAATTCTCATCGGGCTTGGTAACGGATGGCGAACGCTACAATAAGGTTGTGGATATTTGGGGTCGTGCTGGTGATCAAATTGCTAAGGCGATGATGGAGCAATTGAGTTCTGAGCCGGTCACTACAATGGACGGCAAAGAAACCACCCAAGAATCGTTTAACGCGATCTACATGATGGCGGACTCTGGTGCGCGTGGTTCTGCAGCCCAGATTCGTCAGCTTGCGGGTATGCGCGGCTTGATGGCAAAACCGGACGGCTCAATTATTGAGACGCCCATTACCGCCAACTTCCGCGAAGGCTTAAACGTTCTGCAATACTTCATCTCAACCCACGGTGCCCGTAAAGGCTTGGCCGATACGGCGCTTAAGACAGCTAACTCCGGTTACCTCACACGTCGTCTTTGCGACGTGGTGCAAGATTTGGTGGTTACCGAAGAAGATTGCGGCACCACACAGGGCTTGGTTGTAAAAGCCTTGGTTGAAGGCGGCGAAACCGTTGAGCCATTGCGCGAACGCGTACTGGGTCGCGTGTGTATTGGTGACGTGATTCATCCGGAAACCGGTATGGTGGTTGTTGCTCACGATACGCAACTTGATGAAGACTTAGTTGAAGCTATCGAAGCCGCTGGTGTTGACGAAGTAAAAGTACGTACCGCGTTGACGTGCGAAACCCGACATGGTCTTTGCACGAAGTGTTATGGCCGTGACTTAGGACGTGGCGCACCGGTAAACGTTGGTGAGGCAGTTGGTATTATTGCAGCGCAATCTATCGGTGAGCCAGGCACGCAGCTAACGATGCGTACCTTCCACATCGGTGGCGCGGCATCGCGTACTGCCGCAGCATCTAGTATCGAAGCAAAATCAAGTGGTCAAATTCAGTTCTCAACCGGCATGCGCTATGTAACCAATGGACGCAATGAACTTGTTGCCATTTCCCGTAGCGGTGAGATTTTGATTCTCGATGATAGCGGTCGTGAGCGTGAGCGTCATAAAGTACCTTATGGCTCTACACTCACCGTGAAAGATGGCGTCAAAGTTAAAGCAGGTTTGGTGCTCGCTAATTGGGATGCGCATACTCGCCCAATCATCACTGAATACGCTGGTGAAGTTCGCTTTGAAAACGTCGAAGAAGGTGTAACGGTAGCCAAGGTAATCGACGAAACTACGGGTCTATCAAGCCTAGTGGTAATCGATCCGAAGCGCCGTGCAACCGCAGCGAACAAAGGTATTCGTCCGTCGGTAAAACTTTTGAACGAAAAAGGTAAGGAAATTAAACTTGCCAATTCCGAACAAAACGTAAATATCACCTTCCAAGTTGGTGCCATTATTACGGTTAAGAATGGTCAACAAGTTGGTGTGGGCGATGTGATGGCGCGTATTCCGCAAGAAAGTGCCAAGACCCGCGATATTACCGGTGGTCTGCCACGCGTAGCGGAATTGTTCGAAGCACGTTCACCAAAAGATGCAGGCATGTTGGCTGAAGTGACGGGTACGATTTCTTTCGGTAAAGACACCAAAGGCAAACAGCGCTTAGTGATCACTGATTTTGAAGGTGCAGCGCATGAATATCTGATTCCTAAAGATAAGCACGTTACCGCACACGATGGTCAGATCGTCAACAAGGGCGAATCGATTGTTGACGGCCCAGCCGATCCGCATGACATTTTAAAGCTCCAAGGCGTTGAAGCATTGGCAAGCTATATCACCAATGAAGTACAAGACGTTTACCGCTTACAAGGCGTTAAAATCAACAACAAGCACATTGAAGTGATTGTGCGCCAAATGTTGCGTCGCGTCGCCATTGTTGATAACGGCGACACCCGCTTCATCCCAGGCGAGCAAGTAGAACGTGCCGACGTGTTTGCTGAAAATGATCGGGTGCTCAAGGAAGGCAAGAATCCAGCCATCTATAACTACGTATTGCTAGGTATTACCAAAGCGTCGTTGTCTACAGATTCCTTCATCTCCGCCGCATCGTTCCAAGAAACCACAAGGGTATTAACCGAAGCCGCTATCATGGGCAAGAAAGATTACCTACGTGGCCTGAAAGAAAACGTTATTGTTGGTCGCCTAATCCCAGCCGGAACCGGTTTGGCATTCCATCGCCGCCGTAAAGCTGCGGCAATGCCACAGCAACCATCAAGCGCTTCAATTTTTGAAGACACGGATGTAGGTTCGGAAGAGCAACTAGCGTAATTAAAGTAATGCAGCAGTAAATAAAAAGGGACGCGATAAGCGTCCCTTTTTTGTTGGGAAACTGCATAATGAAGCACTTTTACGTGCCCATAAATAGGGCTTCTACAAGGTATTTTTGTAAATCAGCACAGCGCCTAAAACCCTTAAATCGCATTCGCTTTTAACCACGAGATTGCGCCGGCTGCCACCCAAACCTCTCGCATTTCCTCACGATACTCCCATGCAGCATAATCACTATCCATTGTGACAAAGCGCTGGTTTGCTAAATCTTTTGGTGCCGCTTTGCGTGCGGGGATCAACCATTTTATGTGAGTGCTATAGCTTTTTAACACGGTCTTCAAGGCCTTTAGCGCCTCCGGTTTTCGGTCTAATTTATAGAGTGCTAAAATTTCGCCAATCCGTATCTCTGCTGTTTGATCATCGCCGTATTGATGAATGACGGAAAGCGCTACCGCATCCTGATGATGGGTTAGCGCCATTTTAATCACCCATATCCGAATGCCGTGATTGTCGTTTGGGTTCAAGCGCAATAACTGTTGCGCTAGCGTTAAATCACTAACTATATCTTCTGATAAAGACTCAAAAAAATGTTCTGTCAGTAACCGTAGTGCCGCGCGATTTTCCATAAATCCCCATTGCAGTAAAGCATCGGATTTACATAAGGGTTCGAGCATCTTTGCAGCACGAGTGGTGAGTTGTATTTCAAGTTGCGCCGCTTCATTTAAGGCGCTACCGGCATCAAGATGATAAAAGGCTACACGTAGATCGTCCAATATTTCAAAGCTGCTAAATGCGGCAGGATTTGCCGCTAAAAAGCCAAGCCACTGCCGCGCAAAATCTTGCGCCCAGAGTATCGAGGTGTCCTCAATGTCGGGCAATGGGTGCGTGCTGAAGGGCTTATCAAGGGGCCACAGCTGCGCCCACTCACGTTCAATTTTTAGCAGCGCAGCGCTCGGGATAATCATGGTTTCTTCACGCGTATCGTTAGCCAGCGGACCTGTGGGATCGCGAGGCATCGCGGGCAGACTCCTATATGTGATCAATGTGGCATCAATGGGTGAGGCTAGGCCATGCGCCATCACCTCAAAAAAATGCTGCTTTGTTGACCAAACATCGTCGCCAGAAAGCTTGCGGGCAAAGTCAAACACGTTCTCACCATCGATCACTTTTTGTAAAAATTCGGCAAGCGTACCCCCAAAACCTTTCTTGCTACGCTGTTGCCGTTCGAGTTTTGCCAACCAAAAACGCGCCCGCGCTCGCGCTTCCGCCTCACGCCCTTCGTTGCTTAATAACACGACCTCTAAATGCGAAAGACTTAAATCATCCGGAGTTGCACGCATAGCAAGGCCGAAGAGTTTCCACGCCGCTTTCGTATCCCCAGCATCTGCCGCCATCGTCGCTAAGCGCTGCCAAGCAGCCGATTGCAGCGGCAGGGCAACGGATTGCGTGGCGCGATTTAGCGCTTCCAGCTTGGCTGCCGTTTGCCCAAGCGCATCATAGGCATCACACAACATGAGAAGCACTTCGGCAATATGCTCAGCTTTGCTATCACTCATTTTTAGCTTCAACACCGCGTCGATTCGCGACGGCAAGGCACTAACCAACACCGGTGCCATCCGAGTGTCTAAAACTAATCGCGCTACTTCACCAAGCATACTGTCGGGTAAATGCTTTGATTTTAAAGCGGCCTCAGCGTGTTCCGGCACGCCAACACAAAGTGCCGCCCAGCAAGCTGCAACGTTTAACGGTGGCATCTCTGGCGTCTGGCCACAGCATTGCTTGAATTTGCAATTAAACCCGCTGATGCAATTATCGTTGCGTCCCAAGGGCAGCGGCTTCGCCGTCGCAAAATCCTGTGTTGGATTAGGCATGGTGCGCCAAATATTGCGCCCAATTTGGCAAGCCAAAAAATGCGCACCAGAATCACGCTCAGGGTCTTCTAACAATTCCGCTTGGATAATGAGGGGCACCAGTTGTTTAGCTAAATTGCCCACCTGGCCGCCGGTTGCCATAAAGCGCGCTGCAGTCTCTAAAAGGGAGGAAAAAAAGTGATCGTCCATAGCGTGCGCTTTGTGCTTGATAAAGGCTTATTGTAAGGTAGCTGCTGTGAATTGTGCTATGTTGTTGGATATTTTCGCAGGTTGGGCTGAGTTTTATCAAGCCCAACATCGGCGTCCAAAATGGTTTAATGGTCTCAGCATCGTCGTCATCAAAAAAACCGCACCTATACGTTGGTGTTAATGGCCTTCACCGCTTGCCGCGCGTTTTTATAGTTGCCAGACGTCGTAACATCGATGCAGGATCGAAGTCGGCCAAGTTACGCGCATATCCACGCGATGGTGCCTTCACCAGACCCGCGCTGGCGGCGAGGTTTGCCGCTTTTACAGGGAGCACGACTGTGAGCCGCACACCGTCTGCTTCCTCGATAATTTCAATGTGCATGCCAGCTATCAGGCCGAGTCGCTTGCGAATTTTGGTGGTACGTCGGCGGGCAATACCACTTGCCCCTTAGCTGAAACGGTCATCATGGCCATCGTATCGTCCATTTGAAAGTGATGTAACTAGTGTAGCAGGGCGGCTTTTAAAGTGGGTCAGCAATTGCGCCTAATTCCGGTTCAGGCCACACAGCCTGTTGGCGGGCGTGCGGCAATAAATGGTGCTAAATGGGGTACCCTTATCCCTCGGTCAACCCAACATATGCCAAAATATAGTGCGGTTACTGTGCCCACCAAGGATAGACGCATGTTCATGCGCTAATTTCTGTTAATGACGAATTTGGCCTCTACTGGCGTTCCTCACAATCGCGCTATCTATTCGATCGCCCGATGGCCACGCCAGCCGGCACTCGCTATAACTACAATGACGGCGGTACGGCTGTGCTTGCGCAAATTTTGACTACACGCGTTGGCATGTCGCTACCCGATTACGCGCGAAAGATGTTGTTTGCGCCGCTGGGTATTACAGATTGGGAATGGCAGAACGATATACGTGGTCGGCCACTTTCTTTTAAACGAGTGGTAGGAGCGGTGCGTGAATAGCTGCCCGTTCACCACCACATTTCTGTCTTAAGCTAATCAAAATCACGCATTTAAATACGACGTAGAAGGTTTATTTCAGGTCATCGCCAGCCATATAAACAGCCCCTCCCTAAGCCTCAATCCCCTGCGTGGCTAAATATTCCTCATAAGTCCCATGATAATCATTTACACCAGTCGGTGTCATTTCGATAATACGGGTAGCTAGGCTGGATACAAATTCGCGGTCGTGGCTTACAAAAATTAGCGTGCCTTTGTATTTTTCCAGTGCCGTGTTTAGTGACTCGATGGATTCCATATCCATGTGATTAGTTGGCTCGTCCATGAGCAGCACATTGGGGTGTTCGAGCATCAGTTTGCCAAAAAGCATGCGACCTTCTTCGCCGCCGGAAATGACGGTGGCGGCTTTTTTGATATCGTCGGCATTAAACAGTAGACGACCTAAAATGCCGCGTACGGCTTGGTCGTCAATGGCATCATCACCGGATGGGCGATACTGGCTTAGCCAATCAAAGAGCGACAGTGGCTCTGCAAATTGGGCGGCGTGGTCTTGGGCGAAGTAGCCTAAGTTAGCTTTTTCAGCCCATTTAATTTTGCCGAAAGTAGGTGTTATTTCGCCCGCTAATAGCCGTAATAGCGTGGTTTTACCAACACCATTGGGGCCGATGATGGCAATTTTTTCGCCAGCCTCCACCATTAAATTGATGTTTGAAAATAAGGGTTTGGTTTGCCCTGGAAATTGCATGGAAAGCTTTTCAACTTCTACCGCTAAGCGATGCAGCTTTTCTTTTTCATCAAAATCAAAGCGAATAAACGGGTATTGGCGTGATGAGGGTTTGACTTCAATCATCTCAGATTTTAATTTTGCCACTTGCTTCACGCGTGAGGTGGCTTGGCGGGCTTTGGATTTGTTGGCCGAAAAGCGGCGCACGAAGTCTTGTAAATCCGAAATTCTATCTTTGGCTCTGGCGTTTGAGGCGTTGGCCTGTTCTTTGGCCTGCATCGCCGCCATCATGTATTCGTCATAATTGCCGGGAAAGACTTGTAGCTTGCCGTAATCTAAATCGGCCATGTGGGTGCAGACCTGATTTAGAAAATGGCGATCATGACTGATAATAATCATGGTGCTTTGGCGCGAATCGAGGATATTTTCTAACCACCGGATGGTGTTGATGTCGAGGTTGTTGGTCGGCTCATCTAGCAGCAAGATATCTGGGTTTGAGAATAGCGCTTGTGCCAGCAATACCCGCAATTTAAAGCCGGGCGCAATCTCGCTCATTAAGCCTTGATGCTGCGCTTGGGCAATGCCTACCCCGTTCAATAGCTCACCAGCCCGCGCCTCGGCTGAATAGCCGTCATATTCGGCTACTTTGGCTTCGAGATCTGCCGCGCGCATGTAATCGTCTTCTGAGGCCTCTAAATTGGCGTAAATAGCATCGCGCTCACTTAGGGCAGCCCATAGTTCGCGATGTCCCATCATCACTACATCAAGCACGCGTAAATGTTCAAACGCAAATTGATCTTGGCTCAAATTACCCACGCGTTCATGCTTGTCAATGGCAACTTCGCCAGAGCTTTGCGGCAATTCGCCACTGAGGATTTTCATGAACGTAGATTTGCCACAACCGTTTGCGCCGATTAAGCCGTAACGATTGCCATCGCCGAACTTTGCATTAACGTTTTCAAATAGCGGCTTAGCGCCAAATTGCATGGTGATATTACTGGTGACGATCATTATTTAAGCCTTAAGTTTAACTGCGCGAATTGTAGCATTTGAGGCCGAAGCAAAAGGGCTTAAAAACCTGTCATGATTGCCGATTCTTGCACCAAGCCGCTTGTATTTTTCAAAAATCACCGCATTTCTATTTTTCCACTCATCAAAAAGTTAAAAATATGGTTCCTCACCTCACCACGTCGCTCACTGGCCCCTTGATGGAGCTGGAAAAGAAAATTTTGGATAGCATGCCTGCGATTGAAACTTGGTTTCGCACCCAATGGCCGATTCATACACCGCCGTTTTATTCCTCAGTTGATTTGCGCAATGCTGGTTTTAAACTGGCACCAGTGGATACAAACTTATTTCCGGGTGGTTTTAATAATTTGAACCCTGACTTTATGCCCTTATGTGTACAGGCAGCGATGAGCGCGGTGCAGCGCGTGTGTCCGGATAAACAGCGGTTTTTACTGATTCCTGAAAATCACACCCGTAATTTGTTTTACTTGGCTAACGTGGCAGCTTTAGTAAAAATTTTAACGCATGCTGGGTTGGAAGTGCGTGTAGGTAGCTTACTGCCAGAAATTACTGCGCCCACAAAGCTTGATTTGCCCAACGGCGAATCCTTGACCCTTGAGCCGGTAATTCGCAATGGCGACAAGCTCAGTGTGGCGGGATTTAACCCCTGTGCGGTGTTGCTTAATAATGATCTATCCGCTGGTGTGCCGGCTATTTTGCAAGGCTTATCGCAGCCCGTAGTGCCGCCCCTCTATTCAGGTTGGACTAATCGCCGCAAAACCCTGCATTTCCATGCGTATGACACGGTTGCCGAAGCATTTGGTAAGATTATCGGCATTGACCCGTGGCTGATAAATCCGATTTTTAGCCAGTGTGGCAAAGTGAATTTTTCGGCCAGTGAGGGCGAAGAATGTTTGGCCGCCAATGTTGATGCGGTGCTCACTGAAATGAGGTTGAAGTACAAAGAATACGGTATTAAAGAAAATCCATTCGTGATCGTAAAAGCGGACGCGGGCACCTATGGCATGGGCGTATTAACAGCTAGAAGTGCGGACGATGTGCGCGGGCTTAACCGCAAAGAGCGCAATAAAATGGCGGTGATAAAGGAAGGCTTAGAAGTAAACGAAGTGATTATTCAGGAAGGCGTATACACGTTTGAAAACGTCAACGGCATGACGGCCGAACCCGTGGTGTATATGATGGATCAGTTTGTAGTGGGTGGGTTTTATAGATGCAATACTGACCGTGGCATTGATGAAAACCTAAACTCGCGAGGTATGAGTTTTGTGCCCTTAGCGTTTGAAACCAATTGCCAAACTCCTGATTGCCAAGGCGCTCCAGATGCACCGCCAAATCGTTTTTATACCTATGGCGTAGTGGCTAGATTGGCAATGCTAGCGGCGTCGCATGAGCTTGCGAGTTTGAAAAAATCTGTCGTTTTGTAGACGAGAAATATTATGAAAATTGCCTTCATTATTGATCCACTGGATAGTTTAAAACCCTACAAAGATTCTAGCGTATTCATGATGCGCGAGGCGTCGCGTCGCGGGCATACTGTATTTGTCTGGGAACCCCGTAATATGGCGCTTTCCGGTCAGGTCGTCAGCGCCAAGGTTAGCCAAATTAAGGTGAGTGAAAGCAATGATAACTGGGTGACGGTGGTAGAAGAAAAAGAGCGTGCGCTAACAGAATTTGATGCCATCTTAATGCGCAAAGACCCCCCCTTTAATATGGAGTATTTTTACAGCACCTTGCTGCTGGAAGCCGCACAAGCGCAGGGTGCTAAAGTATTTAATCGGGCTCGATCATTGCGTGACTACAATGAAAAATTTGCCATCACTAAGTTTTCGCAATTTACCTCCCCCACCATGGTTACTTCCGACATGCCGCGCGTACATGGTTTTATTGATTTACACCAAGATGTGATTTTAAAAAAGCTCGACGGCATGGGTGGTACTTCCATATTTAGAGTGCGGGCGGACGACCCGAACCGCAACGCGATTGTGGAAGTGCAAACGGTTTTGGGCACGGAAACTGTGATGGCACAGCGCTATATACCAGCCATTACGCAAGGTGATAAACGGGTGCTGGTCATTAACGGTAAGCCTGCGCCATTCGTGCTCGCGCGTATTCCAAAAGCGGGTGAAACGCGTGGCAATTTAGCGGCTGGTGGCAAAGGTGTTGCGCAAGCACTGAGTGAGCGCGATCGTGAAATAGCCGAAGCGCTCGGCCCGCAATTAGTGGCGGATGGCTTATTGCTGGTGGGCTTAGATGTGATTGGCGATTGCTTGACCGAAGTAAACGTAACGTCGCCTACGTGCATGGTAGAAATATTTAATCAAACCGGCTACAACGCAGCGGCAGCCGTGATGGATGCGCTAGGGGCGTAACGCTAAACGGTTGTTTGATTAAAAATGGCTGAAAACACCCGTATTTAAGGTGTTTTCAACCATAGTGTAAAGTACCTTAGGATGGGTGCGGATTATGAAAACAATATCCGATCGTAATCTGCGCCACGCTCTAAAAATTCGGTCACGGTAACCACTTTTGCGACGCCGACTGTAGGATGCAAAATTTCAATGCCCTTACCAATTTGCGCAATACCCGACGGCACGATGAGTGATTCAGCAATTTTTAGCACATCTAATGAGGGCATACGAAATGCCGGTACGTAGAGATTTGGGCCTTGTACTTTGCTTTCTGCAGGGCGCGCTGAAATAGGATCTGGCTTGCCTGGCAGCATTGCCACCCCTACATAGATAGAGCCATCTAATTCTTGCATAAGCTCACGGACGGCACCCAAATAATAGCTGCCGCGCTTATCAATTTTTACGCCCAAGATACGACCCATCATCAAGCCGTGGGCGGAGTTGGCGGCACGTAGTAAGCGCAAGGTCGCTTTACCTTCATCGACGATGCCCCACGTTTCTCGGGAAATCGTGACATCCATGGCCTTCATACGCTGCGATAGATTAGAAATTTTGCCGAACATCACTAGGTCATTCATTTGTTGACGCGTGAGTTCTTGCGGCTTATTCGGTTGCTCAAATACTTGGCCTGTGAGCAAAAAATGGGTGTCATTCAAACCAAAACAAACTTCGGCCGCTTCTTCATCTGGAACGATAGGAATAGAGCGCTGTGCCTCACCTTCGCACCAAAATTTATTGAGCCTTATCAACTGCGCCTGTGCTTCACTAGGCGAAATATCTGTAGGTAAATCAAGGCTAGCCAAATCAGTACCTTCACCAAGCTTGCGAATACGGCGTCGTAATGAGCGCGATAACTCCTCAATATTTAAATGACGCAGGTTCTCGTTCTCTTCGAATAGGCCAACAAACTCGGCACCGTGGGATGCGTTTAAATCAACCACGTGATGCAAGCCGTTAGGGTTTGCCGGTGCCGCGAGTTCTATGGTTACTTTATGGCCGAAGCGCTTCATGATGGCATCAACAAACTCAATTTGACGCGGTGTGAGCTCATACACATTGGCCGCTTGCCCAAGGATCACGGCGCTGTAGGCTTGGGTCACACTAGAATTGCCGTCAGCTACACCAACGGTATCGCGTACGCGCGCGAGGTGCACCCCACGGCTTTCCGCATCGCGCCAGTGCCCATGCAGGCGCAGCCACAGGCTAGGTTCAAAGCGGCGATACAAAAAGCTGCTCATCAACATTTGCAGACCAATGTAGCGAATGCAGCGCTGAATGATGAGGGCGGCGTGGGGAAACAAAGCATCCGTTGTCACAATGGCGTCATTGCTGCAACGGCGATAGCCCGCTTCCATTTCTTCGGTAAGAGAAGTAGAAATTTTCCACGCATTACTATCGGCTTGAGACAAAGGAATAGATTTGGCGATATAGCGAAACCGCTGTTCCATGAGCAAGAATGCAACTTTGTCCCTTAACATTTCTAGACAGGTCAGACGCTCAATGGGTAACATTTCGATGCGATTCATATAACGAATCGCGTCCAACACTGCCGTTTGGGCTTGTGCTACGTTGGTGAGCGGAATAGTTTTAAGCCATTCCCTACAGGAACTACCATCTGAGAAAAACATACTTTTTAGGCCTGAATTTGGGTTGTTTTTGTGGGCTAGTGGAGTAAAAAAATGGCGACGAAGTACAATCTTGCGCTAAATTAGATGCTCAAGTCAAAGTGTAGCGCCAAAATGCGTGTTTGTAATAAGCTTATTTTTTCGCTATAGCTAGTTTGTGACATATTTAACGTAGCCACTTCCCCAAGCTTAGGCTTGGGATTTGCCCAAATTGGGTTGGGGAAAGTTGCGTCATTGTTATAACGTGGAATGATATGCCAATGAATATGTGGTGTCATATTACCTAAGCTGGCGAGATTAATTTTGTGTGGTAAAAATACCGCGCGCACTATTTCCTCAACCGCTAATACGGCTGAAAACAACCGTATTTGAGCATCCTTTGGTAAATCCGTCATTTCTACAACATGATTGCGCCAAATCACGCGACAAAAGCCGGGATAGTCTTGGGCTTCTGTGCCCTCTACCAGCACGATCCGAAATTCTGGCGTTTCCCACAATAAGATACCGCCAACGTTATCGCATAAATCGCAGCCAGTTTTAAGCACAGGTTTAAGCATTAAGGGTTGCCAAATTGACGCGTTAAAGATTTTGATTGAGTGATGCCCTCGATGTTGTAGGTCATCGTGGCAGCATTGGCATTGCTAAAATCAAACTTTAGCGTGCCTTGGGATTTTAGTTGGCGTAACGCCGGATTAAAAGGTACACCCAACCACGCGGAATTTTTGAAGCTATACAATGCCCCCGCATAGCTATTGCCCGTCCACGTGCCGCCGGGCATCACGTACCAGACTGGCTTACGTTCTTGGTTATAGGTGTACCACACCGAAAATAAGGTGCGAGATTGTTGGCTGATATTTAAGCCCCAGCCATTTTGCGTAGCTTCGCCGCCCCACCATAAATCACCAACGTTTAAGCCGGGCGTATTATCAACGGGGCCAAACGCCTGACGTGAGATATTTTTTTGCCCGGACACACCATTGATGACGTATTGCAACTGCGCTGATGACGCGCTGGTATAGGTGATGGCAGCACTGCCGACTTCTGTGACTTCGTCGGGTTTGCTAATGTTGTCATAGCTACTAAAGGGCGCGCTTTTCGTTAGATAGAGCTTGCCGGTATAAGTTGTAAATGTTGGGTTCCACGTGCCCCCCGGCATAACAATCCATTGCGGTTCACCAGCGGTGTCATACACATAAAGCACGTTAAATTGCACATTCCCGCGTTGCGCAACTGACATACCCCAGCCGCTTTCCGCTTCACCCGCCCACCATAAATCTTGGTAGTTGGCAGGCCCTACTGCGGCACCGGTATTGGCCTTATACATACCGCGCCCATATGTGGCAGCAATCAAGGTATTGGCGTCATACCAAAATAATTGGCGCACCCGAACGTTGGAGGGGGCGTCACTGGTGGTGCTCCATGTTGCGCCTGCATCTTCGCTGCTAAATACACCAATAGCAGTGGCTGCATAAAGCCAAGTAGGCTTTGAGGGATGGCGCACGATATCGTGAATGGTGGTGGCCGGTAGATTGTTGCTTATATTTTGGTAGCTGATGCCACCATCCCGACTTTCCCATAACCCATTGGGTTGAAAGCCGCTATAGGCCACCCAAATATGATCAGGATTATCTTGATTCACCGTAATGCGATTAACCGCGCGATCCACATTGATGCCGCCATTGGTAATTTGTTGCCATGTTGGCGTAACGGATAAACCGTTTGTGGTCTTGAAAATCATCCCGCTGTTGTGACCAACATAAATGGTCGAAGATCGCCCTTTAGGTACGCCAATGGCGGAGATAAAATTACGCGCGGCAAAAGCGCTATTAGCGAGATTAGTTGGTGCTGGTGGTTTAATCACAGCCCACGTTGGACGTGCTGTTTGTTTCAAGGTGTTGGTAACCCATAAGGAATCAGCGCCGCCAAGCATGCGCACGGGATCATTTGGGTCAAGAATGAAAGGTGCAATAAAATTTGCGCGCGCGGTTGCCGGATTAGTAGCGCCACAATATTGGCTTCCGGTGTTCGCCTCGGTAATACCGGCGCAAATATATTGCCTAGTCGTTGCGCCGACCGCACGGTGAATTGAGAGATACACATACTCGCCATAGCGAATATTGTCGCTGATTGGATCTACCGCCACAAAACCGCCATCGCCACCTGCGAAGCGATCCCATTTGGTTCCTTGGGTTAACCCTATCGTGCCGTTGTCTTGGGTACCACCGATAATTTTACCGCCCGCGCTGACTGCGCCTGCACCGCCGTAAAACTGGGTAACGGCCAAGCCATTATTCATGTTTTGCCACGTGCTATCGCCAAAATCTGAATCATTAACCTTAAAAATATTGGTGGCGCGATACACGCCGCCATCGTTTCCAAAATACACCATCGGGTTTGCAGCGCTAAAATTTGGTACTGAAACAATCACATGGTGATCGGCATGGGGTTGCGTGGCACCGGGTACTGATAACTCCCATGTTGAAACTTTTACCGCTTTTACGCCGCCATCCTTCGATTGAAATAAATCTAGGCCACCAAACACAAGATTATTTTCATTGGTTGGATCGACCCAAATGGTATTGGCGTAATCGCCTTGATCGCTTAAATGTTCCTGTACCGATTGCAAAACCCATGTGACGCCACCGTCTTCTGATTTATGAATTTCTCCTTTGGCATTATCCACTGAGGCGTAAACTAGATTCGCCCGCGATTGCGCATAGGCAAGCTCGACGCGCGCGTTCGCATCCGTCGCTTCGATAGTCACAAATTTGGGCGACTGCTGCCACGTTAAGCCACCATCGCGCGTATAGGCTACAATGCCGTTATACAAACCTGCTACGGCATTATTGGGATTATTCGGATCAAAGCGTACGTCATAAGCAAATAGCGTCGCAACCTTAGTCCAAGTATTTCCGCCGTCTGCTGAACGTTCGATATAGGAAGTGGCAACGGAGCCCCCTGTGGTTGCCGCTAATAATAAATTGCTATTTTGCGGATTTATCGCAATACGATTAACGTAGAACCAATTGCTACTATTGGTACCCACCGTGGTTGTTGATGGTAAAAAATTCCATGTATTGCCGCCATCCGTCGTTTTGTAAATGCCACCACCAGCTAGTCCAGCACCACGCTCGCCCGTACCCATATAAAGCACATTGCCATCATTGGGATCAATTGTTAGGCTACCAACGGCCAAAGTGGCTACGGAATCAGTAGTTGGCCGCCAATTGAGGCCACCATCATCGGTGGCCCAAACGCCGCCCGATGCAGAGCCTGCAAAAAGCTTGTTTGGATTGTTGGGGTGAATGACTAATGAGCGCACCCGACCGCCGACATTGTTGGGGCCAATAGCTTCCCACGAGGTTCGGTTGATACCGGCGAGTTGGGGCGTACTTCGAGCTTGACCATCAGCCCGCGCGCTCGATTCCTGCGCATCACGAATCATGGCCCGGCGCTGTGCCATCACGGCGTCGCGCTGGCTGGTTGTGGGCGGATTACCGTTAGCGTCGTTATCTTGATTGGCGAGCCAATAGCGTAAATCGGCATTGTATTTTTTACGATCAGGATTTTTAAACTGCTGCCGATAACCCTTAAGTATGGCTTTTACATGCGCATAACCTTGAGTACAAAGTTGGGCTAAGGTTTCGCCGCTGTGCTCTTGTGCGCGCAGCAAGATATCTTCCGAGGTTTTAATGTTGAACGCCGCTTGAGAAAGCGTTAGATTAACGTCATCGCAAGCTGTGTAAATAGGCGCTCTCCAAGCATCCTTGGCGGCGCTATTTGTTGCTGTCTGTGGTGTGAGTAGCGTTGCTGTTTGGGGATTCGTTAACGGCGTAGTTTGTGCCGGTATAAACTGCACACAACCGCTAAGAGCCATTACCGTAAAGGCCATGCTAATGGGCGCAATTGCTGGTGTAAATGCTGATGCTAAAAGTTTGTTCTTAAACATACGATAATCCAAAAAGATAGTTTAAAAGCCCTGCTGCGCGAGCAGCATCGTCGGTGTCTTGCCTACCCAAGGCAAACCGCTAATAATATTGTACAGTGTGCCAGCGTAAGTAGTGCCCGTCTACATTGCTACCTTGCCGCGCTGTCACCTAGCTGTGCTAGGCATCGTCACAATATTACCTGTGTGGGCGGGAATCAGCTAGATCGTTAAGGAGCGCTTGGGATTTTGCTTTGGCGGTGGAGTTCGAAGCTTGGGCATTGGATCCACTCAAAACAGTGCGCCATCTTTTAGCTCGATATGGAACTGGGTTACTACGCGATCAAGCCGCGCGCACTGCCCGCCACACTTCAGGGGGCAACAGTTTTTGCGCAACGGTTAATAGTGCCGCAACAACGCCGATGTCATCTAACCAACCCAAAACAGGAATCGCGTCTGGAATGAAATCGATGGGCGAAATTAGGTACAGTACCGCCAGAAGTAACATTGCCTTCACGTGCGTAGGCGTACCCGAATGGCGAAATGTGCGCCACGCAATCGCCAATTCGCGACGGAACTTAAGCAAACTAAACCATTTAATCGCACGCATAAACTTCCTTTCGACGGTGAACTGATTGGCACCAGCGACTGGTGCAGGCTCAATAGAGCAATGTACTTAACGCAGGTGCGAAGGTGAGGATGACGTAAGGCAATAATTCGGTTGTCAGTTGCGGTTTCTTAGTTGGGCACTGTTTTTTCGCCTAATGAAAAAGGCTGGGAACACCCTATTTAAGGGTGTTCCCAGCCAGTTTTTAGGTTGAAAATTTGAACCAAAACTTAGTGCATAGTTTTACTTTGGCAGCACATACCCGGTTACACCATTTGGATTGCCTGGCGCACCTTCTGGTAGCCACACACCAGTGTTTACCAAGAAATCAAACTCATTTTTGTCAACAGTCCAATGGTGGACAGCCGTGTCTTTCAGCACTAGACGATACAGCGGCACGGTGCCGACAATACCAGCTTTCAAGAACATATACCCGTCAATACCCTCGTCAACTAACACCTTGTTTTGTACTCTCAGCACGTTATATTCATTTGCGTCGGTTGTCCAAAAGTGCTGACGAATACCGATGATGAACAAACGATAGTATGGAACCGTGCTTTGGCCGTTCAAATTTAGCGAGGACTTAAATATCTTGTGATCGATACCTTCATCCACATAAGTGCCGGGAGAGCGAATTAGTGCATCGTATTCGCCTTTATCGGTTGTGTACAAATGACCACCGGTGACTGGGATAAAGATGCGATAACGATTTGTGGCCACAGTTTCTATTCCTAGAATCGTAATGTTTTGGCTCACTTGCGGTGCCGCTGCATAATTAGTATTTCCAGCTTGGTTGAGCAAGATGGTACAGGTGCCTGCGCTTACGCCGATTACATTCGGCGCCATCACGGTACAGATTGCCGGTGTAGACGAAATGTAAGTTACTGGGTTACCCGACAAGCCACCTGTAGGATTTAGCATCATCGTGGTTCCTGCAGCAAAGGGTACGCTGCTAAAATTAATGCTTTGCGAACCTTGCGTGATGACAATCGTGGCGGTTACAGGTGCTGCGGCGCTGTAATTTATGTTCCCCGCTTGGTTTGCCGTCACCATACATGTACCGACGCCAACGGTGCGTAATTGCGTACCGATAATGGTGCAAATGGTTGGGGCGCTTGTCGTGGTGAAACTGACTGCATTACCAGAAGCACCGCCATTTGCTGTAAGTGCAATTAGAGCGCCGCCAACCGCAACTGTCGTTGGTGGTGTTGGGTTGAAAGTGGTGGTCTGCACAGCTTGGCCAATCGCAATAGTCGTTGTGATTTGCGGCGCTGCACTGTAGTTATTGTTGCCTGCTTGATCAGCGGTTACGACACAACTACCCAGACCAACTACGCGTAGTTGAGCACCAGTTACGGTGCACACGCTTGCGGCACTGGATGTGGCAAAGACCACGGGTGAGCCCGAAGCGCCGCTAGATGCATTCAACGCAATTGGCGACGAACCGAAGGCCAACGTTTCTGGCGGTAGTGGAGCAAAAGAAAGAGCCTGTGTTGCTTTGGCGATCATAATTGTCGTCGTTATCGTTGGTGCAGCACTGTAGTTGGTGCTCCCCGCTTGATTAGCAACGACATTACATGTGCCTGCACCTATAAATTGCACCTGATTGCCATTCACAATACATATCGAAGCCGCGCTGGTAGTTGCAAGCGCGACGGGGTTGCCAGATGCACCGCCGGTTGCGGTGAGCGTGATTGGAGTGGCACCGAAAGTGACGTTGGAGGGCGGTGTTGGCGCAATCGTAATAACCTGTGGAATTTGATTTACAACGATGTTAGTGGTGAATGTGGGTGCTGCGTAATAGTTGAGATTACCGGCTTGATTAGCGGTGATGCTGCAGGTGCCCACGCCAACAAAATTGATTTGATTAGCGGTAATCGTACAGATGGTAGCTGAGCTGGAAGTAGTAAATACGATTGGATTGCCGGAGTCGCCGCCAACGGCTGCCAGCGTAATTGGCGTTGCACCAATTACAACGCTTTGCGGAGGCGCTGTTGTGAACGCAATTGCTTGCGGGAGTATTGAGAGAATTAGGTGTGGAGTAACCTTTTTTCCCAAAATGATAGATGCATCCCCGAGCTGGAAGTTATCGTTTCGCCCCCAGCAAACGACCCCGCCGTTTACTGCTGCACAGGTATGGAGCGCTCCAGCCGATACACTGGTAGTACCGCTGTCAAGGGCAACCAGTGACGCTGCATCCGTTGCCGTAGCGCTTGAGCCGCCACCAAGTAGCTCAGCGCCGCCCCAACAACGCACGCCGGTATTTTGTAGTGCACAGCTATGGAATGTGCCGGTAGCTACGGCGACGACATCGCTGCCATTTGGTATGGACTGGAATGGTGATAGTCGATTTGCAATTGTGCCATCGCCCACTTGGCCGCTCGCGTTCCAACCCCAACAACGAACTCCGCCGTCTAACACGGCGCAGGTAGTTGCAGCGCCTGCGGCAATTCCTGACGCAGCGCTGCCACTTGCGATCGATTGGACAGGTGTGCGGCGAGCCGTGGTTGTACCATCCCCCAATTGCCCCAATCCATTTGCGCCCCAGCATTTAATACCGCCCGCGACAACCGCACAAGCATGTTGTTGTCCTGTGCTGACCGCTGTTACCGCACTATTGGGCGGGATTATTTGTACTGGTGAAACGCGTCTAGCCGTTGAACCATCACCGAGTTGCCCAACATCATTTCTGCCCCAACAATACAAACCTGCGTTTACCACCGCGCAGCTATTGCCTAAGCCCACGGCTACACTAGTTACGCCGGAATTTGCCGCGATAGTTTGCACAGGCGCTAAGCGGTTAGTAAGCGTGCCATCGCCAATGCTCCCGTCACCATTTGCACCCCAACACAATACACCGCCATTAGCAACGGCGCAGCTGTGGAAGAACCCTGTCGAAATTGATGTCACGCCACTGCCAGCGGCAATAGTTTGAACTGGACTGATACGAGTAACTGTTGTGCCGTCGCCAACTGTCCCATCAGCATTCTTTCCCCAACACTGCACGCCACCTGCAACTATCGTGCACGCACCGGTGTAGCCTGAACTCACTGCTGTTGCACCACTACCTGCGCTCAGAGTTTGCAGAGGCGAGAGGAGCACCGCTCCTGTCCCGTCACCAAGCTGTCCCCGTTCGCGACCGCCAATACAAACCACCGATCCATTGACCAACGCGCAAACACTTTCGTCTCCCACCGCAACTCCGCTAGCCGCGCTGTTGCTTGCGAAAGTTTGAATAGGCGTCAGCTTAGTCTCTGTTTTGCCGTCGCCAAGCTGCCCGAGGGCATTTGATCCCCAACATTTAATGCCACCATTTGCAACCGCGCAAGTGGTTGCGTATCCGGCATCTAAATTGGTCACACCACTACCCGCTGGAATGGTTTGTATAGGGCTAGTGCGGATCGTGGTGCTGCCATCACCGAGCTGGCCAAAATCATTGAAGCCCCAGCAGCGCACTCCCGCATTTACGACAGCACAGGTGTGGCTGGCTGCTGTAATGCTAGTAACGCCACTGCCGGCTGCAATACTTTGTATCGGTGTTATGCGATCGCTAGTAGTGCCATCGCCTAGTTGACCACTAAAGTTAGCGCCTACGCATTTTACGCCGCCATCAATAATTGCGCAGGTATGGTAGTTGCCTGCAGAAATTGTATTCACACTGTTTCCAAAGTTGCTGATTGAGGTTGGGACCAAACGATTCACAAAAGTGCCATCTCCCAACTGACCAAAGTCGTTCTTACCCCAGCATAAAACATTGCTAGCCTTAATCGCACAGGTATGGCTACGTCCCGCGCTTAAACCAGTCACGCCGCTTTCCAATCCAATAGTTTGCGTCGGCGTAAATCTTCTCGTGGTCGATCCGTCACCGATTTGACCGTCCTCATTTTCTCCCCAGCACTGTACGCCACCTTTCACGAGTGCGCATGTGTGTTGATTCCGCGAAGAAATAGCGGTGACACCACTGCCAGGCGCGAAAATTTGCACCGGTACTGTGCTGTCTGAACTGGTACCATCTCCCAACGTTCCTGCACCGTTGTATCCCCAGCACTGTACGCCGCCGTTGGCTAACGCGCAGGTGTGCAAAGCGCCTTTCGCAATTGCTGAAGCGTTGTTTACTACTGCGGGTGTTGGCAAAACTTTTAAAGATAAACCCGCGCTGAGCATGCCCATGCTGTTTACGGCGACAATATTAACTAATAAACTACCTGAGACGCTTGGCGGTGTGCCGCTAATGGCTACACTGCCACTACCATTATGCGTGTAGGTTAAACCTGTCGGTAGTCCGGTAAGCTCGATTGAAGTTGGCGCAGGAACACCTCCAATAAATAAATTGGCTGAATAGGGCGTTCCGCTTGTGGCTATCGGCAATTCAAGTGTGATTAAGGTCGGTATGCCAGCTGCCACGATAGCAGAAAACCCGAGCAACATCATCGCGGTGAACCAGGTACAGAATAGGTGGGCTTTACTGTATATTGGAACCGAGGTACTCAATCGTGCTGTAGTTTGCATGAGATTAGCGGTTTCACTGACGCTTTTAAGGTGCATAACATTCTCTTTTTTGGTTAATTTAAGCTCACTGGGAACAGTAGCAAACAAGCTAAACCAAAACGAATGTCAACATAAAAAACACATTCGCGTAGGCCGTAGCAAGGCTGACGGGATTATTGCAAAAACTGTGCGCGAATTTGTTCTATTTTGAAGGAGCCGAACTGTGCCGTCGGTCAAAACTAAAGATACGTGACAGCGTAACTTTTGTCAAATGCTGTCCCGCACAATACCCGCTTGATTGTGCAGGAAAGTCGGTTGACAGGCATTTTTGTAAAGGATAAAGAATGACTTGAGATTGTCCATCTTAGTCATTCTTCAACACCGCTCTGGAGTTCTGGCAAAAAAATCAACCCCTACAACAACACCCGCTCGATCCCGCCGTTATTCGCCTTCGCAACATAATCGGCCAACCAGTTTTCTCCAAGCTTATGCTTGGCGATTTCTACTACGATGTAGTCCGCTGTAGTGCCAGAATCATTATCAAAGCGAGATAGACCCTGCAGGCAGCTTGGGCAACTGGTTAGGATTTTTACCTTGGTGTTGGCATCATCAACCCGCAATGCTGCTGCACCTTTGCGCATCTCTTCTTCTTTGCGGAAGCGTACTTGCGTGGATACATCCGGCCGGGTTACGGCTAGGGTGCCGGATTCGCCGCAGCAGCGTTCGTTTTGCGTCACTTCTGTGCCTATTAATTTCGTGACCACTTGCATTGGTTGATAGGTTTTCATCGGGCTATGGCAAGGGTCATGATACATATAGCGGGTGCCGGTGATGCCTTCAAGGGCTACCTGTTTTTCCAGTAAAAATTCGTGAATGTCGAGTAGGCGGCAGCCGGGGAATATTTTTTCAAATTCATATTTTTGAAGTTGATCCATGCAAGTGCCGCAACTGACCACCACGGTTTTAATATCAAGGTAGTTAAGGGTATTGGCCACGCGATGAAACAGCACGCGATTTTCGGTAGTAATTTGCTCGCCTTTGTCTTTATTGCCCGACGCGGTTTGTGGATAACCACAGCACAAATAGCCCGGCGGTAATACCGTTTGCACACCAATGTCGTAGAGCATGGCTTGTGTGGCAAGGCCTACTTGACCAAATAAACGTTCTGATCCGCAGCCGGGGAAATAGAATACGGCTTCGGCATCTACCCCCGCTTTTTTCGGGTCACGAATAATTGGCACAATGGTGTTGTCTTCAATATCAAGTAATGCGCGCGCAGTCTTTTTCGGGAGCCCGCCGGGCATAGGTTTGTTGATGAAGTGAATAACCTGCGCTTTGATGGTCGGTTTACCAACGGTTGCAGGTGGAGTTTTGGTTTGTATTTGCGGCAAGAAAAATTTACGCGCAATACTGTGGGCGAGTCTTTGAACCTTATAGCCCCAGTCAATCATCAATGTTTTTACAATTTTGATGGTGGCGGGGTCTTTGGCGTTTAGGTAGAACATCGCGGCCTGCGCCCCAGGGTTAAATTTCTTTTTACCCTGTTTGCGCAATAAATTGCGCATAGCCATGGATACGTCACCAAAATCAATATCAACTGGGCATGGGTTTTCGCATTTATGGCAAACGGTGCAATGATCGGCTACGTCAGCAAACTCATCCCAATGGCGTAAGCTCACGCCTCTGCGCGTTTGTTCTTCATATAAAAATGCTTCAATAAGCAACCCTGTGCCTAAAATTTTATTGCGTGGGCTGTAAAGTAGATTCGCGCGCGGCACGTGGGTGGCGCATACCGGTTTACACTTACCGCAACGTAAACAATCTTTAATGGAGTCTGAAATTTGACCAATTTCTGAACGCTCCATAATCAGCGATTCCGCACCCAATAGCGAGAATGAAGGCGTGTAGGCGCGCGTTAAATCTCCCCCAGGCAGGAGCTTGCCCTTGTTGAAATGGCCAGTCGGATCAATGCGCTTTTTATATTCTGCAAACGGTGCAATTTCATCCGGCGTTAAGAATTCTAACTTAGTAATGCCAATGCCATGCTCGCCCGAAATTACACCATTCAATGTTCTTGAGAAGGCCATAATACGGGCAACTGCAGCATTCGCCTCTTGGAGCATGGCGTAGTTATCAGAGTTCACAGGAATATTGGTGTGGACATTGCCATCACCGGCATGCATATGCAATGCCACGAATACGCGGCTTTTCAGAATATGTTGATGGGTTTCGTTAATTTTAGCGAGCACCGGCTCAAAAGTGCGCCCTGAAAATATCTGCGCTAGCGTTGGCTTGAGCTCAATTTTCCAAGATGCGCGAATGATGTAATCGCGTACCAAATGGAACAAGGTTTCGTTAGGTTTTCCATGCGTGTATTGATCGTCTATGGCACCAAGCTCAATCAAGCGTGGTAGTGCTTGGGCAATCGGCATATCCAAATTGCCACGCAAAAACTGCCAGCGTGCCCCCACCAAGGCTAAGTGTTCTTGTGCGGCTGTTAAGCGATTACCCAACAACTCGTCACGCGAAATTGTTTCTTCAGTGGCATGTAACGGTAAATTGCTATTAAGCGCGTCGCGTAAGGCGTCAATCAAGCGCAATTTATTGTTAAGCGAAAGCTCAATATTGATACGCTCAATACCATCAGAATAATCGCCAAGGCGTGACAGGGGAATGACTACGTCTTCGTTTAATTTAAACGCATTGGTGTGCTTGGCGATAGCTGCCGTGCGGGCGCGATCAAGCCAAAACTTTTTACGTGCTTCCGCCGTTACGGCGACAAAGCCTTCACCGGTGCGGGCGTTAGCAAGGCGGATAACATGGCTTGCGGCTTGTTGTACCGCGTTTTCATCATCACCCACAATGTCGCCAATGAGCACCATTTTTGGGCGCAAATTGCGCCGCGATTTAGTAGCGTAGCCCACAGCTTTTAAATAGCGCGCATCTAAATGCTCAAGCCCTGCCAACACTGCGCCATTACTTTGATCCAAATAATCTTTAATTTCAACAATTGACGGCACCGCTTCATTTACTGCACCAAAAAATTCTAAACAGACCGTGCGCGTGTGCGGAGGCATGCGATGCAAAATAAACGTGGCCGACGTAATAATACCGTCGCAACCCTCTTTTTGAATACCCGGCAAACCAGATAAAAATTTATCGGTAACGTCTTTGCCCAAACCCACTTTACGGAAGGATGGCCCAGGAATAATAAGCGTTTCCGGTTCACCCTTCTGGCGACCCTTATCATCGCTACGCGTGATTCTAAATTCCGCCGTAGCTGCATCATGAATTTTGCTTAAATTATGATTGATACGTTCGATAAACATCCAGTCGCCGTTGGTATCCACCATGCGCCATGAAGCGAGATTGTCCAGCGCAGTGCCCCATAATACGGCCTTCTTGCCACCAGCATTCATGGCTACATTGCCGCCGATACAGCTTGCATCAGCGCTCGTTGGGTCGCATGCCCACACGAGCTTGGCGTGCTCGGCGGCTTCCATCGCGCGGCGGGTTACTACGCCTGCACCACAGTGAATGGTGCCGTAGGGCTGCGATAAACCTGGAAGCACCACGTGCTGCACAGTGCCTAATTTATCGAGCTTCTCGGTATTAATCACGACCGATAATTTATCTAAGGGAATCGCACCACCGGTGTAACCCGTGCCGCCGCCACGCGGGATAATCGTTAAGCCAAGTTCAATGCAGGTACGAACAATAGGGGCGCATTCTTCTTCTGTGTCTGGATACACCACCACCAAGGGGTATTCCACACGCCAGTCGGTTGCGTCGGTGACGTGCGATACGCGAGCGAGGCCATCAAAGGCGATATTGTCTTTGCGGGTAACCTTGGCTAACTTGCTCATTACTTTTTTGCGCAAATCCCATGTGTCGCGGAACTCTTGCTCAAATTGATCAATAGCTTGTTTGGCGCAGTGCAGTAAAAAAACCACCTTTGTAGCACGCTCGGCTGCTGCTGATTCAATTGGGTTAGCCTCGGCTGCATCATCCGCGCGCCGTTTTTCGATTTCGCTTAAGCGATGGCGCAGTGCTTCAATAAGCGCCAAACGGCGCTTCGGGTTATCGAGCAAATCATCTTGCAAATAGGGGTTACGTTCCACCACCCAAATATCGCCCAAAATTTCGTACAACATACGTGCGCTGCGGCCAGTTTTGCGCTCGCCACGGAGCGCTAGCAAAATATCCCATGCTGCTGCACCAAGTAACCGGATTACAATTTCACGGTCGGAAAACGACGTATAGTTGTATGGAATTTCGCGTAAACGCGGGGTGTCGCTGTCAAAGGCTTCATTGCTGGCAGTGTTAAAAATGGTCGCTTTGGCAGCGATGGTTTTTAACGCAGGTGAAGGACTAAGTTTTGGGTTCGATGCCATGGGAATCAGACTCACTAAAAATCGTCGGCATCATAGCCGAAAGAGACTACCTGCAGACTACAAGAGAAAAAAGCGCTTGAAATACAACTCTGCAGAAGTATTCTACCGCAGTGCAGCATTTTCAGCCGATTAGTGACACTCGGCGTGGGGTTTTTGTGGTGTCCATGCTAGAATTTTTAAGTGAATACAATAAATAAATCAATCAGCATTCCACCCATTCGTATTGCCTCCCGCGAGAGCGCCTTGGCCTTGGCGCAAACACATTGGGTCGCCGGGGAGCTTCGGTCGCGTTTTGGCGCTGACGTTTCGATACTGGGCATGACCACACGCGGGGATCAAATATTGGATAAACCCTTGGCCAAAATTGGCGGCAAAGGGCTGTTTATTAAAGAATTAGAAGTTGCCTTGGAGGCGGGGGAAGCCGATATTGCCGTGCACTCCATGAAAGATATGCCCATGACCTTGAACGCCGGATTTAGCATAGTGGTAGTGGGCGCACGGGAAGATGCGCAAGATGCGTTTGTAAGTAACCACTTTGCGCAATTGGCTCAATTACCGGCAGGTTCCGTGGTGGGAACGTCTAGTTTACGGCGCGAAAGTTTGCTTAAATTTCAGTTTCCGCACCTGAAGGTTAAGCCGCTGCGCGGGAATGTGAATACGCGGTTGGCAAAGCTTGACGCGGGTGAGTTTGCGGCAATTATTTTGGCCTGCGCTGGGTTAAAACGGTTAAATATGGGTGAGCGCATTCGCACGGCATTGCTAGTAGATCAGTTTATTCCCGCCATTGCGCAGGGTGCACTGGGCATTGAATACCGTACTGAAAATGTAGCGATGGGCGCATTACTACAAAGTTTTGCTAGCGCAAATACCACAGCAATTATTGACGCAGAACGTGCATTTGGCCGAGTGCTGGGCGCGAGTTGCGAAGTGCCGATGGGTGCGCATGGCGTGATTGCAAATGAGGTATTGACCTTGACTGGCTTTGTCGCGCTACCTGATGGCAGCCGCATGGTGCGCGATGTAATTTCCGGTGCTGTGGCTGATGCAGCGCAATTAGGAGCGCAACTCGGCAATACCTTGCGCTTGAAGGGTGCGAACGATATTTTGCGTGCCTTAAGTGCCGCCAGCCCTAACTAAGCTGTGTGCAACTGCCCAAAAGATGTTTGAAAGCACTTTATTTGCTGATATTTTCAGGCTATTTATTAGTAGTGTGAAAGCGGCGTGAAAATCCTACTTACACGTCCTGCTGCGCAAGCAAAAGCAACTGCAGATTTGCTCAATGCTTGTGGTATTGAAACCAGTTGTTTTGCTGTGCAGCGGATGGAGGGTACATTGCCGGATGGGCTTCATGCCGCCACTGCCGCAATATTTGCTGATACAACGCCGATACATGGCTTTATTTTTATTAGTGCCAATGCTGTTGAGTTTGGCTGGCCTTGGCTTACAAATTTGTCCTTATCCCGTTGTTATTGTGTTGGTATAGCAACAACGCAAGCTTTGCGTTCACGTTTAACTCAAGCGGTAGAAATCATTCAACCAGAAAGCCAATTTGATAGTGAGGGTTTGCTGGCAATGCCCCAGCTAGCTGATGTTTCCGGCCAACGGCTCATTATCATACGTGGTTTAGGGTTAACGCCCGGTCGCGATTTATTGGGCAGCGTCTTACGACAGCGTGGTGCAAGGGTAGATGATGCATTTTGTTATGTTCGTACCGTGGAAAGCCCTGACAATAGTGGTTTTTCTGCTATTCAGGCGCAATTAAACACAGGTGAAATTACGCTGATTAATGTGCAAAGCGGTGAAACCTTAAGCGCGTTTGTCACCCTGTTTGCCCCCACCTTGAAACAGCGTGAAAATTGGCGACTGTTGGTTCCACACCACCGAATTGCAGCACTTGCAGCAAAAAGTGGTTTCAAACGTGTAGAAGTGACAGGAGTAGGTGATAATTGTTTGAAATCGTATTTAATTCATGAAGCCAGCCATGGAAACCACGCCTAAATTAAACGGCAGCATTACAAATTCTCTTGCAAAAACCAACCAGCCCAATACAGTGTCTATTGTTTCGCTGTGCGTGGGTCTAGTCGCGTTGTTGGTTGCCGCATGGGCGATCTACAGCTTTCAAGCTGAAGCCAATCGACTTGAGCAAAATTTAAGCACCAAGCTTGCTGATGCGGCGCAACTGCAAACTAAGCAGAGCCTAGTGACCGAGCAACAAGGTAAAGATTTACGTGATGCGCAAAACCGTGTGGCTCAACTAGAGGGTAAGCTTAACGAGTTTCAAAGCCAGCGTATAGCGCTTGAAGAAATGTCGCGTGACCTAGCGCGTGCCCCTGATGATTTTTTGCTCGCTGAAACCGAGCAAACCCTTACTATTGCCAGCCGCGAGTTAGTTTTAGCTGGCAATGTAAAGGCGGCATTGATTGCGTTGCAAACGGTAGATCAGCGATTGAGCCGCGCTGACAAATTGCAACTGCCCGCATTAAAGCGCGCCGTTATACAAGATATGGATCGCCTAAAAGCTCTGCCATTGTTAGATATTTCTGGGCTGATTTTAAAGATTGATAGTGTAGTGGCGGCCACCCCAAACCTCGCTTTAGCTGTTGCCGATAAGGTTGAGCCAGCAAAAATCGTTACTATCGAAACCCGTGAGGGCGAAAACTGGTTCAGCCGTGCTGCGCGCGATATGTGGGCGGAAGTAAAGCAATTGGTACAAGTGCATGAGTTAGGCAGCGGCGAAGCTGCACTCCTCACGCCAAGCCAAGGTTTTTTCTTGCGAGAAAACTTAAAGCTGCGGCTACTTTCCGCACGTGCTGCTTTGCTCGCGCGCGATGAATTGCATTACAAAGACGATATCAAACAAGCCCGTGAATTACTACGTAAATATTTTGACGCTAAAGCGCCAGCGACACTGGCCGCGCAAAATAATCTAAAGATATTGTCGGAAAGCCCCGTATCTATTGCTGTTCCAGATATTACGGAAAGTTTGCTAGCAATACGTTCAGCGCGTGCTATGCGTGAAGCTAGTACGATGCGACGTGATGGGCGCGATAACACACGCAGCGATTCGCGTGAATTGTCCCGGTGAAGTACAGCCAATTATGATTACTAAATCTGTCCGTTTTTCAATTTGGATTTTTGCACTGTTTGCTGTTGCCGTAGTGATTGTACTGGCCGGAAAATTAGTCGGAGGTAATGTCGTATTTTTATGGGCGACGCATCGTGTTGATATGTCACTGATGACATTTTCTGCGATCGCGCTCCTTAGTTTCGCGCTTCTTTATGGCTTAATTCGTGCGGTGTTAAAAGCCGTGCGCATGCCCGACGCAATTCGTAAGGCTAAGCGTGAGCGCGAGCTCAATCGCGCCAGAGAAGCCTTGTTTGCAGGGCAGCGCGCACTCTTTGCGGGACAATTTTTACAGGCAGAAAATCTAGCCCGTGTTGCCATTGATCATCCCACCACCAGCAATGTCGGTGCTGCACTTGCTGCATGGTCAGCATTTGAAAGCGGCAAACTAGAGGCCGCGGTGCCCTATTTAAAACGTATTGAGGCTGGATCAACGCGCACCGGCCGTGCGCATGATGAAGACGTGGCCATGCGTGATGTTTCTATGGCCTATATGTTGCTCGCCGAAGGCAAGTCTGCCGAGGCGCTTACGCTTTTGCGTGCGGTACACCAAAATGACGCCAAAAATCCCGGCGCATTGAAAATGAAAATTGAGGCCGAAATGGCCGAATCAAAATGGCAAGATGCACTCGATACCCTAACGCCGCTACAGCGTACCGGATTGCTGCCAGAAAATGCAGCGCGACAAATGCGCTTGAACGCAGAGCGCCACTTACTCGAAGCCCTGCCGCGCAATCGTGATAATCTATTAGCAACATTCAAAGCGCTCAATACTGAATCGCGCATTGATGTAGGTAATGTGGCGGTGGTAGCCCAAAAATTAATTGCTATGGGTGCAGCGGCTGATGCCGTACCCATTATCGAAACCGCCATTGATAAGCGCGGTGAAGCAGGTTGGGATAGCGCCTTGGTTTCGCTTTACGCTGATTGCAAAGGTGATTCCACCTTAGCGCAAATTGAGCGTACTGAAAAATGGTTGCGCCAACATCCAAGAGATAGCGCTGTACTGCTAGCGCTAGGCAAACTTTGCATCCGTCAAGCGCTGTGGGGCAAGGCGCAAAGCTACTTAGAAGCCAGCGTGGCGCTTCAGCCGAGCTTAGATGCACACATGACCCTAGCGGGTCTGATGGAGCAATTAGGTAAGCGCGATGAGGCGGTAAGACACATTCGTAGAAGTGCGGAATTTTCGCGGCAATAATTTCAAAATCTAAATTATTGCGGCGCTAGCCCCAACATCAACAGCGTATTTTGCAACGCCGCACGCCCTGCCCCTTTGCCCAGATTATCCAATCGCGCCACTAAAGTGGCTTGCTGATTTTTGCTATTTTCAAACACGAATAATTCCATCTGATTCGTGCCGTTTAACGCTTCGGGATGCAGCTCTGCCAATGGCTCAATACCCACGTAGCTGCGAACGCTAACGTGCTTTTGGCCAGCGTAATGCGTTTGAAGCGCGTCGGCTAACATCGCGCCGGTAACTGGTTTTTGCAGTGCCCATAAAGCAATCGGTATGTGCACCAACATACCTTGACGGTAGTTGCCAACGCTTGGGTTAAATACCGGCGCGTGACGTAAACCGCTGTAATGCTGCATTTCGGGCAAGTGTTTGTGCGCCAGCTTCATCCCATAGCTAAAAAATGGGGACTTATTTATGCCGGATTCAAAATCCTCGACCATTTGCCGTCCGCCACCGGAAAAACCAGAAACGCCCCAAGTGCTGGCTGCATAATCAACAGGAATTAGTCCCGCGTCTACCAAGGGGCGCATTAACGCAATATAGCAGGTGGACCAGCAACCAGGGTTAGCGATACGTTTGCTGGCACAGATTAAGGCAGATTGAGCAGCCGTCATTTCCGGAAAACCAAACACCCAAGCCGGATTGATCCGATGCGCGGTGGAAGCATCTACCACTGCCACGTCAGGGTTAGTCAGCATTGCCACGGATTCGCGTGCGGCGTCGTCAGGCAGGCATAAAATAGCCACGTCAACGCTATTGAGCAGGCGCTTACGTTCCTCGGCATCCTTGCGTTTGTCGGCCGCAATGCTTATTAACTGCAAGTCAGTGCGCGCTAACAGGAGTTCGCGAATGAGCAAACCCGTGGTGCCGTGTTCGCCATCAATAAAAATGCGTGGAAGAGCCATTTATTGTCCCTTATGAGGCATAAAGCCAGTTGATCAGCAAACAACAGCAGCGATAAAAATTTGGTGCGCCCGACACGATTCGAACGTGCGACTTCTACCTTCGGAGGGTAGCACTCTATCCATCTGAGCTACGGGCGCTAAAATTTGGGGCTAAAATCAGCAGTTAAGTGCCCACAAAGAAGGCGCAGTGTAGCTTTTTTGGGCTCAAACGTCTATGCGTAGACAAACAAAGTCGTGTATTTGGCGGAAAAAAGTATTTTAGATGACGCCACGTAGTGTCTCATGAGTTTACGGAGGCTGGTACTGCATCGGGCAGGCGCGGTGTTTTTTTGCCAGCCAATCGATCGCGCAGGTTGCCAAGATATCGGTTGGTTTCAATGTAGTTGTAGCTTAGTAGCGACGCAAAATAAACAATAATCGTTACTACAATCAATAACAAAATTGTGTCTGTTGGGCCCGTGATCACGCCGCTAAAATGAATAAATACCCCGAACACGATAGTGTGGACCAAGTACGTTGAAAAGGAAATATCGCCCAACTTAGTAAGTAAGCTGGCAAACGGTAAAGCGCTTAACGGCTTTTCTAGCAACAAAAATAACGCCAGCACCAGCCCCGACATTGCAATCTTGTAATGCAAGCCTAGCGCTAGGCGCGCGAGTACAAAATATAAACAAATGGCCAGAACGATAAAGATCGCTTTCTTATGCGCTTCGATAATATCGGTCGTTACTTTGTTTGAGAATAAAAACCCAATTACGATACCCGCAACAAATTCGTGCAATAGTGGACTGAAAAGTACGCGCAGCGGAAGCGACGGGCTTGGCAATAAACTCGGTAGCGTAGCCAGTAATACGGTGCAAATTAACAATCCAAATCGTTTTGAAATAAATAGACAGACCGATAAAAGTAAGTAAAAGAAAAACTCAAAATTAAGGGTCCATCCCACAGTTAGCGGGGGGTACATACCAATGCCGCTGGCATTTTCGCTTGGCTGAAAAAGCAGTGATTTAATTAAAGATTCAGCGTTATAACGGGTGTAATAGAACTCCGTGGGGAAAAACGCGATGCAGGCTATGATTAGCGCTGTGTAAAACCAATAGGTGGGTACAATTCTAAAAAGTCTAGCGACTGCAAATCTTCTTGGACTCTCCGTTGCCATTGCACTTTGATACATTACAAATCCGCTTAACACGAAAAAAATATCAACACCGAGCGAGCCATGCGTTGAAAAAAACGCGCCAACAGCAGTTTCGCTTTTAAAGTTAAAGAACACTTGCATGAAATGATGATAAACCACTAGCCATGCGGCAAACGCGCGGAGAATTTGGATTGACGTATATTTTTTTTGCATTTGCAGAGTTTACTGGTTCTATAAAGATTACAAATGCCAACTTGGCTTTGTTACAGATTTTAACATAGCCAAGAATAGATTTTTTAGCGGTATTATTAGTATTACAAGTTGCTTCACACTTGCATTACGTACTGTACCCCTATTTTTTACGAGGGCGAAGCGTTATAATTTCGAGTTATGGCTTGTATCGCCAAGCTGAGTTTGCTCAAACCCTTCAGGATAATGACCATGGCGCAACCGAACACCCCTTCAACTGGCGAAAAAGCCACAAACCCAGTAACAATGGCCATCTACGTTGCTATTGGCGCTGTGGTAATGATTATCGGCATTATTTTATTGGCTTCCTATGCCGTGCATTCGCATAAAGTGGGCGCTAATGTTGCGGTAACCGAGAAAACAACACTCAGTAATATCGCGCCGCTGACAACAGTGGTAGTTGATGCCACTAAAGGCCCCGTGCCCAGTTTAAATATGCCCAAGCCTGCGGTAGCGGCTATTGATGCGCCGGTAGTCGCTATGGCTATTCCTACTGCAGTAGCACCGGGTACAGTCGTTGCCAAGCCTGCTGGCGGTAAAGGGGTGTATGAGGCTGGTTGCAATGCCTGTCATGCTGCAGGCATTGCTGGTGCGCCTAAAGCAGGTGATAAAGGCGTTTGGGCGCCGCGTTTGGCTAAAGGTATGGCGACCCTGTACGATCACGCTATTAAAGGCATTGGTGCCATGCCAGCTAAAGGTGGTAATTCTGGTTTGGCCGATGCAGATGTGAAAGCTGCTGTGGACTATATGATGTCAATGGCGAAATAATTTGCTGTGCTAATCACACTAAAAAGCGGCAGAAATGCCGCTTTTTTGCATTAAAAATGAGTGAATGGAAAATATGGCAACCTACGCAATTGGTGATCTGCAAGGCTGCTACTTAACCTTACAGGCCTTACTAAAAAAGATTCAATTTAATCCAGCCGCTGATAAACTTTGGTTCGTTGGCGATTTAGTCAATCGTGGAGCTGATGCGCTGGAATGTTTAAGGTTTATTCACGGTTTGGGCAGCGCGGCCCTCGCCGTGCTTGGCAATCATGATTTACACTTGCTCGCCGTTGCCGCCGGAATTGCTAAAAAGAAGCGTGGCGATACCTTAGATGCTATTTTGGAAGCCCCTGATACGGCGACCTTGTTAGATTGGTTGCGCCATCGCCCTCTATTGCATAGCGAACAAATTGGCGGTCACATACACGTGCTGGTTCATGCCGGCATCTGGCCCACGTGGACGCTTAGCGATGCGCAAAGCTACGCCCATGAGGTAGAAAGCGCCTTGCGCAGTGCAACGTATAGCCAATATCTGGGGGAAATGTATGGCGCCGAGCCGCGAACTTGGCATCCTGCGCTCACTGGCAATGACCGCCTGCGCCTCATCACCAATGTGTTCACACGGATGCGAGTGTTAGGCACGGACGGGGATGATTTAGTGCTTGACACCAAATTTAAAGGCACCTTAAGCCAAATGCGGGCTAGCGACAATCCATGGTTTTGTGTGCCATCACAACGCGATATGGGTGTAACGGTAGTTGCTGGGCATTGGTCAGCACTCGGGTTACACAGGGCACCAGGGTTCGTCGGCCTTGATAGCGGTTGCCTATGGGGGCGTGCGTTAACGGCGTATCGGCTGGAAGATGGTACGGTGTTTCAGCAAGCCAATTGTGAGGAAACGATAGTGAGCGGGCAGGATTAACATTGGCTTCAATTAGTATTTGGCGCAACAACATCAAGCCTCACCCTCACCAAAGCGCAACCGTTCATGATGCACAGGTACATTTAATATTTTGGCGATGGCCGCTTCGGCGGCATGGGCTAGGCTGCGGCGACAATTGGCGTGGGAAGTTTCGTTTTGTACTGGTTCGATAGTCGGCGCGAAAATTACTTCGGCAATGATAGATTTTTGCGAGATGATTTGCCCCATAGATTGGCTGAATGTGAGCTCACCGATAAACGCTGCCGACGTGTCTGCTTCGCCATTGCTTTGGCGATAACGTAGTGCCACCGGTGCCACGGTGGCTTGGTTAGCAACGGCGGGTTCAAATAAAGAGGTATGAAATTTCAAAAGCTTATCTCCCGCCGTGGTGGTACCTTCGGGGAAAATGGCGACTGTATTGTTTTTACGCAATTGCGCCGCAATGGCATCATTGGTTTTTGCGGCATCGGTGCGCTTGGCACGGCGGATAAAAATTGTGCCAGAATTGGTAGCCAAACTACCAGCCACAGGCCAATCGGCAATTTCTGATTTCGCAATGAATCGGGACGGGTGCGCTGCGTTAATAACAAATACATCCAGCCAAGAAATATGATTTGCTACTAAAACTACCTGCGGAGAAGATATTTTTGCCTCGCCACGAACGCTGAGCACAATATTCAGAATGCGCAATAGTTTGCCGCTCCACCATTTGATAATCCAATCTTGACCGCTCTTTTTGCAGCGGGGGAAAATAATTCCCGTGAGCATTAAACCAATACCCACGTGCAAAAATAGGCGCGTCCAGCGGATAAGGCGTTCGACTTTATTGGTGGAATCCGGTGTTGGCGCAGCCATTTTAGGTAGGCGCAATCGAAGTCACCGCCAACATTACGGCCGCCATTAAAAAGCCGATGCATACGGTGATTAGCAAAATCGCCACCGGCCCAATTAACGTTGTTAGGCGCTGCAAGCGCGTGCGGCCAGCGTCAGAAAAAAGCTCGCCCAAGGTGACAGTCATCGCGGCTAATTCCCCCGATTTTTCACCGACGCGAATTAAATTTAAGCCAGTAGGATTAAGCGCCCGATATTTAGCCAAAGTATCCGCCAGGGTGGCACCACCGCGTACTTCGCGGCTCACTAAGTCCATCAAACGGCGCTGGTTTGCAAACCGTAATCCACTGGACGCTAAATCCAATGCCGTTAGTATTGGTACCCTATTCGTCAATAAAATACCTAGCATGGTCGCCCAACGACCCAGTTCGCCTTCTATCAATACTGGTCCAATTAAAGGGAGGCGTGAAAGCCGCGCAAGCCATATGGTACGTGCCTCTGCGTCTTTTAAGCTCGCGCCAAGCAATATACAAAACACCACGACGCCAATCGCAACTGCCACCCAATTGGCTTTAAAAAATACGCCGGCATTGATAACCCAAAGCGAAATATCTGGCACCTTGGCTGCGCGGCTGCCTTGTATGAGTGTGGCAAATTTTGGCACCACAAACATAAAAATAATTAGTACCGCCACAATACCCGCTACTACCAATACTGCCGGATAAAGCAGGGCATTGATAAGTTCTTTGCGGGTATTGGCTTCATACTCCATCTGTTTGGCAGCGTCTTGTAAACAGCTTGCTAGTTTGCCAGTCACTTCACCGGTTTGGGCAAGTTGGCTCACGTATACAGGGAATTTAATTTTTGATGCTTCTAACGCATCTACAAACGTGCCGCCCGCGTTTAAGGTGCGCGTCATGGCATGTAAAGCGGCGCCCATGCGGGTGTTGGGGCGTGAGGCCGCCAGCGATGTGACAGCATCAATCAATGTAATACCAGCGCGCAGCAAAGTGGCTAATTCGCGCATCACCAGTACTTGTTCTTGGGCGGTAATGCGACCACCGGTAATTTTTTGGGTTTGATTGGTGGCGACGATATTTCGAGTGTCACCAGCAGGTGCTTTGAGGCTAATCGGGCGCAAGCCTTGCTCACGTAACAATCCTAAGGCCTCTACCTCAGAGTGCGCCAAAATTGAGCCGGTGGTGGGCGCTGCGCTGTTGCCTTCGGCTAATAGCGATACAGCTTCGTAGCTAAAAGCAATGCGGCTTACGTCTGACATTAAACTTCACCTGCTACGCGCAACACTTCATCAATACCGGTTTTGCCCTGCCATGCTTTAATTAAGCCGTCTTCGCGCAGGGTGCGATATGGGGTCGTATTTTCTTGCACCTCATTACGGGCAATTTCGGCAATTTCATCGCCGCTGGCTTGCCGCAAAATAGCATCCTGTACGGCTGGTGTTACGGTTAATAACTCATAAATGCCCATGCGGCCTTTGTAGGCCACCGCATCGGCTACACCGGCATTGGGTGTCCGTACCTTTGCGGGGGTTGCAAATGATGCGGGAAAGCGTTTTTTAAGATGTTTAAAAGCGTCTGAGACACCTGTATTTAAGCTGGCTTCAGGCACTTCTGTAGATTTCGCAGGCAGTATTTTGCGCACCAATCGTTGCGCCATTACCGCGCGTACGGAAGTTGAAAGTAAAAACGGCTCAATGCCCATTTCTAACATTCGTGTGAAAGCACTAGGCGCGTCATTGGTGTGCAAGGTGGCGAGTACCAAATGGCCGGTTAAGGCTGATTGAATCGCGATTTCCGCCGTTTCACGGTCACGAATTTCGCCAATCATAATCACATCAGGGTCATGCCGCAAAATGGAGCGTAGAGCGCGCGCAAAGGTATAACCAATTTCTGCGTGGGTTTGTATTTGAGTAACGCCAGACATCCGATATTCCACTGGGTCTTCTACGGTCACAATTTTTAGGCGACGGTCATTGGCCTGTGCTAAAGCTGAATATAAGGTGGTACTTTTGCCTGAGCCTGTTGGCCCTGTTACTAGTACCAAACCATTTGGTTGTTGCAATAAGCTGCGCAAGCTTTGCAGATGGTCTGGCTCAAGGCCAAGGGAGTCAAGGCTCAAATCACCACGTTCTTTCGGCAACAGGCGCATTACAATTGATTCGCCATGCACACCGGGTAAAGTGGATACACGAATGTCTAGTGCCATGCCGCTTACTCTCGTGGTCACGCGGCCATCTTGCGGTAGACGGCGCTCAGCAATATCTAAGCCAGCAATTAACTTTACCCGAGAGGCCACCGCTTCAAAGCGATCACGCGGCCGCTGCATACGGGTTTGCAATACCCCGTCAATGCGATAACGCACCTCAAAATTGCGCTCGGCAGGTTCAATATGTACGTCTGATGCGCCCTCATCAACTGCTTGCGCCAACACATTATTGACTAGCTCAATAATCGGCGCTTCTTCCGCCATTTCGCGTAAATACGAGGCGCTGGTGCTATTGCCTGCGTTGCGACCAGTTTTGATACCGGAGGCACCGCCGCGATTTTGTGTGGCTAGATGCGCTGTTAGGTGAGTAAGTATCCCGCCAAAGTGCTCAATATCCTGCGCGCGCGCCAATACTAATTGCACCTGATAACTTGAAAACGCCTCAGCTGCTTGCTCTGTTAAGCTCGCGTCCATTACGTCGGCCGCCATGAGATAAACTGTACTTGTGTCGCTGGCATCGAGCCAAGGTATAGCATTAACGCTAGCAAAATAGCCAGCGGGTAAACTACAAACGGCTAGTGCTGCCTCAATCGCGGCAGTGTCGGGTGGTTCCACGATGTTTTTTGCAATATCCACGCTAGCCGAAGCCAGTAGCGGTATGCCTGTTTGCATGCTCAATGCACCTAGGCATACTTCTTCAGATACGGCTCCAAGCCTTAGTAAAATCGCACCCAAGCGAATTGGGTTGCTTGGGTTTGTTATCGTTAAATCGCGCTGAATGCCCAATGCTTTATCCACATCCGCCGCACTCACTTTCCCCAGAGCCACCAACAACTCACCCAATAAAAGGGTAGCAGCAGAGTCAATTGGGCGATGTTGCGCCGTGTTGGAGTTGTTGGCAGGAGCTAAGTTAGAAGCCGGCGGGGAAGAAGCCATAAAATTGAATTTTTGTTTAATGTACAAAATAAAAGCAGCGGATGATGCATTTTCGCAGTTTTATAGTTTTTTTGCGCGGGTTAAGTCGGATTAATCCCTGAAATGCTGCTGAAACTTGTTGAAAGTGAGGTCGCGCACAGAAAATCTAGCGCTGTTAGCAGTATCGTGGGGCATATAAAATGAGTAGTTAAAACGGCGGGGTTGTAATTCTCATCCGCACTAAAAACAGTTTTATGTGTAAATACGCGCACTTACGAAGTATTTCCGTTGTAAAATAGCAACATATGCAGTCGCTCCGGCATGGTTTAAAATTCGCATTTGCAAATTCTTGCGGTTTTGTCTATGATGGCGGAGACGTCAGTATTAAAGTAATAGCGTCAGCATGGCAATTTGATTCATTCTCCTGAAGTATTTAGGAAAGATTACGCGGTTACAGTTAAAAAAGCCTCACTGCGTAAGCTATAGAAAAAAACCAAACGCCCTGCTAAACCGTTATAAAAAAATTTATGTTTTTCCATTATCCTTCCTAGGAGATAGTAATGAGAGTTCTAAAATCAAAAGTTGCAATTTTAAGTTTGGCTGTTGCTGGTGTGTTTGCTGCTGCAAATGCGTCTGCTGCAACCCTCACGCTGGCGACCGCATGCCCAGCCTCAAGCATCAAGTTAGCTAAAGAATTGCCACCAGCTGCTGCGGCTACTGTAGGTGCAGCCGAAGCTGTTGTAGCAACTTTGGGCTTCGGTGTTGCCGGTGGGCAGCGTCGTTTTGTGCGTTTTGACCTAACACCTGGTGCAAAGTGGGGCACCGCAATTACTGGCGCTAACTTAGTAAATCTTGCCCCGGCTGCCGCATTCGCAAGCACGACCGTGGTACAGGGTGGTACGACAGCTGATCAATACGTTGTGTTTGAAGTTGAAGGTACTGCAGTTACTGGAAACACTTCTGCGCAGACAATGACCTTAACTTTCACCAACATTATTATGCCTGCTGGTGCCGTAGCAACTCAATCTATTTCGTACAGCTTGCACGAAACTGCTGTTTCCGCTAGCGGCACAGTGCCAACAAATACAACCCGCCTTTCGAATCAAGGGCCTTGCGCTCTCGCAGAGGCTGTTGACTCATATCTTTTCACAATCGCAAACGTAAATGAAACTGTTGATGCCGTTGCTGGCTTCAAGAAGTTCACTACTGCTCCTGATACAGCATTAGATATCGGTGGTGCAATTACCTTGAAACTAGTTCCTGTTCCTCCGCTAGTTGCTGCCACAAACGTTGCGGTTACACTGCCTAATTTGTTTGCTGCTGGTACAACAATTGTTGTAACTTCTGACAATGCGGCTGGTTTTGGCGCTTTGGCTACGGCAGGTAAGTTCTGGGAAAGTGGCGCGGTATGTACAACTACAATCGGTGCGCCTTTAGCTACTGCACGTACAGCTAACTCGGTTACATTCCCAGTGGTAGCTACCCCTGGCCCAGCGGCTGACGTTGACACTAAGTTCTTGTGCGGCGTAGTTGATGGCGTAACCATTATTCCTCCACAAAACCTAAAAGCATCATTGGTTCCAGGTGCGGGTTCTGGCGCAGGTACTACACCAATTGCCATCTCGAACAACGTAGCGACAATCGTGCAAAATGGTGCTGTTCTACAATCACCATGGTTCTCGGTTAACCCTGCTGTTGCCTCATTCTTCTTCTTGACTAACACTAGCTCATTAGATATGGCTTACACCACCACTATCTACTGTGAAAACGGCAATACCTGCACACCGGGTACTGGCGCTACGGGTTCAATCCCAGCTGGTAAATCAGTAAGAGTTGACGCAACTGGCGCGGCTGGTATGTTGGCTTCTACTTCTGGCCCAACACGCGCATCTGTAGTGTTCAACATTGTTGGCGCAACAGGTTCTGTTCAAGGTGATTTGGTAACTGTAAACGCAGCTAACGCTAACCAAACAACTTCTTCACACCTAATCCGTCCGGGTACAAACTAATCTGAAAAGATTAAGTTTGGCTTGACGAACAGTTGTTGAATGTTGCTTTAGTTCGCAATAAGTAGTTTAAAACGGGGAGCGAAAGCTCCCCGTTTTGCATTTGTTTAAACTGAAAAAAGCGTCGAGAACTGCATTAAAAATGGCGTTGAAGTCAGCAGTTTGTTGCGTTGACCATTTAAATAGCCAAGCGTTTTAAATGTTTTTCAAAAAAGAATATCTAAATGGCAGCAGAAAAAAACTACCCTTCTTTGATGTGCAAATATAGTGTTGCACTAGTATTCGTATGGCCGCTGTTACAACCTTTAGTCCTATGTGCACAATCGACTGTATCGCCGTCAGCAACGTCGGTAAATACTGTCACCACACAACCTGCCGCACCTTTACCGCAAGCGCTGCCAACTATTGCACCTAATTTAGTTCCTCAGGCCCCCGCCCAAGCTTCGCCGATCTTTGATCCAAAAACAGAGCTGAAAGGTGCAGCCCTTATTGCGGCACTTAAGCAAGGTGGTTTTGTGCTCTATATGCGTCATGCGATATCTACGGTCGGTTCAGATGGCGCACTTATCACGACCCCGAATTGGTGGGAAAACTGTGCAATTCAACGTAATATAGCCGATACAGGGCGTGTGCAAGCGCGCAAGGTCGGCTTGGCGATACGCAATCTAAATATTCCAGTCGAAGAAATTAAAACTTCCCAGTTTTGTCGCACGCGTGATACCGCGCATGAAATGGGCTTGGGGCCAATCGAAATTGTTGAAGACCTCAATCACGCTATTGGGCAACGCGTAGGTTTCGACGTTAATGTTGCGCGTTTCGCTTTGCTCGCACGTAAGCCGTCTCTAGGCAGCAATGTGCTGTTAGTTTCGCACACGCACGGCTCGCCAAAAACTGAGGAACGGGCAATGAGCGCTATTCAGGAGGCTGAAATTGTGGTCTATCGCCCTAACGATAAAGGTGGTGCCGAACCAATAGGTCGAATGTTAGTCTCAGATTGGGACGCACTCACGCCAGCGTCAATTATTCCGCCCGCTAAGAATTAAAACCAATCGCCAATTGAGAAAATCTATGTCGCTACAAATACCAAAGGCTCGTCAACACGGGTTTACGATCCTCGAAATAACGGTTGTGCTGGCGTTGATCGCGGTAATAATGGGATTGATCGTGCCGAGAATTATGGGGGCATTGGATCGTGAAAGCCCCAGAATTGCCTTGATACAGGTGAAGTCGTTGCGTGGTTCTGTTGAAAATCTGCGCCTCGACATTGGTAGATATCCCTCAGCACAAGAAGGATTATCGTTGCTAGTCGCAAAGCCGAGTGATGCAGCCATTTCCGCCCGTTGGCGGGGTCCATATTTGGAAACCGACCAAGTGCCACTTGATCCTTGGGGAAAACCTTATCAATATAGCCCGAATGCCGCGAATAACCAGCCTTTTGCACTTTACTCATTCGGCAAAGATGGTAAGCCTGGCGGCGAGGGTGATGATGCCGATATCGGCACCTTACCGGCGCAAACCGCTGAGCCAGCAGCTAAATAATGGACTTCTAGTGGACTCCCTTTACCTGAAAAATTCGCAACAAAACGCGCCCCTGCCCCCACCCGTTAATGCCTAAAGTTCGCGTTTTGCCTCCCTCCCTAGCGCACTATCGGCCAGACATAGACGGATTGCGCGGCATCGCGGTTTTACTCGTAGTAATCTTTCACGCACTGCCAACATGGCTACCCGGCGGCTTTGTTGGTGTCGACATTTTTTTTGTTATATCCGGCTATTTAATTACCAAGATTATTCTTGAGCAAATCAACGCGCAGACTTTTAGTATTTCTGATTTTTACAGCCGTCGTATCCGCCGAATTTTGCCTGCGTTATTGTTGGTTATTGCCGCAACCTACCTTGCCGGTTACGTTCTACTCCTTCGCGATGAATTCAAACACCTAAGTCTGCACACGCTTGCGGCGACTGTATTCGCGTCGAACTTTCTGCTGTGGAGTGAGAGCGGCTATTTTGATACAGCCGCCGAGATAAAGCCGCTGCTACATCTTTGGTCCTTAAGTATAGAAGAACAATTCTATATTCTTTGGCCCGCTCTTCTCATAACGGCAAAAAGGTTGCGCCAAAAAACCGGGGTGCTCACCGTAATATTGATGGCTTGTTCATTGCTCTGGGGCATATTCATTCAAAGCAAAGATCCAGTCGCCGCATTCTATGCGCCGCAAGCGCGAGTATGGGAATTACTAATTGGGGCAGTGTTAGCGCATATAGACCTTCGCCCAGACGCGTCCCAAACAAAAGGCCCTCTATCACGTACGCACGAACGTACACGCGCATACTTGTCAAATACGGGCGCAGTGATCGGCGTCATCCTTATTGTGCTGTCGGCAATGATGCTCAATAGCCACAGTGCATTTCCAGGTGTGTTGGCGTTAGCACCAGTGCTTGGCGCTGTCGCATTGATCATCGGGCATCAAACAATACCGTGGGTCAACAATAGACTATTAAGTGCGCGGTATTTAGTATGGTTTGGCAAAATCAGCTTTCCACTATATCTTTGGCACTGGCCACTACTTGCCTTCGCGCGAATACTTGAAAACCAAACACCACCGGTATCAGTTCGTCTTGTATTAATGGGTGTGGCGGTTGTACTTGCATGGGCAACATGGAAATGGGTTGAAACGCCAATACGATTTGGACCTCATCCCAAAGCCAAAACGGTCGCACTCCTTGCGCTATTGTGTTCGCTGGGAGTAGTTGCCTACTGGCATACGCCACCCCGCGCGGTTATACCCACGGAAAGAGCCGACGCAGCGATTCCAAGCGCGGTTTCGGGCGAAACTGCAGGCAATATACCGTTGGTTCCCGCCACGGAAAGCAAGGGCGAACCGGGAACAGCAGCGCCGAAACCTAATATTCAAGTGCCGAAAATAGTGCAAACGACGCCACCTGCTATACCAAACGTCACCCCAGATACCACGCCAATTGCTGCAAGCCTCGCCGAAGAGCGGCTAATAAGGTACGAACAAAAGTTAATTGCAAATCCAGACTACATCACCGACCTCGCTGCGTCTCGGCAAAAAGCAATTAGAGCAAATCGCTGTCACCTCCACAAGTACGCCCAACCGTTCGAGCAATATTCCCAAGGCTTACCTCAATGTCTGGCTCTTGACTTAAACAAACAAAACATTCTCATTCTAGGGGATAGTCACGCTGCTGATCTTTACGCGGCGCTGGCTAGTGCAAGCCCTGCGGGCATCAATTACCTGCAGGCGACAGGTGCTGGGTGTACACCTATTAAATCAATGTATAGCGATCCTAGCGACGGCTGCCTCAAGCTATACGAGCATGTACTGCGCTTCTTACAAGAAAATAAAATAAATACCGTAATTTTAGCGGCGCGCTGGCCCGCAAATTTTGCAGACTTACAGGCTGATATTGATAGCTTAAAAGCGTTGGGTATTCAAGTAGTCTTAGTCGGCCCCGCCCATGAATATCGGGAAGATGCCCATAAATTGCTCGCGCGCAGAGACAAAAGTATGGATTACGAGGCTTATTTAGCGAAGTTCCTCGATAGCGAAAAATTGGTTTTAAATAAAAAAATGGCCGAGTTCGCTAAGCAGCAAAAAATAAGCTATATAGACCGCATCACAACATTTTGTGGCTCTAAACTTGATTGCGCCACGCTATCACCCGAGGGTGATTTATACGCCTCTCCTGCAGGGCATTTAAATGTTGAGGGGCAACGCTATTTTGGTACAAAACTATATTTGAGCAGTGTACTAAGGCAACTCACCGGAAGCAGTGCTGCAATAAAGTAGTTTGGCACCTTACCTATAGTGTGCCGTCCTTATCGAAGTCAAAGATAAAGTTATCAGTGAGCCTACCGTGGCCAAACATAACCGGTAACCCCAGGTGGATTGCCGGCCGCGCCTTCCCCTAACCAAACGCCGGAGGAGGTGAGTACATTGAACTCATTAGCGTCAACAGTCCAATGGTGGATTGCTGTACCAGTGAGCACCATGCGATAAAGGGGCACCGTACCAGCAACGCCTGCGCGTAAGAAAATATAGCTGTCAATACCGTCGTCTCCCACATTGGTAGTGTCGGCACGCAAGGCGTTGTACTCATTGGCATCGGTAGTCCAGAAGTGCTGACGAATACCACGAAGATACAAACGGTAGTACGGTACCGTAACTTGATTGTCCCGCATTAACGCACTTCGATAAACTCTATGGTCCACGCCCTCCGCTAAATATATAGTTGGCGAGCGGATGGTGAGAACGTTATATTCGTTTTCGTCGGTTGTAAATAAATGCCCGAGTGTGGATGAAATATAAATACGAAAACGCTTAACTGGTGCAATCGTGGCATTTTCCACTGTAAATATGCCGGTAACACCGCCGATTACCAAATTAGCTTTTGCGCTAGCGCCATCATTTGCATTTGCCGTCAAGCGGACGCAAACTCGGGCACCATTGGTAATGGTCGTAGGCGCAGTCGTAAACGTAGAGTCACACCCAACTGAGAATGCTGCCGTTGTGCTAGCAGGTGCGTCGATGCTGATTGGCGCTGGACTATTGATACCGCTGACCGTGATGGCGTTGGAGATAAGCGTCGCACCAGCCATTGCACCTGAGATCGTGGTGAAACCAAAGGCATCGGGTGTGGTGTCTGGGATAAAACTCAGCGTCGTCGCGCTAAACGTTGCGGAAACGCCACCTATAGTAAGCGTAGCAGTTACGGTGGTGTTATTTAAGCCGCTAGTGGTCTGCCGTACACACACCGATTCGCCGTTGTTGATTGAACTCGTCGTGCTTGTAAAAACGCCATTGCAGCCAATCGAGTAGGCACTACCAACACCGTTGATACTAATTGTCGTAGAAGTGTTGATACCAGTAACTGTGATGACATTCGATGTAGCAGCAACACTTAGAGTAAGACCACTTTGCGGAATAAAACTAAAATTATCTGGCGTAGTGTCAGGAATGGGGGGGGCAGTAGTGACCGTGTGGGTAAGCGCTTGGCTTGGTATGGCAGAGGCATCGGTGGTGGCTGCGAAATTATTGGCATTGCCAGCAAATTGCGCCGTAATTATTCGCGTGCCCCGAGCCAGAGCTGAAGTAGTGCACGTTGCACGATAAGCGCTGGCATCATCGATTGGTGCGAAAACGACGGGTCTGTTTTCGCAACCACTGATGCTCGCGCCATCGGAAAAAAAACTAAGAACGGCGGAATCGACCGTGCCAACAGCGCCGCGCAAGGTCGCCGCAAAAGTAACAGGCGTATTTTCTACGCTGGATGTTGGTGTGGGCATTGCCAATACAGGGGTGGTAACACCAAGAACACCGGATATTGTTAGGGTAGGACGTTGCGCGACAAACGTGAAGGTGACGGAACAGTTCTCTGTGAACGGTGCAATCACATAGACACTATTATTGCCGCCCGGGGGAATACCACCCATGTTTACGAAAGCGCCCCCGCAGGTACCGCCTACTTGCGCCAAATACCCAGGATTAGGACTGATCCTAAACTCAGTTTTATCTTCAAGTAAAACCAGAATCCGCCCAAACGGGGTGATAGAGCCGTTGGCTGCACCGATAATGGATGCTGTAACCTTCGTCACTGGTGTCGCAGTAAAACTCTGATTTACTGGCGCTGCAGCGGCATACGTAGTATTACTTGCCTGATTGGCTTGAATGGTGCAAACGCCAGCATTAATTAGCGTAACGGTTGAACCGTTCACCCCCCCTGTTGTACAAACACTCAGGGTTAATGAAGTAAATGTAATCGGACTGGTCGCATTGATGCCCGTTGCTGAGCTTGTTGCAGTGACTTCGAAAGGAGGATCGTCCGCAATTTTGGTGCTCAGCGCCCCAAATGTGATGGTTTGGCCAAGTTTGATGAAAAACGCCTGTGTGACAGTGGGTGCTGCTAAAAAAGTCACGCCCAAGCCCGCTTGGTTGGCGGCAATAGAGCAGAACCCCAAGCCCACAGGTGTGATAGTGGCACCATTGGCGCCAGTCGCCGTGCACACAGCAGGTGTGTTGGAAATGAAAGTGACTGGATTGCCAGAACCGCCCCCGGTTGCGATGGCGGTGAAAGCTGGGTCAGTCAGGGCAATGTCAGACGGTGTTGTAAAGGTAATGCTCTGAGGGGCTGGTACCGCAAATACCGGTGTAGCCAACGTCAGATTAAAAGAGAATATTAACCCCACGCAGATTCGTGAAAAAAGCGTGGTAGATGACGAAGGGAATGGTGTAAATTTTGCGTACATAAAGTCTCCAGCATAACAATTGAGTATTAATAATATGTTAGACGATATTTAGCTAGAAAGTTCACGAAATTTAAAACAATTTTTGCGCCGAAATGCCCGTGGGGTATCTACCTTACCGGCATCATCCTAACCACCTTTACCATTCGATCCTGCGTTTGCAAAATTTCTACTGCGATTCCGCCAATTTTCACTGATGTTCCCGGCTCTGGAATATCTTCTAGCTGCTCAATCAAAATGCCGTTAATGGTTTTTGGCCCATCTAAGGGAAATTTAAAACCAAGTTTGCGATTTAACATTCTTAGCGGGCAACCACCCTCAACGATGACGCTGCCGTCCGGCTGATGTTTATAAAGGCCGCCCACGCTCGGGCTTTGACTAGTGAATTCACCCACTATTTCTTCCAAAATATCCTGTAAGGTGACTAACCCCAAAAGTTCTCCGTATTCATCTACTACGAGTGCCATACCGCGCTGTTTCTCTTGAAATTGGGTTAACTGCGCTAACAACGGCGTGCCTTCTGGAACAAAATAGGGCTCCCGCACAATTTCGCGCAGCATTTCCTTTGTGAGCGGTTCACGCCGCGATGCGCTTAACACTTTGCGCATGTGCACAATACCCACCACATTACGCAAATCGTCTTCATAAACCACTAAACGGGTATGGTGCGATGTTGCTAAGGTATTGCGAATATCTTCAATTTTATCGCATAAATTTATACCGTCGATTTGGGATCGAGACGTCATCGTGTCGTCGATAGTCATGTTCTCCAGATCGAACAAATTCACCATAATATTGTGATGTTGCTTCGGGATGAGTTGCCCGCCTTCGAGCACGAGGGTGCGTAGTTCTGGCATAGTGAGCGGCGCTGCGGCATCGGAAACTGGTTTAATGCGTGCCAGCTTTAAAATTCCAGCGATCAGCACATTGATAAACCACATCAAAGGCTTGGTAATTTTAATTAAACCGGTGAGCGGATACGCCGCAATGAGAGCTATTTTTTCGGTGTAGGTGGCTCCCAAAACTTTCGGCAAAATCTCTGCAAAAATTAAGATGCAGAAAGAGGCTACTGCGGTAGCAATACCCAATACCAGTTGACCCTCACCCAACAGACGCCGGCAAAACTCGGCGACTAAAATAGTGGTCGCAGAATTAATGACAGTATTGCCTGCCAAAATAAAGCTCAGCAATTCTTCTGTGTGCTCCAGCAATGCGCTGGCAAGCCGCGCGCCACGGCTGCCTTCCTTAACTAAGTGGTTAAGCCGATATCGGTTCAACGACATCATGCACGTTTCCGACATTGAAAAAAATCCGGAACACAGCAGCAAAAAACAGAGTACGCAGAACAATACCCAAAGCGGAATATGGTCGGTCATTTAGTATGGGGAAGTCATCATGACTTCAAGTAAAAATTTACTACCAAGATACGACAGCACTAAAAACCCAAAACCCAACAAGGTAAAGCGTACTGCTCGCATGCCGCGCCAACCAAAACGCACGCGCCCAAATAGCAAGGTCGCAAAAACCATCCATGACAGCAGCGCAAAAATATTTTTATTGCTTAGCTTAAATGGTTGCCCAAATAAGGCCTCCGAAAATGCAAAACCAGAAATTACCGTAAGCGTGAGCAGCGCAAAGGCACCCCAGAGCAGCCCGAATAATAAGCCTTCCAAGCGCATTAGTGGGGGCAGTACGGCCATTAAATCGGCGTGTTTGCCGCTGTGCAAGGCTTGCTCGCTCGTTGCCATTAATAGCGCATGGAAGCTGGCAATGGTAAATAACACATAGCCCAATAAGGCCACAAAAATATGTAGTTGCAATAACCACGAGCGCGGCTGTGCACCTGCTGGTTCAACAAAAAACAATACCGGCAGCGCCGCAAATATTAATGCCACAGGGGCAACCGCGCGCGCCAATAGTTGTTCAATATGGAGGCCGCGACCCCATAAAAAATAAATAAGCATAATTAGCCCAGCCAACAAGGCACCTGCCATTGAAAACGACAAATCAATATAACCTAAGCCCAGCCAAACGAGACCCAAACCAGCAAAATGACAGGCGATGGCGCTAGCCAACAAGCTTACCCAAGGCGTTGCAAGCGTGTTTGCACTTGCGGCCAGTAAGGGCGACCGCCAAGCAAACGCAGCCGCAGCCGCATAAAGCAAAATTGCGGCACTGAATGCGATGGTGCTGAAAGATAAAACCGACATTGCAGACCTATAAGCGAGGGAATCTGAGAGATAATATAGTTTACTGTAGAAGTATCCACCATACCAAAAGCGAATGCACCCTCATCATGTTAGATAATCTTACCAACCGTTTAAATGGCATTGTAAAAACGCTACGGGGTCAGTCGCGATTAAGCGAAGATAATATTGCCGACGCCCTACGCGAAGTACGCATGGCGCTGTTAGAGGCGGATGTCGGCTTGCCAGTGGTGAAGGATTTCATCGCTAAAATAAAAGAAAAAGCGCTTGGTGCCGAAGTGTTGCAAAGCCTAACGCCAGGGCAGGCCTTAGTTGGCGTGGTGCATCGCGAACTTATCACCCTGATTGGCGGGGATGATCCATCACAACAAGAGCTAAACTTTGCCACCCAGCCGCCGGCTATTATTTTGATGGCAGGCCTGCAGGGCGCTGGTAAAACCACCACGGTAGGTAAGCTAGCGAAGTTTTTGCGCGAACGGCACAAAAAGAAAGTATTGGTAGTCAGTGCTGACGTCTACCGTCCAGCGGCAATAGCGCAGTTGCAAACTGTGGGTGCGCAAGTTGGTGTTGAAGTCTTTCCATCCGATGCCTCGCAAAAGCCAGTAGATATTGCCCTTGCCGCCAAGCAGTGGGCTAAAACCCACTTTCATGATGTTCTGATTGTGGATACCGCTGGCCGGTTGGGCATTGATGAAGCCATGATGGCCGAATTAAAAGCAGTGCATGCTGCTATTAACCCAATCGAAACCTTGTTTGTAGTTGACGCTATGCAGGGTCAAGATGCGGTAAACGTCGCCAAAGCGTTTAATGATGCCTTGCCGCTCACCGGCGTCGTGCTAACTAAGTTAGACGGTGATTCCCGAGGTGGTGCCGCCCTATCAGTGCGGCAAACTACAGGCAAACCGATTAAGTTTGCTGGCGTATCGGAAAAAATGGACGGCCTTGAGCCGTTTCACGCAGAACGCATGGCTTCCCGCGTGTTGGGTATGGGTGATGTGCTCTCGCTTATTGAGTCCGCACAGCAAAATGTGGATGTGGAAGAAGCGAAAAAACTCGCTGAAAAGTTTAAAAAAGGCCAAGGATTTGATCTCGAAGACTTCAAACTACAGCTCCAGCAGATGCAAAAAATGGGCGGCATGTCCGCTTTGATGGATAAACTTCCGGCGCAACTTTCTCAAGCCGCGCAAGGCTCGCCGGAGTTGCAAGAAAAACAGTTGCGTCGCACCGAAGGCATTATTAATTCAATGACTCCCCTTGAACGACGCAAGCCCGAACTCATCAAAGCCACTCGCAAGCGCCGCATTGCTGCCGGTTCTGGCGTGCCCGTGCAAGAAGTAAATCGCCTTCTCACCCAGTTTGAGCAAATGCAGAAGATGATGAAAATGATGAAAGGCGGCGGGATGGCAAAGATGATCCGTTCTATGAAGGGCAAGATGCCTGGAGTGCGCGGCTAGCTAAATACGTGGAAGTGCCCTGTTTTAGAGCGTCTTCAGCCTATTAAAAACTATAAAACTATAGCTATGGGTCTTGTTGGCGCTCGCATACGCAAGCCGTAACGCTAAATGACTGAAAACATTGCAGTTTTTAGCTAATTCAAGTTATAATTATCGGCTTCGTGTCTTGCATGCATTTCAACTTGCGGTGGGATAGGGTGGTTAAAGTAGCGCAAATTGGTTGTTGCTACATTTTATTGTTACCGGTTTTCAACCGGATTGGAGATAATTATGGTTGTTGTGCGCATGAGTCGTGGTGGTTCTAAGGGTCGTCCATTTTTCAATATCGTAGTAGCTGATTCTCGCTGCCGCCGTGATGGCCGCTTTATTGAGCGCATTGGTTTTTATAACCCTGTTGCTCCAGAAGGTACTGAAAAACTGCGTATCGCCATGGATCGTCTTAGCTATTGGGTAGGTCAAGGCGCTCAGCCTTCCGATTTAGTAGCGCGCTTGGCTAAAACCGTCAAAGTGGTTCCTGCTGCTGCGTAATTTTGCTTAAGTTGTTTGTGAAACTTTTGCATTAAATCTACGCCGCACGCTGTTTTTGTCATTCACCTAAATGACTACCGATCTCGATGTTGTTGTCATGGCCCGCATTGCCGGGCCGTTTGGCATAAAGGGTTGGGTAAAGCTGCAAACTTTTACTGATGCGCCAGATAGCCTTGATGCGTATGCGTCTTGGCTTATCCGTGACTCTAAATTGCCGACATCCGCCCCTTGGCGTGAGGTAGTTTTAGAAGATTTTGCGGTAAACGTAAAAGGAGTAGTGGCAAAGCTGGAAGGTTTTGATGACCGTACTGCGGTAGAAGGTTTTGTAAAGTTTGACGTGGCAATTCCGCGCGAAAGTTTGGTAGAAGCCGATGAGGGCGAGCATTTTTGGATTGATCTTATCGGTGCAAGTGTTGTGAATAGTGTGGGTGAAGCGCTTGGTGTGGTTGATACCTTGATGGAAACTGGTGCAAATGATGTTTTGGTGGTGCAACATGCGGGTGGGCAAAGGCTTATCCCGTTTGTTGATGCGGTGATTGTAAAAGTGGATCGCGAAGCGCGGCAGATTGTAGTGAATTGGGGCGTTGATTGGTAGCGTTTGACAACGACAACAATGGTACAGATAAGCTTTTAACCAAGCGTTATGACGTAATTACCCTGTTTCCTGAAATGTTTGATGCCATCGCCGATCACGGTATTACGCGGCGCGCCTTAGATAAAAAAGTTTGGGCTTTGCAGTGCTGGAATCCACGTGATTTTGTGAATAATGTGCACCGTACTGTAGATGATCGCCCCTTCGGTGGCGGTCCTGGTATGGTGATGAAGGCGGAGCCTTTGTTTGCGGCGATTCAAGCGGCAAAAATGGCGCAGCAGCAGGCGGGTATTAGCAATACAAAAGTGGTGTATTTATCGCCGCAAGCTAGGCCGATTACCGATGCAGGTATTCGTCAATTGGGTGGTGAAGCAGGTATCGTGTTTTTATGTGGGCGATATGAAGGTGTGGATGAGCGATTGATTGCATCGCAGGTGGATTTAGAAATTTCCATTGGTGATTACATTCTTTCAGGTGGTGAGTTGGCGGCTATGGTGGTAATTGATGCAATGGTGCGCTTGTTACCCGGCGTACTCAACGACAGTGCGTCGGCTATAGAAGATTCTTTTTCGCCAGCACGTCAAGGTTTGCTTGATCACCCGCACTACACACGACCTGAAGTATGGATGGATCAGGCGGTTCCGGAAGTATTGTTAGGTGGCAATCATAAACAGATTGCGCAATGGCGTGACGCGCAAGCAATAACGCGAACTACGTCAAGAAGGCCGGATTTATTGGTTAAGTTAAATGAGCCTGATAAAATCAAACCGAATTTGTAGTTCAGCAAGTGTTTTATAAAGCAGCAAAAGTAGTATCCAATAAACCACGCACATCAATCTTCGGATTGCTCTATGCGAAAGGCGCACGCAGCAAGTTTTTTGGCGTGGCCGCAAACTAGAAAGGATTCAAAATGGATTTAATTGCAATTTTGGAAGCCGAAGAAATTAAACGGCTCAACAAATCAATTCCTGATTTCGCTCCTGGCGATACAGTAGTTGTAAACGTAAACGTGATCGAAGGCGAACGTAAACGCGTACAGGCTTACGAAGGCGTCGTCATCGCCAAGCGTAACCGTGGGCTAAATTCTAGCTTTATCGTCCGTAAGATTTCCTCTGGTGAAGGTGTTGAGCGTACATTCCAAACATACGCGCCAACATTGGCATCTATCGAAGTGAAGCGCCGTGGCGATGTGCGTCGCGCTAAGCTCTACTATCTACGTGATCGTTCAGGTAAATCTGCGCGTATTCGCGAAAAGCTTAATTACACAGCAACTCAAGACAAGGGCGAATAAATCGCTGCATCGCCTTGATGCTGTAGTAAAACAAAAAAGCGCATCTTTGGATGCGCTTTTTTGTTGTTCTTTGTCTATAAAATCTTTTCTAAAAACTAAGTCTGCGCTTGCACTAGATACCCCTATTGCTAAAAGTATCGCAGCTTTGTACATTACCGGACTCGATCCCTGTTTTGAACCACTTTACGCGCTGCGCGGCGCTGCCGTGGGTGAAGCTATCAGGGGTTACATAGCCACGGCTTTGTTTTTGCAGCGTATCGTCACCAATCGCTGTCGCCGCTTGAATCGCTTCCTCGGCATCACCTGGATCAAGCACGCGCTTGGTACGGTTGGCATGATTTGCCCACACGCCAGCGTAGCAATCGGCCTGCAGTTCAAGGCGCACCGAAAGCTTATTGAATTCGGTTTCGGATACCTTACCGCGCATCGCATCCACCTTGCCTGAAGTGCCTAGCAAGTGCTGCACATGATGGCCGATTTCATGGGCGATGACATAGGCTTGGGCAAAATCTCCCGGTGCTTTGAAGCGGGTGCGTAGATCATCATAAAACTTTAAATCAATATAAACCTTTTGATCGCCAGGGCAATAAAACGGGCCAGATGCAGTATTGCCCGTGCCGCATGCCGTGGCGGTAGCACCCCGAAATAGCACTAATTTGGGTGGGCGGTAGGTAGACCCGCCCTGCTTGAAAATATCGGTCCAAGCGGCTTCAGTGGTGTAGAGCACCTTCTTCACAAACACCACTTCAGCAGCCTCATCTGCAGTCTGGCGCACTGGCGCATTCGATGCGCCAGATTGCGTTACGGGCGCACTATTGCCTTGCAAGCCGCCGGCCATATTTAAAATTACAGAGGGATCAATCCCAAAAAAATAACTTGCCACAAGTGCAATGGCCACGGTGCCCAGCCCCACTTTGCCCACACCTATACCTCGTCCACCGCCGCCGGAATTACCGCGTCGATCCTCAACATTGCTACTTTCTTGCTCATTATCAAGTTTCATATTTTCCCCTCATCTATTTCGAATATGTAAAAATGCCTTCGTTTCTATTTTACGCAACCTACAGCGAAAAACCATGCCGTGCGATATGGAGCCAAATTGGTATTGTTATCATTGCTGTTACCGTTGAAATCGTGATGAGAATCGCAACTATTTGCCCGTTACCGCCCATGCGCACTGCCAATATATAAGCGCTGGTAGCAGTGGGTAGTGCCGCCAGCAGCATTACCGCATCAAAATACAAGCCGGTAATACCGAAGCTGCTACCCAAAATATAGGCGATGATAGGTAGGGCTAATAATTTAATGGATGTCCAGTAAACCATCGGCCCTAAATGTTTGAAACCGTCTTTTAGCTGTAACGCTGCCCCTACTGCAATAAGACCGCAAGCTAGGGACGCTGCGCCAATGCGGTTAAACAGCAGTAATGCCACTTCCGGTAGTTTAAGGCCGGAAAGGGAAAATAAGATGCCGCTAATGGTGGCAATAATTAAGGGATTTTGCGCCAACTCGCGTGCCAAATTAAGCTTAGAATTGCGCGCCAAGGCCCATACTGAAGCTAAATTTGCCAGCGGCACGACCAAGCAAATAACAATGCCGAAGGCGGTAATGCCAGCCTCGCCGTGCAATCGTCCCATAATCGCCAAGCCAATATAGGAATTAAAGCGAAACGCCGTTTGAAAGCCTGACGCGAAGAATTTATCTTCTAACTTAAAGATAGGTTTTGCCAAATAACCCAATACCATGCCACAGACAGCGGTGAGTACAGCAGTTTTAATAGCAGGTGCCGCTGCGGTAAAATCAATTTGGGTACGCGCGATTGACGTAAAAAGCAGCACTGGAAACAGTACGTAATAAATGAGCTTTTCTAATCCCGACCAAAAGTCCCGCCCCCAACTGGTAATACGTGAAAGTAATAAACCGATAAAAATCAAAATAAAATCGGGAAGCAGTAAAATGATTAGTGACATGGCAGAAAAATTCCTTAATAAGCCTCTACTATAACCGCCATGACCAGCACCCCAACAACCATCGCACAATTATTGCTGCACACAGAAATCGATAAATTCGATGCGCAGTTTATTGTGCAACACAGCTTGAAACTGTCGCGCGCTAGCATCATTGCCCACCCTAACAAAATAATTGCCGCGGGTGACGCGGACACCGTGAAGAAGCGCTTAGAACGGCGTGCTGCGGGTGAGCCAGTGGCCTATATCTTGGGAGAACGTGAATTTTACGGTGAAGTGTTTAAGGTCAATCCTGCCGTGTTAATACCTAGGCCGGAAACCGAGCATCTTGTAGAGGCAGTATTAACGCGGCTTCCCAACGCGTACTCCCCAAGACCCATGTCTGTATTGGATCTTGGAACAGGGTCAGGCGCTATTGCTGTCACTTTGGCGCGCTTGCGACCGGATATAAACGTAACAGCTACGGATATTTCAGTTGATGCCTTGGCCGTTGCGCGAGACAACGCCCACTCTCATAATGCGAGAGTGGCGTTTTACCAAGGTTCTTGGTACTCAGCGCTTCCCGCGCAAACCCAAAAATTTGACATCATCGTCTCTAACCCACCCTATATCGCTGATGGCGACGTGCATTTAACTCAAGGCGATCTACGTTTCGAGCCGCCCATTGCGCTAAGTGATCAAACGCCAAACGCACAGGGATTTGCAGCTTTGCAATCGATTATTGATGGTGCGCCAAGTTGGCTCGTAGCCGGTGGTTGGTTATTGTTTGAGCACGGCTACGATCAGGCGTTAATGGCACAAGAAGCCCTATCTAAAGGCGGTTTCAGCCAAGTATTTACGCAAAAAGACCTAAGCGGGTGTGATCGAGTGAGTGGTGGGGCTTGGGGTGGACTTAAGTTTTAAACCTATGCCCTACATGAGGCGCGTCGATTTCTACGTAGCTGCCATCCGGTAGCGATTCTCTCAGTGGTGCGTGGATTACAGACCACTCGGGCATCACTCCGCCATCGCTAGATAACCATTCAAATATAAACCAAGTCTGATTGCGATCGGACAGTACCGGCGTGTGGCCGGTATCGGGCACATGCATGAGCGATATTTCTTTGGTGCGCTGCATTTTTTCGATGGTGGCGGGAAGTAAGGCATCAGACAATAAGCCGTGAATCACCATAATAGGGCAACGGATTTTTGCCCATTTATCCCACTGCATTAAATTATCGCTAGCGTCGTTTTTATAGGCTTGCAGGGCGCGGACGTCATGACGATAGATGCGGCCACCGTCTTCATCAGACCATTTGGTTTGATGAAAGGTGATGTTGAAGCGAATGGAATCACTGATGGGACCGTCATTTTTTTGGCTGGCACCGATACGGCGAATCAGGTCAGACGGTTTGCGAAAAACATACATGCGTGCCAGCGTTTCCGAGCGGCGCTTTCGGCGTTTTTTGGGAATAAAAGGGCCGATGTCATTCAAAATTAGCCGTTTGACGAGTTTTGGATACTTTGCCGCCAATTCAATTGCAGCGCTACCGCCTAAGGAGGAACCGAGCAAAAATACGGGTGCTGTACCAAGGTGCAAAATGAGTTGCCGCAGTTGCTCGACATAGGTGCCCAAAGAATAATCGCGTTCGTCAGCCATCCATCCAGACCGGCCACGCCCAACCCAATCCATACAAACAATGCGGAAATGATCGTGCAAGTCAGAGGCAAGATAATTGAAGCGCATAGCGGAGTTAGCAACACCGCCACAGCAGATCAATATCGGTTTATTTTTGGCACCCCAGTCCGTGTAGGCCACCTGCACGGGATACACTTTTTTGAGCCGGAGCGGCACCCCTTTTTGTAATTTTGTCGGGTGTATATAGTCAAAATAGCGCAGCGTGAACATGGCATGAAAACGGCCAGTCACGCGGCTGGCCATTTTCATATAGTCGTGCCAATCTTCTAATCGTGCACGCGGCCCTGGGATGGTCGGTTCCCAATCAGGGCGCAGGTATTCTGGAAGATCATTGTCTGACTCAGGACGCATAACGCAATGATACGGGAATCCTGTGACGGTTTAAAGCATAAGTGTTGCAAATCCGCCCGTTTATAACGGCAAAAATACCTTTACCGTGCTTTTCTGCCCTTACCTTCACGTTCACGTTCACGTTGTCTTAATACATCAATCAGCACATTGAAGGTGCGGGCAAGCTGTCCCACCTCATCTTGGTTACGCACAGTAACATGCGCTTTTTCGTAGTCGCCGTTTTTAAGTGAATCGGCAGCTGCGGTAAGCTCTTGGATTGGTTTTACAATCGTACGGGCAAAAATGAGAGCAAGTACTAGAAAGATGAGACCAACTAAGAGTACGCTATAGAGCACGTTCTCAAACAGTTTTTTTAGTGGTGCTTCAAAGGTTTCACGCGTTTCAGTCATGCCCACCACCCAATTATGGCCAGGGACTGGGGCAAAACCAGCAATCTCATCGGATTTGGTAACAGGTGAATAGTAGGCCACGTTTCCTCGATCTTTTGCACCTATCATTGCTTTAGCAAGTTCAGTGAGGTTTAGCGGGGTAATATTGGGTCTCCGGAAGCGCTGATCCGCTAAAATTTCTTTTACTTTTTGTTCCGACAACACCACTAAACTGGAATACAGCAACTCCTTATTGGGATGATGAATAACCACTCCGTCGGCATCAATCAAAATTGGCGTACGCGCATCGGCACCCTGGGTCTCCGCTAGAATTTTCGAAACGGAGGAGCCTAAAATACGGAGTACTACGGCACCAATAATTTTCTTTTCGGCGTTATAAACGGGGTTCGAATAGAAAATACCGGCTTGTCCCGCCACCGCGCCAACTGAAATACCAGAGGTAAACTGTCTGCCCTCCATTGCCGCTTTAAAATATTCACGGAACTTAAAGTTTTTTCCAATCACTGCCGGATCATTGGATGAAAGCGCAACACCTTCGGTATCCATCACCAATACTAACTGTACGTCAACGTTGGCCTTCACTAGGCCTTCCAGCTTTGATTTTATATCAGCCTTACCTTTTTCGGTTGGTGCACTTAAAAACGCGACAAAGTCGTCATCGGAGCCCAAGTAATTTGCCAAACTCTTGCTGTCACCCAATAGCTGGGAGATGCGCCCAGCGGTGCTGTGGGCTAATTGCTCAAGGTTTTTTAGTTCAGCCTTACTAACAATCGAAATGGTATTTTGACTGTTATAAAAGGCCGTAATAATCATTGGCAGCAAGGCCGTGAACATCATTGCCAACGTCATTTTTAAAGCGATAGGCCATGACGCAGGACTGAAAACATTGCGGAAGAACTTGCCAATTTTAGTCTTGAGCAACCCTGGGCGACGCATTAATTCTGCCGCCGTAAAGTTTCCAGTTGAGTCAAAATCTTCGCCTGCGCGTAAAGCTTCGGCTAGTTGTAAGCTTGATGCATGAGCAGCAAACAGCGCGGTGCGAAATTCTGCAACATTTTGTGGCCGTTGTGCTGGGTCAACGCGCAGCGACCAATCAATGGCCTTCAAAAATTCGGGGCTGTACCGACCCAAACAGGTTTCTTCAGCCAAAGGTAGCGGGTCAACGCGCCCTGCTCGTTGCAATGAATCAACCGGTTTTTTACCAGTGATGAACCAAAATAAGGTCGCACCCATGGCGTAAATATCAGTCCATGGGCCTTGGTTATCGGTGCCTTGGCACTGTTCGATGGGGCCATAGCCGGGAGTGAACACCCCTACAGCTGCTGCACTGCCTAGAGCAGTTTGGGATGCGGCACCGAAATCCAGGAGCACTAAGCTGCCGTCTTCGTCGCGTACGTAAATATTGTCCGGCTTAATATCGCGATGCAAGAATCCATTTTCATGCATCACCGACAAACCGTCCAAAAGCGGAAATAGTAAATTTAGTAAGTCCGCTTCCGGCGTATCTGGGTGATTTTTGCGCCACACTTTGAGTGACTGGCCGCGCTCGTATTCCAGCACCATATAGGCGGTGTTGTGTTGTTCAAAAAAACGCGCCACCCTAACAATATTAGGATGCTTGAAGGTGGCCAAAGTACGGGCTTCTATAAGAAAGTTCTCAAGCCCCGTGTTGTACATTTCAGTGTCGTCTGCGGTTTTTGCCGACACGGTACGATCGCTTGATCGCTTCGCAAAATCTTCTGGAAGATATTCTTTAATTGCGAATTTAGAATTTAGATTAACGTCTGTTGCCAGATAGGTGATACCAAAACCACCCTGCCCTAATACCGCATCAATGCGGTATTCCATTAGCCTAAATCCAGATGGTAGCGCTAGGGTTTCAGCAGGCTGATAGGCGGGGGTATAAACACTTTCCGGCTTCGTCGGATCTGGCGATAGTTCGTTGAGTAAAGCAGTGTGATCGTTAGCGGTCGCCGTCGCGCGGGTTGGCAAACGTTGCGTTGCGAAATTGGTCACCGTCTTATCGGTAGGCCCATTGTTTTGCGAGGCGTTCGCTTGCGCAGCCTTAGTCACAATGGTGACAGTCTTATCCCGCGGGTCGCGTTCTTCGGTAACAGGTGGTTCGTATGCCGGCGGCGGCGCAGCTGTTTCTGCCAACAGCCGTCCTTTGTGTAGGGGAGAATTTTTATCGATTACCGTGCGGTCAGGATCATCGTCAGTCGTTTTCCGATGTGCTAAGGATGCTGGATCGAATTGCGTTTTATCAGCGCTTTGATCGTTATTGTTTTCGCCAATTTTGTTGTTCATTTGACCCTCTTTGCCTCAGGCTGATGGAGTTGGAGTGTTAACAATTGCTAAGTTTGGCACGATTAATGCGGTCAACATAGTATGTGTTCTCTAGGAAACAATTTAATCTACTATTGGCTGAGCGTTACTTAAATTATGCGCCTAGCCGTACATTTTCATACGTTAACACATCCGCATTTCTGAATAAAGGTGGACAACAGCGATTCTGCCGCAAGGGTGACAGATTGCACCAATTATTTCGTTAAATCGACACAAACAGCGAACAAGCCTTCAAACTCTGGCTTAAGTGTGTGCCGCAAGGCCTTGAATATGCGCTATTAAATTTTGTGTACCAATTGTTTCTTATTGTGCAAGTCAAATTAAGGACGTATCTTGAAACAAATCTCCATGCTACACTTCAAAAGTAATTATGCAGGCTGAGATTGTGCTGAAACTACGCACGAGATTTTAGTGTAACTTGCCAAATTAAATCACGAATGAATCGCTGAAAATTTAATGAGAACGACCCGCGCACGATTTATCATTGTCGCTTTGCTAGTGTGTTTTTTTGCGATAGCAATGGCTACATTTTTGAACTACTTCAAATACCGATCAACGGTTTCCGAGGTGGTCAAAACACGCGTGTTATATGTGGCTGATGGTATTGAGGATAATGTTTCAGCTTCCTTGGCGCTGGGTCTTCCATTCGCGGAAATGCCCACGATTCAGGCGCTGATTCAACGCGAACGAACCACGGACGATCTAATTGCCGGTATCGAACTTTTTGACCCTGCCGGTAAAGTTATTTATGCCACCGAAAAAACTAAAATCGGTAATCAAGTTGCAACCGATTGGCTCACCGAGGCTACGCAGCAGCGCCGTGGTAGTGGCCGTCCGGCTTCTTGGACCATAGCGCAAAACAGTGAGCAAGTTGTTGCTGTCGCGCTAAGAAACAACTTCGATCTTATTGTGGGGTATTTAACGGTGCGTTACCCGCAACGGTATGTTGAAATTGCATCCCAAAAAATGGGATTAGAGCTTTTGAAAATTGCTGTTGTTGTATTTTTGGTCTGCGCACTATTATGCGTGGGTCTACTTACCTTCATTATCCGCCGCTTTGAAAGGGATATGGAAAGCTTGGTGGAAACCCTGCAAGAAGCCGGTGCACCAATTGTTGTAGACGAGTCTGCGGAACTGCCTGAAGGCATAGGTGAAAGTTTGGCCGCATATAACCTCCAAGTGCAATCGGCGCAAAATCAAATCAATTTGGCACGTAAACATTTGCGCGCAGCAATGGCCGGAGCGCCTGGTGCCGTGCAAGATATTGATCCGGAAGCGCCGCAAGATAGTGCGCCTCTGCAGCCGCAACCTTAATGTCAATAGAGCAAAAGACCAAATATAGATGGATGCAAAATATCTAAAACGTATTTACTGGCGAATTACCGGCGCGGTGATGGTTATTATTGCGCTCGGGCTATTGGCGAGTTCATATTTTGCTGGGCAGGCGTTTGAGCGCGAGGTAATCCCGGAAATAGGTAAAAAAGCGGTCACGGTAGGCGCTTCGCTGCGTAATTTAGTCGAACGCGCGATGGTGGATTATAAGTTGGGTTTTGAATCACTTTATGGTGTTGATGAAGCCTTAACTCAAGTTGTCAGTGAAAACGCGGAATTTGCATCCATTGCCTTAGCCGATCCCGATGGCCAAGTTCGCTTCAAGGGTGGAAGTTTGCCCCAAGGCATGTCTGACTATGCGCAGGCTTATGCTAAAAACAATGCTAGCCGTGATGAAAAGTTGGCAACACCGTCAAAGTTAGGTTCGATCACGAGCACATCGGGTGTATTGGTAGGTGGCCAGTATGTGGTGGCGATCCCTGTTGTTGCCAAAGACGCAGCCACGCGTGTCGGTACACTTCACATTGGCGTTGAAGACAAATTCGTGAAGAAAATTATGCTCGAACTGTTACTCGATGTTTTGGTCATTTTTGTTGTAGCCTTATTTTTCACCCTAGAACTCTTAAATTTCACGGCGGGTGCAAAGCTAGAGTCAGGGTTACAGGGGCTCTCGGAACAAATTGATAGGGTAAAGCAAGGCGATTTTTCTACTAGCGCAGACATGGCTAAAGGCGATTCGGAAATTGATCGTGTGCTTGCCCGCATTCAACACGCAGTTAAATCACTAAACGAGCAATACCAAGACCTTACTAAAGCTCTGCACGGTCGTATGCAAGGATCAGCGGTATTTGAGAAAAAACGATTGATTGACGCGGTAGCTGCATGGGACGACTTACGTAAAAACTATAAATTTGGCAGCCGCCATAGCGTCGATACGCCGCCCGCAGAGGTTGGCGCATTGAATCGCATTCGCGCCCCACTTTTTGCGTTCATATTGGCCGAGGAGTTAACACGGTCATTTCTACCCTCCTACATTAAAAACTTATTGGTGCCTATCGATGGGGTTTCGCCGCAAATCATCATCAGTCTGCCCATTGTTTTGTTTATGCTCATAGTTGCCATCGGTCAGCCCTATTTAGGGGGGTGGAGTGAGCGTATCGGCCGACGGCGCACCATGGTTTTTGGCGCATCAATCGCGGCGGTGGGTTTCGCGGCGACAGCATTTGCTTACGGTTTGTGGGATTTACTCGTGTGGCGCAGTCTTTGTGCGATTGGCTATGCGATGGTGTTTGTTGCGGCGCAAGGTTATGTACTCGATCATAGCGGGCCTAAGGACCGTGCCAAGGGGTTTGCCTTATTTGTCGGCGCGATTATGGTGGCAACGGTATGTGGGCCCGCAACTGGTGGTATTTTGGCCGACAATATTGGCGCACGTTACACCTTCCTAATTGCCGCGCTTATTTGTATTTTGTCGGTATTGACTATTAAGCAGTTGCCGGTTGACGTGCAAAAGCGTGGCGCAAATCTACGCGATACCAAGGTGCCGACATTGCGTGAAATAGGCTCGTTATGTTTAAACCGTCGCTTCATGGTTTTGACTGGGCTTGCGGCAATTCCAGCCAAAATTGTGCTGACTGGTTTTTGTTTTTATCTCGTGCCGTTATATATTTTGTCACTAGGCAGTACCCAAGCGATGGCCGGCCGGATGCTGTTGGTTTACGCCATCATTATGGTGATTTTGGTGCCTATTGCCGCTGGGTTCTCTGATGCTGGGGCAAAGCGCGAACGTTTTGTGGCGCTTGGTTTGATTGTTTCAGGTCTTGGCGGCTTAGTGTTGCTCACTACCGGAAATGTTTTGCTGGTGTTCGTTGTCGTCATATTTTTAGGTTTGGGTCAGGCAGTTTCTATCGCCTCGCAGGGTGCTCTAGTAGAAGATTTGTGTGGCCCAGAAATCGCCAAATACGGGCGCGATACTGTTTATGGCGTCTATCGCTTATTGGAGAGAATGGGGAATGCTGTAGGCCCTTTATTAGCCAGCGTGCTGGTTATTTACTTCAACTATCAAGGTGCCTTTGTGGCAATAAGCGCACTAGTGCTGTTTTGTGGTGTGCTATTCGCCCTTGCGACGCTTTCTGGCACCCAAACCAAGGAAGTGGAAGCATAATAATGAATCGCTTAAGCCATTTTCAACTAAATCCTGAAGCGTTTGCAGCTGTTGCGACAGCAATGTTGGCTCTTGCACTGACACTGACGCTGGCACTACTTTCGATGTTTCCGAACGTGGCACTTGCTCAAGATCAGGCGCAAAAAAAACCATTCCGAATTTACTCAATTACCTTTCGCGGTAAAACCGAGGTTGAGAAAGGGTTCAAAGACTACTTTGCGTCGCGCCGTATTCCAGTGGAAATTATTGAGCGCGATATTGAGCGTGACAACACCAAAATTCCCGCGTTGCTAGATGAAATTAGACGCATTAAGCCTGATTTAATTTACACGTGGGGCACGTCAGTGACGCTTGGTGTTGTCGGTAGTGTAGATAACGCTAAAGATGGGAAGTTTATTCAGGATATCCCCGTGGTATTTACCTTGGTTGCAGCACCGGTATCGGCAAAAATCACGCCGACACTGGCAAGCTCAGAGCGCAATGTAACTGGTGTTTACCATGTTGCGTCGACTGAAACACAAATCCGCGCCATGTCCAGCTATCGACCATTTAAAACGATGGGGGTCCTATATACATCGAGTGAACGCAATTCTGTAGTGACAGTTGAGGAATTGCGCAGCTTAAGTAAGAAGATGAATTTCACTTTGGTAGAACGAAAATTCGCTTTGGATACGACTACACAAAAACCGACTGCAGAAGGTGCTGCTGATTTGATTCGGGACATGAAACAAAATAAGGTTGATTGGCTTTATCTACCGCCTGATTCATTTTTGGGGACACAGGCTAAATCCGTGATCATTCCCGCCGCCACTGAAGTTGGCTTACCGACATTTGCGTCCACAGAACAACTCATGGAAACAGGAGCGCTTGCTGGATTAGTAAGTAGGTATTACAACATCGGCCAATTTACAGCCTACAAAGCCGAACAAATTTTGACGGGCAAAAAAACCGCTAAGGAAATACCTATTGAAACCTTAACCCGTTTTTCGTTTCAGGTGCAAATGGCGGAGGCTGCGAAATTAAAGCTCTATCCGCCATTAACGATGTTTAACTACGCTGAATTTATCGTACCGCCACCCCCGCCGCCGATGCTGGAACCAGCGGTAGTGGCACTCAATTCAGGTATTGCCAGAGCAAATGCGACGGCCGTGCCACCGCCTGCGCCTAGTATCAGTCCAGCGGCTGCCAAGCCAAATGCGCCTGCTAAATCTGCTAGCGCCGCAAATGCCGGAACGGCTATAAAGCCCGCACAAAGTAAGCCCGCCCCAAAGTAGGCCTGCAGCAGCGTAGTGTTGAGATTGATAGTGCGTTTGGGTGTAAAGATTGCGCCGACGCGGTGCCTAACGTGTCTAAGGTGCCTTACTTGCCTTACTTGCCTTAGTTAACGCTAAACTGCACCACGTCTTCGGTGGTTTCCCATGATTGTCCGAGAGCGATAAATCCTTGCCCGCGCAAAATTAGCTCCTCGCGACGCAGCATAATTTCACGATCGCTGCCAATAGTGACAAAAGTGCCGTTCGAGCTTTTATCAATCACCACAAATTTGTCTTGGCGGTGTTCAATGACGCAATGCGTACGCGACGCCATTCGGTCTTCAACCACCAAATCGACATCTAAATCACGCCCCAAGCTTAAGGTATTGCAGTCTCGTGGCATTTCAATGGTACGGTCTTTGTAACGCACACGGATGCCGGTGATTACCCGCAGCGTCGGCGTGTCGTTTTTGGGAATCATGGTGGTGGCATCATCCATTTCGCCCCACAGTAATTCGCAAATATCAATTTCTTCGGTTTTGCCTTTGATGGGAATGGAAAACAAACGGCGAGTATCCATTTTCAGCAACGGCGAGAGTGCGTTGGCGGTTTCTTGAGAGGTAATTACCTGCCCACGGGTGGCAAGCTCAGTGAACCGTGCCGCTAAATTCACGGTATCGCCAAAAATATCCTCATTGCGTTCCATCACAGCACCCATATTGAAGCCGATACGAGCGGCCATACGCAAGCCGGGAATCGGTTCCGGCATGCTCGCCAGACCCAGTTGAATACCGATGGATGCCTCAGCCGCAGCGCTGGGGTTTGGAAACAGCGCAAGAATTTCGTCACCCATTGTTTTAATTACTTGGCCGCCACCAGAAATCGTTTTTTCCCGAAAAAGGTCGATACAGCGCCGAATCGCGGCAAACGCGATCGCATCGCCTGCCTCGTCATAGAGTTTAGTGCTGCCACTCACATCGGCAAATAAAACGGTGGTTTCCATTAAAGCAATGAGATGAGATTATTGTCGAACATCAGAAAAACTTAATCTTAAACTTTAAGTATCTAGCTTAACTATCTGCAGCAGTTATAGTTAAATTATTCCTATGCTTCATGAGTGTGCCACAACTAACCATAATTTAGAACCTTTGTTCGGTCTCAATACAGGTATTTGTGCTAAATTTAACACAGGCATAATGCATTGACCTTGTTTGCCCCGTTTTGTGTGCCTATTTCTATGCAAATACGACCAAACATGCCGATGGATCATATTTTCCAATAGGGGTAAAACCTAGAATCAACAGTACCTGTGGTAGTTTTTGTTATAAAAACATGCTGCGCCGCAGCATTTGCAGTTGACGAGAATAGGCCAAAAAGCTTACAATCCAAAGGTTGTTTCAGCTGAATTGGTGCGTTAATAATTCTTGTTTTCAAGCTAAATTGGTCGCTATGCTTGTAGATTCACTATCACGTATCTATGCGAAGGTGTTTTTACTGCAATGTGCGATAGCGGGTGCACTAGTATTGGTACTGCTGCCGTTTGATTTACATTTGAGCGCGTCAGCATTAGTAGGTGCAGTGGCCGTTTTAAGTGGGAATGCCTGCTATATATTGTGGGAAACCCGTGGGGCGGTAGTTGGCGTAGTTGGTAGAGGTAAGGCAAGGAAGCGCTTAGGTGGATCCATTTTAGGGCGCCATCTGATTGCTGAAGTGTTAAAGATAGCAGTCATCGCAGGGTTGTTGTTAGCAGCATTGGCTTCAGGACGTTTTGATGCCCTTTGGGTTGTAATTGCAGCATCTGTTGTAATTGTCGGGCATGGCTTAGCCTTTCTTATTATTCGTTGAATCAAACAGCCTTAATACGGCTTCCAAAATATGGCATCTTCATACCAAACGCCCTCGGATTATATTGGTCATCATTTGACTAATAATGTGGTTACTTTCGGTGACAAGCATCCGTTCTGGGGCACCATTAATCTTGATTCCATCATTATGTCCGTGGTTCTGGGCTTGATTGGTTTGGGCTTTTTTTACTTTGCTGCACAGCGTGTAACAGCTGGCGTGCCGGGAAAGTTTCAGGCTTTCATTGAGATTGTTCTTGAGTTTGTTGACGATACTGTAAAGGATGTATTTCCTGGGGATCGGGCATTTTTGGCACCTTTAGCGTTAACTATTTTTGTCCTCGTGTTCATGATGAACTTGATGGATTTGATACCGATTGATTTTGTTGCAACTGCAATGCAGGCTATTGGCGTTAGTCACTGGAAGGCTGTGCCTTCTACCGATTTAAACGTGACGTTCGCGATGTCGTTCACGGTATTTTTCTTGATTCTTTTCTTTAGCGTGAAGGCCAAGGGCTTGGGTGGCTTTGTGCATGAGCTATTTACTGCGCCGTTTGGTGCAAATCCGGCGCTCTGGATTCCGAATTTTGCTATTAACCTTATCGAGCTTATCGCGAAGCCAGTGTCGCTCGGTATGCGGCTATTCGGCAATATGTATGCCGGTGAATTAATATTTATGCTGCTTGGATTATTGGGTATGTTGGGTGGAATTTACAGCGCTGGCTCAATCGTGTTGAGTTTGGGTTGGGCGATATTCCACATCCTGATTATTTTGCTGCAAGCCTTTATTTTTATGGTGCTGTCTTGCGTATATATCGCAATGGCGCACGAGCATCACTAAGTCAATTTTTTAAGATTTCGTTTTTTAATTTGTAATTTTTTTAGTTAATTTGTCGTTCATCAACATAGGGGAAATATCATGGCACAATTTTTGGCGCTAGTACAAGGCAACATGGCTCTTGGCATCGGTTTGATCATTGGTTTGGGCGCATTGGGTGCTTGTATCGGTATCGGCATCATGGGCTCTAAGTTTTTGGAAGCAGCAGCCCGTCAGCCTGAATTGATTCCTCAGTTGCAAAAATTTATGTTCTTGTTGGCTGGTTTGATCGACGCGGCATTCTTGATCGGTGTTGGTATTGCAATGTTCTTCGCGTTCGCAAACCCATTGCTTACTGCAGTTAAGTAATTTAGCCGCAAAATAAGATTAAAACTGAATAAGGTTTCCTCATGAGTATCAATGCTGGCTTAATCGTAATGATAATTTGGTTCTCGGCGCTAATTTGGTTTGCGAAAGCCAAAATTTGGCCGCCGCTCATGACGGCTATCAATGACCGTCGGCAAAAAATCGCTGCAGGTTTGGCTGAGGCTGAAAAAGGCAAAGCCGCATTGGTTGAAGCTGAAAAGCAACGTGCGGTTACCTTAAAAGAAGCGCGTGACCAAGCAACTGAAATGCGTGCATTAAACGACAAACAAGTCGCTGCACAAATTGAAGAGGCGAAGTCTACTGCTAAAGCTGAAGCTGATCGTATTATTGCTGCTGCGCATGCACAGATTGCTCAAGAAACGCAAAAAGCCAAAGACCAATTGCGCGAGCAAGTGGCAAAGCTTGCGGTTGCTGGTGCGGAAAAAATCTTGAAGCGTGAAGTTGATGCTGGCGTGCATGCCGATATGCTTAATCAGCTAAAGGCGCAGCTCTAAAATGGCTGAACTTGTCACTGTAGCGCGTCCGTATGCGGAAGCAACGTTTAAAGCTGGATTAGAGGCTAATCAACTAGCTGAATACGCCAATGGCGTGCAAATGGCCGCAGCGATCGCTAATGATTCGGCAATGTCTGCGCTATTGCATGACCCGAAGGTATCTTCTGCGCAAAAGCTTGAGATGTTTTCAGCCGTAGCCGGTAATGTCATGCCTGAAGGTGTGAAAACGCTGGTGAAAATATTGCTTGATGGTCAGCGCGCCACTTTGCTGCCAAGTATTGCCGAGCAGTTTGATGCCTTGAAGCGTAAGCATGATGGTGTTGTGAATGCACAGATTACGAGTGCGTTTCCAATGTCTGATGCTGATACAGCGGATTTGGTGAATGCTTTAGCCAAGAAGTATGGCAAGAAAGTAATTGCTACGGTTGCTGTTGATGCGTCTCTCATTGGTGGTGCGCGGGTGCAAGTTGGTGACGAAGTAGTGCAAGCATCGGTGCGCGACACCTTGAATCAAATGGCGGTATCGTTAGTGCATTAAAAAATTAAATGACTGAAGATGGCTGTATTTAGAGCTTCTTCAAGGTAGTGTTTAGCTGTAAAACGTAACGCACATGCTGATTTAGTGAGCATGCAAACCGAATTCTCATCATCAATTAGTTTATTGGAGTGACTGCCGTGCAGATCAACCCGTCTGAAATCTCTGAACTCATCAAATCAAAAATCCAAAACCTACAGGTTGCTGGAAATAAGCGTACCGAAGGTACAGTTATTTCGGTATCTGATGGTATCTGCCGCGTACACGGATTATCCGATGTTATGCAGGGCGAAATGTTGGAGTTCCCAAATAACACGTTTGGCCTAGCGCTAAACCTTGAGCGCGATTCTGTCGGCGCCGTGATCTTGGGCGAATATGAGCATATTACTGAGGGTGACACCGTTAAGTGTACCGGCAGAATTTTGGAAGTTCCAGTAGGCCCTGAGCTAATCGGTCGTGTTGTGGATGCCTTGGGTCAGCCAATTGATGGCAAAGGCCCGATTAACGCTAAGAAATTTGATCCAATCGAAAAAATCGCCCCAGGCGTTATCGATCGTAAATCGGTTTCTCAACCAGTGCAGACTGGTTTGAAGTCGGTTGATGCTATGGTTCCAGTTGGCCGTGGTCAGCGCGAGTTAATCATTGGTGATCGTCAGACTGGTAAAACAGCAGTTGCTATTGACGCCATCATCAACCAAAAGGGTAAAGACCTTACCTGTATTTACGTTGCTATCGGTCAAAAAGCATCGTCAGTTAAAAACGTAGTGCGCAAGTTGGAAGAATACGGCGCAATGGCCTACACCATTGTGGTTGCCGCAACCGCTTCTGAATCGGCCGCGATGCAATACATCGCCCCGTACTCAGGCTGCACAATGGGTGAATATTTCCGTGACCGTGGTCAGGATGCCCTAATTGTGTATGACGATCTTTCCAAGCAGGCGGTTGCGTATCGTCAAATCTCCTTGCTGCTACGCCGCCCACCAGGTCGCGAAGCTTATCCGGGTGACGTATTTTATCTTCACTCCCGTTTGCTAGAGCGTGCTGCACGTGTAAACGAAGATTACGTTGAGCGCTTCACCAAGGGTGAAGTTAAAGGAAAAACTGGTTCGTTAACGGCATTGCCAGTTATTGAAACCCAAGCCGGCGACGT
>JANMDR010000183.1:0-20946 GCA_031376425.1 Betaproteobacteria bacterium
TGGTCATGCCCGGCGACAACGTCAAGATTGTAGTGCAGCTAATCGCACCGATCGCGATGGAAGACGGCCTACGCTTCGCGATTCGCGAAGGCGGCCGTACCGTTGGTGCTGGTGTGGTTTCTAAGGTATTGAAGTAAGTTACTTGGTAAATTAGCTTAAGAAATTTTAGCGGCGCGTTTGGGAATCTAAGCGCGCCGACAAAAAAGCAAAGCATTCAATTCGCAAATTGCACCGCCGGTAAAAACCGGTCTAGCACCGGAAAAAAGGAATAATCATGGCAACTGCACCGCAGCCGAAACAAAAAATTCGCATCCGCCTAAAAGCATTTGATTATCGCTTGATCGATCAATCCGCTCTCGAAATCGTCGAAACAGCGAAACGTACCGGCGCCGTAGTTCGTGGTCCTGTACCGCTACCGACACGTATCGAGCGCTTTGACGTATTGCGTTCACCGCATGTGAATAAAACATCGCGTGATCAGTTCGAAATTCGCACGCATTTACGCCTAATGGACATCATCGATCCAACTGATAAAACAGTAGATGCTTTGATGAAGCTTGACCTGCCAGCTGGTGTAGACGTAGAAATTAAGCTCTAATTCTCAAGTTGGGCGTTGCGGCATGGGCGTGGCTCGGTTGCAACGGTAACAAATTGAGTGATTGAAATATCTTTAGAGGATTGCTATACTAGCAATCCTCTAGTTTTTCTAGGCGCTTGAAATTTGAGCGTTTGAGGTATTTAAAGTGTTTTGTGGTAACTGGACATGTTCTGTAGGTGATTGCAATGCAATTATCATAAGGATTATGTCTGGGAGTAGTGGAAGTAATGCCTTACATAGTTGTCATAAAAGCTGTGCCGAAGTATAAACACAAGCTGACCAATTGCAGTCAGAACCCATACAAACTAGATTTTGTTTGGGCAAATTAAAAAGGAAATTTTTATGAGTCTTGGTCTCGTTGGCCGGAAGGTTGGCATGACTCGCATATTTACTGAAGACGGTACATCCGTTCCAGTAACAGTGCTTGATCTGTCAAACAACCGCATCACGCAAATCAAATCAGCAGACGTGGATGGCTATACTGCCGTTCAATTAGCATTCGGTGTACGCCGTGCTAGCCGTGTTGCTATGGCCCAGGCAGGACACTTCGCTAAAGCGGGTGTTGAGGCTGGTTCAGTTCTAAAGGAATTTACTCTAACCTCTGATGCAGTTTCTGCATTGAAAGTGGGCGAAACCGTATCCGTTGAGATTTTTTCAGTCGGACAAAAGGTTGACGTCACTGGCGTTACTCAGGGTAAAGGCTTTTCCGGCGTAATTAAGCGCCATCACTTCTCTTCAAACCGTGCATCTCACGGTAACTCAAAATCGCACAACGTACCGGGTTCTATCGGTATGGCGCAAGATCCTGGCCGGGTATTCCCAGGTAAGCGCATGGCGGGTCATTTAGGCGCGGTCACCCGCACTATCCCGTTGTTAGAAGTTGCGCGTATTGACGTTGCGCGTCAGTTGTTGTTGATTAAAGGCGCAGTTCCTGGCCATAAAAACGGCACTATCGTTGTGCGTCCAGCTGCCAAGGCACCTCTTGCTAAGGGAGCTAAATAATGGAATTAAAGTTAATTGATGCTTCAGGTTCTGCTAAAGGAACCGTTGCTGCATCCACCGAAATGTTCGGTCGTGATTACAGTGAAGCGCTGGTTCATCAAGTCGTCACTGCGTATCAAGCTAATGCCCGCGCCGGAAATCGTGCGCAAAAAGGCCGTAGCGATGTACAAAAATCTACCAAGAAGCCATGGCGTCAAAAAGGTACGGGCCGCGCTCGTGCTGGTATGGCATCTTCACCACTATGGCGTGGCGGCGGTAAGATTTTCCCGAATTCACCTGACGAAAACTTCAGCCAAAAGCTGAACCGCAAAATGTATCGCGCTGGTATGGCCGCCATTTTGTCGCAGTTGGTTCGTGATGAGCGTTTAAGCGTAGTTGAAGAATTCACGCTAGCGGCTCCAAAAACCAAATTATTGGCAGAGAAATTGAAATCGATGGGCATGGAGCATGTGCTAATCGTTATCGATAGCGACGATGCAAACCTATTCCTGTCCGCGCGCAATTTGCCGAACGTGATGGTAGTAGAAGCAAAGTATGCTGATCCTGTCAGCCTAATCCGTTTTGCTAACGTCGTGCTTACCAAAGGTGCCGTTAAGCAGTTTGAAGAGGTGCTCGCATGAACATCGAACGCTTAATGACGGTGGTGTTGCGCCCCGTAATCTCAGAAAAGGCGACTATCGCTGCTGAGAAAAACAAACAGGTTGTTTTTGAAGTAATTCCAAGTGCCACTAAAGCTGAAGTTAAGGCGGCAGTTGAGTTGCTTTTCAAAGATCAAAAAGTTGAAGTTGCTAGTGTCAATATGGTTAACCAAAAAGGCAAAGCAAAGCGTCATGGACGTTTCTCTGGCCGTCGTAATCACGTCAAAAAAGCATACGTATGCTTGAAGGGCGAGTCCGACATTAGCTTCGTTGAAGGAGCTGCATAATGGCATTGGTAAAAGTTAAGCCGACGTCCCCCGGTCGTCGCAGTATGATCAAAGTGGTAAATAGCGAATTGCATAAAGGCAAGCCAGTTGCTGCCTTGTTGGAGCCACAATTCCAGCGCGCAGGTCGTAACACCCACGGTCATATCACTACACGTCACCACGGTGGCGGTCATAAGCATCACTATCGTATTATCGATTTCAAGCGAAATGATAAAGACGGTATTATTGCTAAAGTAGAGCGTCTTGAATACGATCCAAACCGCAGCGCGAACATTGCTTTGCTATGCTATTCGGATGGTGAGCGTCGCTACATTATTGCCCCTAAAGGTATTTCTGCTGGTGCCACAGTGGTATCGGGTCCAGAAGCGCCGATTAAAGCCGGTAATACTTTGCCGTTGCGCAATATTCCAGTGGGTTCCACAATCCATTGCGTAGAATTGCAACCAGCTAAGGGTGCACAAATTGCCCGTTCAGCCGGTACTTCCGTACAGCTACTAGCTCGCGAAGGTATTCACGCGCAATTGCGTTTACGCTCTGGTGAAGTTCGTAAAGTACACGTTGACTGCCGCGCCACATTGGGCGAAGTAGGTAACGAAGAACACGGTCTACGCGTAATCGGTAAAGCCGGTGCAAATCGGTGGCGCGGTTGGCGTCCAACAGTTCGGGGCATCTGTATGAACCCAGTAGATCATCCGCACGGCGGCCGGTCTAACGGTGGTGGTCATCCGGTTTCTCCTTGGGGTCAGAAAGCCAAAGGCTTGAAGACACGCACAAATAAACGGACGCAGAACATGATTGTTCGCAGCCGTCATAAAGCGAAATAATAGGGGCCATCAAAAATGACACGTTCCATTAAAAAAGGCCCGTTTTGCGACGGCCACCTGCTTAAAAAAATTGAAACAGCTGCGGCTGCTAAAGACAAGCGTCCAATTAAAACCTGGTCTCGTCGTTCCACAATCATGCCTGACTTCGTCGGTCTAACCATCGCTATTCACAACGGTAAGCAACATATTCCCGTGTACGTGAGTGAAAATATGGTTGGTCACAAGCTTGGTGAATTCGCCCTGACGCGTACCTTCAAAGGCCATCCAGCCGATAAGAAGGCCGCTGCAGCTGGCAAGAAATAAGGAGTCACCATGCAAACAACAGCAAAATTGTGGGGCGTACGCCTCTCTGCACAAAAAGGCCGTTTGGTCGCGGATCAAATCCGTGGCATTCAGGTTTCTAAGGCGCTGGACATTCTTACGTTCAGCCCAAAGAAGGGTGCAGATATCATTAAGAAAGTTCTTAACTCCGCAATCGCTAACGCCGAGCACAATCACGGCTTAGATATTGATGAATTAAAAGTTTCTACCATCTTGGTTGAGAAGGGCCCAGTGCTTAAGCGTTTCACCGCGCGCGCTAAGGGTCGTGGCAACCGTATTGTTAAACCTACTTGCCACGTCTTCTTGACGGTTGGCGACGACAAATAAGGAGTTACGATGGGACAAAAAATCCATCCGGTGGGCTTCCGCTTATCGGTACTCAAAAATTGGTCGTCGAAGTGGTATGCCAATAGCAAAAACTTCCCAATCATGTTGGCGCAGGACATCAAAGTCCGCACCTACTTGAAGAAGAAATTAGCTAGTGCATCCGTATCGAAAATTATCATCGAGCGCCCAGCTAAAAACGCAAAAATCACGATCTACTCCTCACGCCCAGGTATCGTTATCGGCAAAAAAGGTGAAGATATTGAGAACTTACGCGTTGATCTCACTAAATTGATGGGCGTGCCAGTGCACGTCAATATCGAAGAAGTGCGTAAGCCGGAAACTGATGCGCAGTTAATTGCCGACAATATTACTGGTCAGCTTGAGAAGCGCGTAATGTTCCGTCGCGCCATGAAGCGTTCAATGCAAAATGCGATGCGCTTAGGTGCGCAAGGTATCAAGATCACCTCGTCAGGCCGTCTAAACGGAGCAGAAATTGCCCGTACAGAATGGTATCGCGAAGGTCGTGTGCCATTGCATACTTTGCGTGCAGATATTGATTTCGGTTTCTCTGAAGCTAAAACAACTTACGGCATCATTGGCGTAACTGTTTTGGTCTACAAGGGTAATACGCTAGCTAAAGGTGAGCAACCTGTTGCAGCACCAGCGGCTGAGCCAGAACAGCGCAAACCGCGCAAAGCAGGAGTGAAACATGCTACAGCCAGCTAGAAGAAAATACCGTAAAGAACAAAAAGGCCGCAATAAAGGCATAGCCACCAGTGGTGCAAAAGTATCGTTTGGTGAGTATGGTTTGAAAGCGGTCGGCCGTGGACGTCTAACGGCGCGTCAAATTGAAGCAGCGCGTCGTGCAATGACTCGTCACATTAAGCGTGGCGGACGCGTATGGATTCGTATTTTCCCGGATAAGCCAATTTCCAAAAAGCCAGCCGAAGTTCGGATGGGTAATGGTAAAGGTTCACCGGAATACTACGTAGCCGAAATTCAACCGGGCAAAATCTTGTATGAAATGGACGGCGTTGCGGAAGATTTAGCGCGCGAGGCGTTCACGCTAGCATCTGCTAAGTTGCCCATTAGAACCACCTTTGTTCAGCGTCAGCTGGGCTAAAAGCGGGAGAAAAACATGAACCTAAAAGATATGCGAGCAAAGTCTGCGGATGAACTCCAAAAAGAATTGTTGGCAGTCCGCCGTGCGCAGTTTTCCTTGCGCATGCAGTTGGCTACCCAACAAGCCAATAAAACCAGCGAAACACCACGCCTAAAACGCGAAGTGGCACAGCTAAAAACCATCATGAACGAAAAAGCGAGGGCAGCAAAATGACACTAGCAACCGCTGAAACCAGCCTAAAACGTACATTGACGGGTAAAGTCGTTAGCGACAAAATGGATAAAACAGTCACGGTCTTAGTTGAGCGTGCTGTTAAACATCCAGTACTAGGTAAGTTAGTACGTCGCTCCAAGAAATACCATGCGCACTCTGAAAACAACGAATTCAAAACAGGCGACACCGTTTTGATCGAAGAAACCCGCCCCGTTTCAAAAACTAAGGCGTGGAAAGTTTCCAAGTTGCTAGAAAAAGCGCGCGGCGAGTAAATCTAATGATGGTCAATTATTGACCTTCGTTAATCAGGTACTCGAAATAGCACAACAAAAAGCCCATCAATCTGATGGGCTTTTTGCATTTCCGGATGCATGTACCGAAAACTATTCTGATTTAGGCACAAACCCAACCGCAGCATCGGCACCATCGCCAAAAAAGTGCCGCTGCATTTGTTCTTCTAAATATTTACGCGCCTTCAAATCCGCAAGGTTTAAGCGGTTCTCATTGACCAGCATTTTTTGATGCTCAAGCCACGCTTTCCACGCTTCTTTGGAAACTGATTCCCATAGTTTTTTCCCGATTGGCCCAGGATAGGGTGGAAAATCTAATCCTTCCGCTTCGCGTTTTAGTTTTACGCACTGTATCATTCTTGCCATTCTTGTTCTCCGGTTAGCCCAAGGACTTTGTATAGATCTTGGATTTTCTTGCAAAATTATATTGTGCTTGCCGTGCTGCGGGCAAGCTGGAAACGTCACCTTCTACGAAGCCACGCGCGGAAAACCATTGCGTAGTTTGCGTTGAAAGTACAAATAAGGTGTTGAACCCGCGTGCTTTGGCACGCTCCTCTGCGTAAGCCAAAATGCGCTCGCCTCGGCCGCCGTCCCGATAAAATGGATTAACAGCAAGGCAAGCCAATTCTGCGGCTTTATCATCAGCAAATGGGTGCAATGCCGCGCAGCCAATAATTTCCTGCTCATGCTCCAGCACAACGTAATCGGCAATCTCAGTCTCAAGTGACTGCCGCTCGCGTTTCACTAATACACCCTGCTGTACCAGTGGATCGATAATGGCAAAGATGGCTTCCACATCCCCTAAATTAGCTTCGCGCATTTTGTCCGGCGCTTCACGCACTACCATGGTGCCAATACCGTGGTGGGTAAATAACTCCATCAGTAATGCGCCATCAGTATGGCGGCTGATCAAATGCGCGCGCTTCACGCCGTCGCGTACGGCACGTACGGCACACGGCAGGAAAAACCGCGTATCTTCCGTTAGCGAAGTGTTGCTGTTTAAAAGCGCCTCGGCTTCAGTTGCAGTAAGCTGTGAATAGACTTCATTGCGTGCATCCACCGCGCCATCAGACTCGGTTAAAAAAATCAGTTTGTCGGCTTTGAGCGCAATGGCGGCTGATGTTGCCACGTCTTCTACGGTGCAGTTAAATATCTCCCCCGTGGGTGAAAACCCAATCGGCGAAAGCAGCACCACCTCATCATCATCCAAGCGGCGGTTAATACCTTCCACATCCACTTTACGCACTACGCCAGTGTGCTTGAAGTCTACGCCATCATGAATTCCATAAGGCTTAGCGGTAATAAAATTACCACTCGCAACTCTAATATCCGCACCGGCCATGGGCGAATTGGCGAGTTCTGTAGAAAGCAAAGCCTCAATCTCCATCCGCACAATGCCATTGGCTTCTTTTACACAACGCAGCGCATCCGCATCGGTCACGCGCCGTCCACCCGCCACCAATGGCGTCACGCCATGTTGATGCAATTGTTCTTCCACTTGGGGCCGCGTGCCGTGTACTAGTACTACCCGTACCTCAAGACTCACCAATACATTGATGTCGTGCGAGAGCTGCACGAATAGGCCATCGGAAAGCACCTCACCGCCGAAGGCAATGACGATGGTACGGCCGCCAAATTCATGAATAAACGGTGTTGCGCTACGAAACCACTTTACGAAATCTTCTAATTTTTGGGAGTCGCGTTTATTCATGAAGTCTCAATAATAAAATCTTGAACCGTGCTGGGAGCAATATCATAAAGCAGCAAACGCGCAAACTAAAAATTTAGCGAAAAAAATACTGCCTCAAACGCTTTCCAAAAACTACTGCAAATCGCCAATCACTGCACCAATTGCTGCTAATGCCGCCGCCGCTGCCGTTTCTGTGCGCAATACCCGCAACCCAAAACGCACTGCAATCACCCCAGCCCGCTGCGCAGCCTGCATTTCAGCGGCCGAGAAGCCGCCTTCTGGGCCAATTAGTAGGTAAATGGTGTTACGGGTGCCATCAGGTGCCGGTAACGCTTTTAAAGCGCCTACCAGCGTTGCCGATTCGTCTTGTGGGTCAAGCATAAAATAACTGGCTGTGGTGGTGTCTACCGCAGCGAGCCAACGCATAAAATCACTAATCGTCACCATCTGGGCTACGCGATTCCTGCCACATTGTTCAGACGCAGCTATGGCTATCTGCTGCCAATGGGCTACACGTTTGTCAGCGCGTTCGCCGCTTAAGCGCAAAGTGCAGCGCTCTGTTTGCAGAGGGATAATTTCCGCTGCCCCAAGCTCACACGCCTTTTGCACGATCCAATCCATCTTGTCGCCAACGGCCAGTGCCTGCACCACCACCATGCGCACGGGGCTTTCGTGCTCTACGTTAAGGTGCCCCAGTACAAATACGGTAACTGCTTTCTTGGCGAGACCTGAAATCAGTGCCGTGAATTCGCCGCCCCTACCATCAAACAGCACAATCTGTTCGTCCACATCTAAGCGCAGCACGCGAATATGGCTGGCCGCAGTGTCGGGCAGGTCAAATGAGTAGGGAAAGCCGTGGCGGGCTAGCGTCGCAGCGCTGTTATCGCCAACATAAAAGCGCGGTAGCGCCACGCCGTTAACCCTGCGCCATTAGTAACTCATACAGGCGGCACTAAGCACACCCGCAGCAACAGATATAGTGCCTAAGAAAATCCCCGATGCGGTTTTACCCGCCGGAATATCCCGCGCAATTTCGGGCAGCGTAATACGTGCCACCACAAACACCAGTAGCTGAACCACTAACGCTATCGCCGCCCAGATGGCCATATCTATTAGTCCAACACTGTATTCAATGGCGTGTGAAACCGGAATGACCATGCCTAAGATTGTGCCTGCTAAACTAATTGCGGCGGCATTATTGCCCTCACGAATTAGCTGCAGTTCTCTGTAGGGAGTAATGCGAATATAGATAAATATGAATAGCAGCAACAGCGCTGCCGCAATGGAAAAATAAACTAAAAAATCATCAAAGCCAGAAAAAGACGCCAACATTTCAGTAGATTTCATTGCCCACTCCTCAGAAAAACAACCAATAATTAAACTTTAAACAAAATAATGCGGCACAAAGCGGCTGGTGTTTTTAGTCACCAACGATTCGTCCTCGCGTAAGCCAATGCCAGCGGGTTCGTCGCCAATAATCCAACTGCCAATCGATGTGTATGATGTGCCGCAATAGGCATCATGCACATCTGGTAATGCTTGAAAACCTTGATAAATAAAGCCTTCCGCCCCATATTCACCAGCTATGTGAATATCGCCAGATGATTTGTAGATTGATACATTTGCCCCTTCGCGCGACAGCAAAGGCTTCTTCACGTAATCCCCAGCAATCCGCCCTGGCTCAAAATAAGCGGGTAATAAATTGGGATGGTCGGGATACATTTCCCACAGCACCGGCAGGATGGCTTTGTTGGCAAGTATCATTTTCCAAGCGGGTTCAATAAATGTGGTGTTGCAATTGGCAATGGTTTGCCCGAACGCCTCACGTACCAACCATTCCCAAGGATACAATTTAAATAGACTAGCTATGCCCATATTCTGGGCATCTACAAACTGCCTGCCAGTGGCAGACCAACCAATTTGGGTGATATCAATAAATGGTGCCTCAAGCCCCGCTTGCATGACGGTATCGCGTAAGTATTCTAAATTGCCTAAGTCTTCTTCTGAATCGCCAACGCACGCCAAATGAATTTGCTTTACGCCAAGCTCAGTACCAATTTCACGCCAACGCGCTATCAGTTTTTCATGGAGGCTATTAAATTGATCCGCATCCGGTTGCGCAGGCAAAATTACATCCTGCAGCCAATGCCATTGCGCGACGCTGGCTTCAATTAGTGACGTAGGAGTATCGGCATTATATTCAAGCAACTTCGGCGCCCGCGCCCGCTGCATACTGCCATCCCACGATAAATCAAAGCGCCCGAATAAGCTGGGTGATTCAGCGTTCCAAGAGTCTTCAATGAGCGCTACCGCATGGTCGGGAATTGCAAATTGCGCATAGCGTTTTTGCTCAATGACCCGCTCCGCCGCGGCCACGCACATGCGATGCATTTCAGCGGTTGCATCATCTAGTAAATCAATTTGTGCCGCATCGAATTTATAACTAAAACGCTCGTCCCAATACACGCCGTCAATAGAGTGGAATCCAAAACCGAGCGCCTCCATTTTTTGCGCCCAATCAGGGCGGGGAATATGTGATTGTCGTTTCATAAAAGCAATTAGCCCGAAGCCGAACGGCCTGAGGAACCAAAGCCGCCGCGGCTCACGGACGAACCTGGGCTTGAACTCACGCCTCCTCGGCCAACTGCGGCCGAACCAATTGCCCGTGCTGATCGCGGACCCGTTTCGCCGCTAATATGGTTATAGCTGCGGCCATAATAGTTGCCTATAGTACCAACCCCGCCGCCAGTTCGGGTGCTCCCGCTTGCTGCTACGGGCGTACAGTCAGCCGCTTCATTGCCCCAGTCGGATAGGCAGGCGTCGCGATTCGCGTAAATATCACGCCGTTCTTGGTTGCCGCTGCATCCCGCCACCACGCCTACAGCGGTGCCAATTGTCCCAATGAGCACCAGCTTTACGGCAGCGCTCGATTTACGCCGCTTGATTTGTGTTGTCATTATTTATCCTCCCCGTGTGCATCAGCTAATAATCGCCTTACATATTCCGGTTGCGCCAACATGGCGCTATGCGTAACGCCATTATAAAACCCACAGCGGCCAATTTGTCGCGCGCTCATTGTTGCTTCAATATCCGCTGGCTTAGTGGCAGCAATATCCACAGTATCAGATGCCGCAACAAACCCACAAAGCATGGCGTAGCTTGGTACATGTGCAAAGTAAGGATGCACCAATTTAAACTGACACGTTAATGCCGCCACAGTTTCTGTAAAGCGCCGTGCATGTGAAAACGGTGAGCCAGCAAAAAGACTCAACACCCCACCCGCATTCAGTGCTGCTTTACATTGTGCAAAAAAAGGCGCGGTAAATAAGTTTACTGAATGCGCAGCACCGGCATCGGGATCGGTTAAATCTAAGCAAATTAAATCATACTTAGCTTGGCTTGCCTGCATAAATTTATGTGCATCGGTAATATGCAGCGAAAGTTTTGGGTTATCGAACACATTAAAATTTGTTGCCCCAAAGTGTTCCTTGCTAAGCGCCACCACTGCCGCGTCGAGCTCCACTAAATCTACCCGTGCTATGGTGTTGTGCTTTAGCAACTCTGCCGCAACACAGCCATCGCCGCCACCGAGCACTAGCGCCGTTTTCGGATTGTTTGCACATATTGCAGCGGGATGAACGATTGCTTCGTGGTAAATAGCTGCGTCGCGTTCGGCCAGCATATTGCAACCGTCAATACGCAACAATTTGCCTAGCTCCGGTGTGTCGTACACCTCAATGAGCTGATGTTCAGAACGCGCTACGTCCAGCACCGTATACGCGCTAAAGTAAGCGCCAGAGGCCGCATTAATTTTTTCAAATACCCGCTTTTCGCGAATTGTTCTCATAGCGCTTTGTTATTACCCTTGGTATTGTCGATAGCAGCCCAACACCCACGCTCTAAGCGTTGTGTTTCTGCCCGTAATGGCTTCAAAAGCGCCGTAATATGGGCAAATACAGCCTCTGCTCGCGCTTGGTTGCTCGTTTGACGACTCATCTGGCTTCCTGCCTGACCGTCCGCCTCAAATTCGCACAAGTAAATATCTAAGGTTACCTGCGCCCGCTCAGGCCAAGTGTGAATGGCTAGATGCGATGCCGCAAGTATCACCGCCCCTGTCGCACCCGCCTGCCCGCTACCGTCATGGCTTGCGAATTGATGAAAGCGCTCGCCCACAACGGTGAGCCCCGCTTGAGTACAAGCATGAATGCAGGCCGCTCGCAGCAAATTAGCATCTGTTAATAAGGGATTTTCAGGTACTTCGTAAAAATCAGCAACCACATGCAAACCGCGCATAATTTGCCCTAAAAGTTAAGCAATTGAGTGCTACAAGTTATAATTATAGGCATTTACAGCTGTGTGCTCCTGCTATTACAGTATCCACACCCCTTATTTTTTTGTCTGCCTTTCAAAACTCTCCCTCATCGCGAACTTTCCCATGACAACCTCTGCCATAACTTCATCTGTGCCATCCACACAATCTACGCTCTCCAATGCTGTTCGCGCCCTTTCGATGGATGCCGTGCAAGCCGCTAATTCCGGCCATCCCGGTATGCCGATGGGCATGGCAGAAATAGCCGAAGTGCTGTGGCGCAGCCATTTGCGGCATAACCCCGCAAACCCGCATTGGGCTGATCGTGACCGGTTTATTTTGTCAAACGGCCACGGCTCCATGCTTATTTATTCTCTGCTGCATTTAAGCGGCTATGCACTCAGCATGGATGATATTAAAGCCTTCCGTCAGCTTCACTCCAAAACGCCGGGCCATCCTGAAGTAGGCGTAACTCCAGGTGTTGAAACCACCACTGGCCCCTTAGGCCAAGGTTTGGCTAATGCCGTAGGCTTTGCGATGGCTGAGCGTGAAATGGCACGCACCTTTAACCGCCCCGGGATGAATATTGTTGATCACTTCACCTATGTATTTATGGGTGACGGCTGTTTGATGGAAGGTATATCGCATGAAGCTTGCTCGCTTGCGGGTACGCACGCGCTGGGTAAGTTAATCGCACTGTATGATGACAACGGCATTTCCATTGACGGTAAAGTAGAGGGCTGGTTTACTGATTCCACCCCTATGCGTTTTGCAAGCTACGGCTGGCATGTCATCCCCAATGTTGATGGTCATGATGTCGCCGCCATTGATGCCGCTATCAACGAAGCAAAATCAGTTACCGATAAACCAAGCCTTATCTGCTGCAAAACGGTAATTGGCAAAGGCGCACCCAATATGGGCGGCACCGATAAAGTACATGGCGCAGCCTTGGGCGATAAAGAAATTGCCGCCACAAGAGCAGCCATTGGCTGGCCACACGCGCCCTTCGTCATTCCAGATGACGTCTACGCCCAATGGGACGGCAAGCCCCGTGGCGCACAACTAGAAACCGGCTGGAACGCCCTATTTACCGCCTATTCCAAGCAGTACCCAGAACTAGCTGCAGAATTTGCGCGGCGCATGGCGGGCAAACTACCCACTAACTGGAATGAAACTGTTGCAGCACTTTTATCTAAAACACGTGAAAAAGCCGAAGGCGTTGCTACCCGTAAATCATCTCAATATGCCATTGAAGCATTGGCGCAGGTAACACCAGAAATGCTTGGCGGTTCGGCTGATTTAACGGGCTCAGTATTTACCAACTGGAGCGGAACCAAAGTCATTACCGCCGCTAACGCTGGCAATTATATGAACTACGGTGTGCGTGAATTTGCCATGACGGCCATCGGCAACGGCATGGCTCTACATGGCGGCGTAGTGCCCTACGCAGGTACGTTTTTAACCTTTAGCGACTACGCCCGCAACGCGCTGCGCATGGCAGCGCTCATGAAGCTGCGCAATATTTCCATCTACACGCATGATTCCATCGGCCTAGGCGAAGACGGCCCCACCCATCAAAGCGTGGAACATGTATCCAGCCTACGCCTAATCCCCAATATGACCGTGTGGCGCCCCTGCGATGCTTATGAAACGGCAATCGCTTGGGTAGCAGCAATGCAACACCAAGACGGCCCTACCTGCCTAATACTGTCCCGTCAAAACTGCGCCTACCAACAGCGTGACGATGCTACGTGCGCAGATGTTACGCGTGGTGGCTACGTACTAGCGCGTGAAGTAGGTGCGCTAAAAGCTGTGCTAATCGCCACGGGTTCCGAAGTGCCCTTAGCAGTAGCTGCAGCCAAAGCCCTAAACGAAGCTGGCACCGGCACAAGAGTGGTGTCCATGCCCTGCACCAGCGTATTTGACACCCAAACGGCGGACTATAAAAAATCCGTGTTGCCAACAGGTGTGCCAAGAGTGGCTGTAGAAGCGGGTGTAGGCGACTACTGGCGCAAATACGTCGGCTTAGAAGGCGACGTAGTGTGCATAGACACCTTCGGCGAATCCGCACCCGCACCAGTGTTGTTTAAGCACTTTCGGTTTACGGTGGAGAATTTGGTGGGGAAGGTTTCGGTCTTGGTGGGGGAGCGGTCTAGGGACAGTCGGTTTCAAGCTTTATAAATTCAGCCAAAAACTTAGTGCGTGCGTAAAAAGCGCGCGATGTGCTTCCGTGACCTGCGCCCTTTGTTCTTGGTTGAATATAAATCCCCATTTTTCCCGTTAGTGACGCAAATCCTCTCTCTGGGTCGTTGAGGCATGCCCTGACACTCTCATAGTCATTTTTGACGTCCTCGTATAGTTGCCCGCTTAAGTCTATAGGCCCAACAAAATGTACAAAAGTTGGTTCGTTATAAGTTACACCCACGGTGCGCGCAACGCAGACGGCTTTCTTTAATTTTGCCAGCAAATGACTCTCTTCAAAAGGAGTTCGTGCGACTTGATAAGCATCAATCATCGTGATGGCCATAGTTTCTTTAAAGCGAAGTTCACCACGCTTATTTAAGTTAAGTGGTATCGACTTCAATTCCCAAGAACCAAAATTTGGGCTTTGTGATGAGTTGATAGGGATATTGAGATAGCGTTCGCAAACGTGACCGGCCCAGCCCTTGTTAACTTTTCCTGCAGACGTCACTACCGTAACCTCAAAGGTATTAGCCAAGTCATGTAGATTTTTTCCTTTGAGTTGGGTTAGTCGCTCTATTGCCTCTTGTCGCTCCATTTAAATGGCCTATCTTAGCTAAAGTTATTTGAAAGTCGTTTAAGTGATAACTGTATGAATTCTTCTTCCAGCTCAACTCCGCAAAAACGACGTCGTAGTGTTGAGGCGGCAACACCGGTCGTGCTACTACCGGCGAACGGATCAAAAACAAAATCGCCCGGATTGGTGCTCGCAACAATACAACGCTTAATTAAATCTACAGGTTTTTGAGTCGGGTGCTTGCCATGAATTTTTTCGCTGCTCGCTGGCGGCTTAATTTTCCAGACCGACTTCATTTGCTTGCCGCCGTTTTCGGCTTTCATATCTGTGTAATTAAAACAATGCTTCGAACTCACTGACTTGGCTGCCCAGAGAATCGTTTCTGTTGAGTGCGTAAAAAACCTGCAAGCCAAATTAGGCGGTGGATTGGGTTTTTCCCAAATGATGTCATTCAGTATTTTGAATCCAAGTTGCTGCATCGCGAAGCCAATTGAGTAAATGATGTGCATCGTACCCGAAATCCAAATAGTGCCGTTTGGCTTTAAAACGCGCTGACATCGGCTTAACCACTCCATGTTAAATGCATGATTTATTTCAGCGCCATTTGATTTATCCCATGCTCCTTTATCAACCGACACCATGCGCCCGTTCTTACAGGTGATGCCGCCGTTTGAAAGAAAGTAAGGCGGGTCCGCAAAAATCATATCAAAACAACCTTCCGGATGCTTGTCCGCAATTAAATCCATAACCTCTAGGCAATTGGCTTTGTACAAATATATACCGCGTTGCTTATCTTGCATGACCCGTAAATTATCAGATGTGCTAGATGGTGCCGCAACATGTAATGGGCTGTCGAAATCAAAACCACCGATATAGTGAGACTCGACCTGTTTCGGATACGGCTTGATCATCCTATCCATAAGTCGCAATCAATTCGGGAGCTTTAGTACGATTGGTTGCATTACTTGAAATAAACCGCTGGACATCGAAGGAAGAGATTTGTGCGTCGACGTAAATTGAGCGTGTAAAGGCTGTGTCATGGTTGCTAATGATAACTGGGACACCCCGACTAATTAGCGCCTTGGCGCAATGCGCAAGCGCTTGCTGGTCAGCAGCACTAAATCCATCTTGGGTATAGTCGCTAAAATTTGATGTTGCAGAAAGCGGCGCGTAAGGTGGATCGCAATAAACCACAGAGCCACAATCAACTTTTTCCATTGTGGCTTTAAAGTCGGCGATTTCGAATACTGCGCGTTGACTTTTCAAGTGAAAATTTAGTAATTCAGGACTTGGGAAACTAGGTTTAGCATATCTGCCAAAAGGGACATTAAATTTACCTTTTGAATTGTATCGACATAAGCCGTTAAAACAATGCCTGTTTAAATAAATAAAAAGAGCTGATTTTTTAACGATATCGTTTGTACAATTAAACTCATCGCGAAACTCATAGAACGACCCTTCACTATTGTTTTGGTCAATAAAGAACGTAGCTGCATATTCAATAAACTCAGTACCTTCAACTTGGACTTGCTTAAATAAATTTATTAAATCAGCATTAATGTCGGCAATTAAATATTCTTCGTAGTTCGCATTTAAAAAAACAGCACCTGATCCCGCAAACGGCTCGACTAGGCGTTGTCCAAAAGGCAGACTTGTAAGGATACGATCAACTATACGGTATTTGCCGCCCGCCCATTTTAAAAAGGGCTTCATATTGTGCTAACCATGCGCAATGGAAAGGTTTTTACCTTTCTTAATATCAAAAATAACATTTAATTTCCTTTAAATTACCAATAAGTGATGTTGTTAGAGATTAACATATTGCGTAGGCTTTCCAAAAGCCGAACAACGGCTAAACATCTTCCCAAGCGATGCTTCGTAATTGGATGCAAGCCACCATTGGGCTAGTCGTGCATCATCGCAGCGATGGGTAAATAATCTGAACGTGGCCTCGGTTTCGCTGATGCTGCTGTCGTTTTTGCAGGCGTTACGTTGGAAATCGAAGCTGTACGTCGCGATTACGTCGATATTTGCATGATCTGTTTTGGCATTTTGGCTAGTCGAATGGTTGTTGTAAGGTACACACCGCGTGGCACGGATCGCTATGCACCATGTATTCAGCATGAGGATAAGCCAATGAACGCGAACAAATTAGCGTCGCACCGCGACTTAAAGTCTGACATGACGCGTGTCGATGCGCATGTATTGAACGATTCTAAATATGAGGACTTACCAGCGTTGACTGACGAAATGCTTGCGCGCTTCACGCTAAATAAACGTGGGCGACCTGTATCGGCTAACCCGCGCAAATCGATTTCATTGAGGCTACCCGTCGACGTTATAGATCGCTGGAAAGCGACGGGTGCTGGCTGGCAAACCCGTATGGCTGAACGGCTCAGTAAAGTTAGATAGTCCGAGCGGAATAGGAACAAGTGAAATTTGCAATTCTGGTACATGCCCTATTTTAGGCCATCTTCAGCCATCGCTAGTCGTGCTGCAGTTGCTTCTTCGACCGTCGCCACATAGGTAATCCGCAATCGTTCTTCGATAATCGATAGCGACAAAATCCCACACGTAAGACCTGCGCGCAGCCAAGTTTTATCGCGAGCCTCACCGCGCACATATTTTGATACCGCTGCATCGTTAGGGTCAAGGAACCAGCCGGTTGCTTTGCCAAACTTCACGCGTACAAGGCGCAATTCCCAGCCCTCTGGCAAGGCGGCAAGTGCAGGCGATACAGCGTCGGCATAAATTCCGTGCGCAGTTTCAAAAGCGCTGCCAAAGCCAAGCTTTTTAGCAACTTCGCCCGCACGATCTGGGTCATTTTTAGGATATAAGTCTACATCTACTGATGTGACCATCCCCTGCGGCGGTGCATCGTGCGCACCCAATACTGATAAGCTGCCGATAATTACGTATTCGTCGTGGTGGATTTCATCGCGTGCAGCATTGAGAAGAAGGCCAATCTTTTTCTTAAGCATTTGCAAGCACCTTCGCACGCTTTAAAAATCCAAAAGGCGAATTCTGAACCAGTGCCTTTGCCCATGCGGGGTCATCCAATATTTTCGTCTGAATTGCGCTTGGTCCGCCGTTTAATGCTGCGCGCCAGCGTGTGATGTATTCAGGAGCGCACAGTGAATCACGCTCCCAAAGGTCAACCCGCGCCAGCGCCTGCGCGAGAATATCGGCGCGATGGGCGGGGTTTTGCTGCAGCATAGTCACTATATGTCGATGAAAGTGGCATAGCTTTTCATCGGCAGCATTTTTATTGCTTACCGCTGCAAAACGGGCAAATTTAGCGCGTGCTACCGTATCGATATTAGCGTTGATGCCAATGCCACAAAAAGCCGCAGTGGCTAATGCTTTATCAAGCTGAATAGTCGGCTTGCCTTGCTCAAGGTCAACAAGAAATTGCACGCTCACCCGCGCGGCGTTAGCCAACGTTTTGTGCGTTAGATTGTGCGTTTGTCTGGCTTCGCGAACGGCTGCGCCTAACTGCTTTGCATTCATGATTAAGCTAATCCAATAGTATTCTACGATCGTAGAATACTATTGGTGAGTTGGCAAGTCAACCTACCGTAAAAATTTGGCAAGGCAGTCGAAGGGGAAAATCTGCTGGCGTAATGTGTCGAATCAAATCTTGCCTAGCAGCTTGCCGGAGCGTGGCTATCGGAATTACGGTGCACCCCTTGTGGGTGAAATATGGGTCGCGCAGGCGAGTTTTAAGCCGATAAAGCTAGGCTCCGACAGGCTGCTGGTGGTCACGCACTCCCCGCATGGACTTCGCGCCAACGCAGAATAGTGATTGCGGCTCTGAGTTAATGTATATACAATAACCAGATGCAAATTACCTTTGATCCAAACAAGCGTCATAGAACCTTGAATGAACGAGGGCTTGATTTTGCTGACGCTACCTTAGTTTTTGCGGGTGTAACTTTGGAGTTTGAAGATATACGCAAAGATTACGGCGAAACCCGCATGATCTGCTACGGTACTTTGGCTGGTCGAATGGTTGTTGTAGGGTATACAACGCGTGGCGCGGATCGCCATGTTTTTAGTATGAGGAAAGCAAATGAACGCGAACAAATTAGCATCGCACCGCGACTTAAAGTCTGACATGACGCGTGTTGACGCGCACATATTGACCACATCTGAGTATGAGGACTTGCCAGAGTTGACTGACGAAATGCTTGCGCGCGCGACCGTGAGTAAAGGTGGACGACCTGTCTCCGCTAACCCGCGCAAATTAATTTCATTGCGCCTACCCATCGACGTGATAGACCGCTGGAAAGCGACGGGTCCTGGCTGGCAAACACGTATGATAGAACGGATCAGTAAAGTTCGATAACGCGAGCGCAGCACCAGACACCAAAATACGCTATATCACTGGTTTTTGTTTACGAAAGCTCAATCATGAACCATCACCGCGCAAGACAAGTTGCCAAAATAATTGTACCAGGGCTGTTTGTTGGTGGATCCTTAGGGCTCGGTGTTGGACTAAATTGGTATGGCCCAATCATCGGCGTAGCCGGTAGCATAGGTGTGGGCATTGCAACGTGTATTGCTATGCTGCGGCTTCGTGCCAGATGGCGCCGTGATGAGGCAGCGTGATGATCCTAAGGTATGACGCTGAAAATCAGCAAGTCATTTTTGATTTCGCATACTAAAGTGATGCTGTCGCTACTAACATGAGAAAAGCAAAATCAGCAACTTCATCCATTAACACCTTAATTTTTGACCTGTTCGGCGTCGTGATTTCGTTCGATGAAGATATCGTTTACCGGCGCTTAGCGCAGCATTGCGCTGCGCCAGAGCGCGCCGTTGTTGCGATGCGCGGTTTGGTTTCGCGAGGCACGCTCATTCGCGGTCAGTTAACACTGTCGCAGTTACATCTACAACTTACCACGTCATATGCTTTGAGCCTTGATTTAGCTGCGTTTGAAGCCCTTTGGCTTGAGTCTTATTCAGCACCTATGCTGGGCATGGCGGGGCTAATTGAATTGCTATCTTCTCGCTATAATCTTATTTTGCTATCCAATGTTGACCCATTTTATTGGCAAGAAATTCTAAAACACCATCCAGAATTAGCTTGCTTTAGCGCTCATTTGCTTTCTTGGCAACTGGGGATGGCGAAACCTGACCCTGAAGTATTTTTGCACGCTATAAAAATAGCAAATGTACCCGAATCGCAATGTTTTTTTATCGACGATAAACGTGAAAATATAGACGCCGCAAGTACTATTGGTTTGCGTGGCCATCAGTTTATAGACGCTAATACGCTCAAACTGGCGCTTGCACAAAATGGCGTGATGTAGGTTTTCTATGGCACCAGAATTGAAAAATAAAAATGATCCATTCGCTTGGCTATAAAACCGATGTATTCCTCCGCCGTGTTGAAGGCGAGGTGTTGGAGTGCGAGGATTATTTTGTGATTCGCACCCCGCAAAATCCCATCTTTCGCTGGGGCAATTTTTTACTGTTTAAGCAACCGCCCAAAGCTGCCGATGTGCTGGGGTGGCAAGCCGCATTTACACTGCATTTTCCACAAGCAAGCTATACGGCGTTCGGCTGGGATGCGCCTGATGACTTGGGCGAAACAGCAGAGTTTGTGGCGCTAGGTTTTGAGCTTACGTCCGGCATTGTGACGACAGCAACAGCTGTTCACGCACCGCCAAAAATGAATAGCGCGTGTACGATTAGTCAGCTTACTGATTGGCGCGAATGGATGGCGATGGAGCTTGCCATTAACGCAGCACAGCCAGAATCCCAGCGCGAGGGCTCGGACTACGGCGCATTCATCGAACGTAAAGGGGCTGAATTTTCGCGCATGGCCGCAGCGGGTCACGGCAATTTTTGGGGAGCTTATTTAAACGATAAACTTGTTGCCAGCTTAGGTTTATTTAAGTGCGATGGCGTGGGCAGGTTTCAATGGGTAGCCACACACCCCGCATTTAGGCGACTTGGACTGTGCGGCGCTCTGGTATTTAACGTGGCAAAGCGTGCACTTGAGCAGGTAGATACCTTAGTGATGGTGGCAGACCCAGAATATGTAGCCGCCAGCATTTATGAGAGCATTGGTTTTAGCGCCAGTGAAAAACAGTTTCAGCTAGAAAAAATACACACGACTTAAATGGTGCTATGCATTCCCTCGGGCGCGCCGCAATGCTGGCTTAATAAATGGCATAATTTCTTGGAAGAATAAATCTAACTTTGTAGTGCTGAGTGTATTGCATTAGTAATGCAGCCACCCGCCTACCGGTATTTAACCGCTCAACTGATGCATTTTTATAAAGCCAAACAACCATGATGACCCTCGAACAAATTGAAGCGCGGTTGCGGAGTGCGGCTGTGCCTGCAATCCATTTGTCAGCGTCGCAAGACGATACGGCCTCCAAAATGGGTGGGCTGCCGGATGTGGCGGAAGGAAAGACCTCTGCACAACCACATAAAACCCAACGAATTTGAGCGCTAGCGCAGCGTTGAAGAATTTCTAAGTTGATTGAGCGAAATCAATGTACTTTTCGCAGTTAAATCACGCGCCTTTGCGCTTGTTAGTCGTTATTTTC
>JANMDR010000143.1:0-2143 GCA_031376425.1 Betaproteobacteria bacterium
GACAGCTTTGGCGTGGTTTATCGCTGCATCTGATTCGACGTCATCATAAATTTCATGTTCGCGTACATGCTTATCAGTGCGCGAGCCTTCATATTGGAATAACTTTAGGTATTCTTCGGATAAACAAGACACCACATCGTAATATGATCGAGACACCACCACTTGCCCCGGCTGCGCGAAACTCATGATGCGTTGTGCTACGTTAATACCATCGCCAATAATATTGGGTTGATCGTTTATATCGCGCACTAATTTGACGGGACCTAAATTGATACCGATGCGCAATAGCGAGCCGAACATGCTCGATGTTGCATAAGGTGCGGTCGCATCTGGATTGGCTTCGTCAGGCACGGCAACGGCGTGTTCAGCCATCTTGCGCATACTGTCGCGCAAGTGCATGGCCACAAATAAGGCATCTTCGGGATCACCCAAAAAGCTCATGGCGGCACCATCGCCAGTATCAAGGATAAGGCGTTGGTCTTGCGGGATATTTACCAGCGCTTCGGAAAGCAGTTGAGTAAAATAATCTTTTATCTCAATTTGCTCGGAAACAGATTTCTTGGTGTAGGCGACTAAGTCGACAAACACCACGCTGCAAATAAAGGTACGATTGCCCTGATCGGCCATATTATTAGGTCTGGTGAAGCAAAGTTGAACGGTGCAAGATAAGTCCTAAAACATTGTATTGCGCTAATTGCGTTATTAACTGCGGTACTAGATTCTACAAATTAGAAACAGGTTATGGGACACTATTTTTGGAACGTTTAAAACTGACAACCTTAGACATAACCCATTGCCCCTTTATTTTAGCAAATTATGAGCCTGCAAAGTACCTTAAAGTGACGTGTATCGCAATTCAAACGCAAACTTATGTGCAATGAAGCACCTTCGCGGCTAGTCCGGCGCTATCTTCACCCATTAAAAACAAAAACGCCGGACAAAGGGAATCGACATTGGGGGTAGCGGTTTGCGCTTCGCCAGGATGGGTTTTGCCGCGAAAGGGGCTAGAAATAGGGCCGGGTAATAATACATTTAGCCGCAAATTACACGGTTTAGGTAATTCCGATTGCCACGTTGCTACCATTGAATCTAGGCTGCTTTTTACCGGTGCAAAAGGTGCCCAATATGCGGTTGGCATGAGGGCATGCGTTTCGGTTAAAAAAATGACGCTGGCATCTGGGGCGGCAAGAAGCATCGGCAAACAGGCTTTGGTCAGTGCCGCAGGTACGGCTAAATTTACGCGGCTATGCTGCAGCCAAATATCCAAGTTTTGCATTGCCAAAGGCATTAAGGGTGAGAAATGCGATGCGCCATGAAAGATGCCATCAATCCTGCCTAATTTAGCCTCGATGGCTTGGGCAAAAGCATCTAGCTCAGCTTGTGTGGCTTTTAAAAAGTCGAGTTGCATGATGGCGGGCTGGGGCGCTGGCAATGCCTCAATTAGATCGTACAGCGCATCCAGCTTGGCCTGATTGCGACCATGTAAAACAACGGTGGCGCCAGCGCTAGCAAAAGCAATCGCAGCGGCGCGACCAAGTCCCGCAGTAGCACCGGTGACGACAATAACGCGGCCTTCAAGCGATTTTGGCTTGACGGTATAGTTTGGCGGTAAATGAATGGCATCGAGCATGATATTAGTTAGATGTAGTTTGATTAATGATTTCGCTTAAGGGATTCGTTAAAGGAGTTCGCTAAAGGAGTTCGCTTATAGCCATATCGGCTGCGGCTACGCCATTGCGGGCAGCGGCTTCTAAAGTACCAGGATAATCGCAGGCTATATAGTCGCCCGCTAGAAAAAAACCTGATATACCGGCGTGGCTAATCTGTGGGCGATTTAAATTGGGTGTACAGGCAAAGGTGGCGCGTTTTTCGGTGATGACTTTCTTCCAAACGGGTGCAGGTAAGTTCGGGGCAAAACGCTGAATTTCCGCCGCAATTTTGTCACCCAATTCGGCTTGGCTCAAACTTTCATGCGCGCCCGATGCGGAAATAACGGCCGCAACTAAACCCGCATTGCTATATAAGGCGTCGCGATTAAAAAACCATTGCGCCACACCATCGGTCTGGCCTTGCATTGCGGCCAAATCAGGTAGGGGCGAAAGCGCATATTTTAGATAGACGGTGGTAATGGGTTCATACGAAA
>JANMDR010000200.1:0-7358 GCA_031376425.1 Betaproteobacteria bacterium
TCGCTCTAACCTAGCTTTTACACTAAATTATTACGTACACTCAAAATCATTAACTGGTAATTTTACTTACCATTTACTTCTTCTGGTGTTTACTACTTGTATCTATGTACGCTTAGCACAGTCGCCGGATTTAACTCCAACCACTGCCTAAACTAACCGACACAACTAGTACCCACCTCTATCGATTGTCTAAATTTTTAAAGAGCATTTACGCCAACTACACGCTACAACATTTACACAGCTATAAAACAACGACGTAGAATCTGGTTGCGGGGACAGGATTTGAACCTGTGACCTTCGGGTTATGAGCCCGACGAGCTGCCAGACTGCTCCACCCCGCGTCCGAATTTCTGTGTTGCTTTGTATTACTTGCTGCTTTGTTGCGTGTGCTGCGAAGAAAATCAAGTTTACGCGGCTTAGCTGACGCTGTCAATGTTTTTCCTAAATTTTCTTGTAGTTTTTTTAGGCTGCTGGTGCGTTAATGTGGGAGTAATTGCCGGTATTTTTAATTTTATTCAAAGGAAACAATCACTTGGACCAACTTACTAATTTGGCGATCGCGGGTGGCCTAGCCTGGGCCAGCGGCATCCGTTTATATGCGGTGCTATTTATACTTGGCTTATCAGGGCGCTTTCATCTGTTTGATTGGCAGCTCCCAGCAAGTTTAGAGGTGCTATCCCATCCATTTGTGCTGGCTACAACGGGTGTTTTGCTGTTTTTAGAGTTTTTTGCCGATAAAATTCCGGGTTTAGATTCCATTTGGGATGCAATTCATACATTTGTGCGGATTCCTGCAGGTGCTTTACTGGCAATGGGCGCGATGGGGCAACAAGATAGTGCTGCGTGGGCGATTGTAGTGGGATTGGTTGGGGGAACCATTACTGCTGGTACCCATTTTACGAAAGCGGGCACACGGGCGCTGCTCAATACATCTCCAGAGCCAGTGAGCAATATGACGGCATCGGTGACTGAGGATGCAGCGGTGATCGGCGGCTTATGGCTGGCGTTTGCTAACCCTGTAGTGTTTTTATTATTATTGGTGCTATTTGTACTACTGATGATTTGGGTATTGCCAAAAATTTGGCGTCTCATCAAATACATTATTAACCGCATTATCGCGTTTGTAAGCGGCGCACCCCAGCCGCTTCGACCGAGCTAATTATTATTAAAACTAGAGCAGGCGGCGCTCGATGAGCGCCTGCGCCAAGGTGCCAGAATCAACCTGCTCTAGCTCACCACCTACCGGCAAACCCCGTGCGATGCGGGTGACGCGTACGGATGAATCGAGAAATAGTTCACCAATATAGTGGGCAGTGGCTTCGCCTTCAACCGTAAAATTAGTTGCTAGGATAAGCTCTTGCACGACATCATCGTTCGCGCGCGCCATGAGTGCGCTTAGGTTGATTTCTTTAGGCCCAATACCATCAAGGGGCGATAATCTGCCCATAAGCACAAAATAGTAACCATTATAGGTTTCGGTTTGCTCCAGCATCATCAAATCAGCCGGTGTTTCAACCACGCAGAGGGTTGCGGTGTCACGCTTGCTTGAGCTACAAATTTCGCAGATTTCTTCTTCGGTAAAGGTATTGCATTTACGGCAGTGGCGAATACGATCAACCGCGCGTTGCATTGAAACCGCCAACCGGCCTGCGCCAATTTGGTCGCGCTGCAACAGATGATACGCCATACGTTGCGCCGACTTTGGACCGACGCCGGGTAAGCAGCGCAAGGCTTGGATCAGTTCGTTCAGCGATGTTGGCGACTTCATGTGCGGTTACTCACTTTGGGCGCACAGGTTTTGCGGCTGGGTTAAGCTTTTCGGTCTCTATTATCGTTGCAGCAGAGGTCGAGGCAAACCGAATCACGTCACCGCTGGTGCTTTTATCTACAAGCAAACCGTGGCTGCGCAAAGCGCAGGGGAGCGTTTTATTGGCAACTTTTAATGATGCGTCGCCAAATTGAAAACGCACTGGTTTTTGGCCGGCAACTGCCTGTTTTAGCATCGCTATTGCAGTGTCATGACGAAGCGCTATATTGCTATTGGGCTGCACTTTGCCAAAAATACGAATTTGTTTGCAGAGTGACGTAAGCTTGCGCAGGTCTTGGTTACCATCTGCATTAGCTGAATCTGAAACCAGCGCTAATGAAAAATTACCGTCCGCCCCAGTTTGCGCTAAGCGAACTACTGCAAACTCCGCATCAGCCACCATATCAACTGCGTGCGCTACCGTTGGAAACATGGTGAAAACGCCCATAAATAGGGCGTTTACAGCCAACGTTTTAAAACTAAAAACGGTTTTCACCCCCATCACGCCCATCACACTTATGGGAACTTCAAACCTGCAGGCAAATTCATTCCGGCAGTAACACCCGCCATTTTTTGCTGCGTGGTATCGGCTGCACGGCGCACGGCATCGTTGATTGCCGCCGCAATTAAATCTTCGAGCATGTCTTTATCATCACCCACCAAGGATGGATCAATCGTCACGCGTTTAACGTTGTTATGGCAAGTCATCAGCACCTTTACCAAACCACCACCCGCTTGGCCTTCAACTTCTACTGTGGCTAGTTGCTCTTGGGTGCGTTTCATGTTTTCTTGCATTTGCTGCGCTTGCTTCATAAGCCCGCCAATTCCGCCCTTCATCATGATACTTTTCCTTTAAATTTAATAATCAAAAATCAATACTTTCAATGGCTTCAATGGCTAAGAGGCCGAATCGATTCGCGGCGCACTGTAGCACCAAACTCAATTTCCATATCGCGTATGAAGGGGTCTTGCATAATCGACTCTTCCGCACGGCTTTGCCGCTGGCTATCTTCGAAAGCCTCTGACGCCGCTAAGCTGCCCCGCCCTGCACCGCCGATAGTAATGTTTAACTGTACGCCATCCGCAAAATGGGGCGCAATCTCTGCCTGCAAACTATCAATATAGCGCGGCTGCGCTAAGTGTTTTTGCGATTGCGGCACCTGCAAGGTCAACACTTTTCCCTGCAAACTTTCATAGCTGGTTTGCCGCGCTAACATTGCCGAAAGCCCCTTCAAATCTAAGTGCGCAATAAATTGCGACCATGTTTGATCGCCAAGCTGCGCAATTTTTATATCCGGCGTAACAACTGCAGGGGCTACTGCAACCGACGCCATTTTAGGCTCTACAACCGCCGCCTGCATACTTACCGTACTTACAACTGGCGCTGTGGCGCTGCCGTTATTCACACCGCTATTGCCGCCGCTATTTCCAGATGTAGGCACTGCGCCATCACGCGCTTTGGCAAATGCCAACATCCGCAGCAAGGTCATCGTGGCACCAGATTGCTCATCTGGTGCTAGCGCTAAATCACGCCGCCCAAGCACTGCTATTTGATAGAGCAACTGCACATCGTCGGTACTAAATCTAGCGGCAAATGCATTAATTTCAGCTTGATGTAAATGTTGCGTGGGGCCATTACTTTGCACCACATCATCGCCAAGCTGCTGCGCTAATGCTACTTGCGTTAATAAGCTAGCTAGCTCTTTGAGCATGGAATCAAACGAAATACTGCGTGTGGCTAAACTTTCAACCTCAGCCACCAACGCTTTGGCATTGCGTTGTGCCACAAAATTTAGCAGAGCAATTAAATAACCTTGATCTAATGCCCCCAACATAGTGGCAACATCCGCCGTTTTAACCGCGCCTGCACCATAGGCAATTGCTTGATCAAGCAAGCTTAACGAATCGCGTGCACTACCTTCGGCTGCGCGGCCAATCAAATCTAGCGCCGCAGCTTCAAACGCCACACCTTCGGCGGTGAGCACTTTGGTTAAATGCGCCGCAATTAAAGGCGGGGCAAGGTTTTTTAAATTAAATTGCAGACAGCGCGATAACACCGTGATTGGTAGCTTTTGCGGATCTGTAGTGGCTAAAATAAACTGCACGTGGCTTGGTGGCTCTTCTAAGGTTTTAAGCATGGCATTAAATGCCGACTTAGAAAGCATATGTACTTCGTCAATAATATAAACCTTATAGCGCCCCGAAACTGGCCGATATTGGGCAGTTTCAAGAAGCTCACGCATTTCATCCACTTTAGTATTTGTGGCCGCATCCACCTCAAGCAGATCAACAAACCGCCCTGCATCAATGGCTGTACAGGCGGCACACACACCGCAAGGCAATGCCACGGGCAATGTACCGGTGCCATCCGCACCCAAACAATTAAGCGCCTTAGCTAAAATACGCGCCAATGTGGTTTTGCCAACGCCGCGTGTACCAGTGAGCAGATAAGCATGATGAATACGCCCGGTTTCCAGCGCATTTGCTAAGGCACGCACCACGTGTTCTTGCCCGATTACATCTGCAAATTGGCGCGGACGCCATTTTCTAGCAAGAACTTGGTGGCTCATTTAAGGGGCGCTTAAGACAAGATGGTGGCAGGTTTGGGACAAAAGTTTTTTCATCAAAGACACCTTGAAAACCCTCGAAAACAGGGCATCTTCAAGACATCAAGCATATTCAATCACAGCATTGAATAAATAAAAATAGGGGTGGCGAGCCTTACCTCCGGCACTTCAACGGCTTTGCTGTGGCTGCTTCGTTCCCGACCTGACCCGGTTCACAAACGTCAAATGCGAAGAGACCCGCCAACATAATAATAACATGGCAGGCCGCAAGCTAACCGCGCAAGGTGGCACAAAGTTTGCCAAGACCAAACAACATCAATACCACCCGCGCAGGTGATGTGGCCAACTTTTAAATGCTTTACCATTTCCCGAACATACGCATACCTTGGGTTAATTTTGCCGCATAATCAAATTAATAACATTAATTACGCGCCCACATATGATTCAACTAAAAAAGTTTTCATACACCGTTATCGCCAGCACCAATTTAGTTTTTCCTGAAAATGATTGTGGTTTTAAAGGCAGTGCGTGGCACGGGCGCATTGACCACGCCATCCAAAAAAATCCTGCACTCAAAAAATTACTCAAACGTGAAGCAGGGCTGGCATCGCTTTACTGGATAAGCGCCCCCATTGATTTTAAAAACGATGCCACTGGCCCATTCTCACGTGAACCCTACGCCGCAGGGCTACAGTTTGAAATAGCGATTACGGTAGTGGGTGCTGAAGCCGTAAATTTACCGCATCTTTCCACCCTCCTCGCACAAGCTATAAGCTATGCGGGCGCATATGACACTGCTGGGTTTTTTGGCAAGTTTTCAATTACGGCTAGTAGTGAAGCTAATTTCCCACTTTCGCAATTGCAGGTGCCTACACCCTCGGCGCAGTCACAAAATCAACTGCAATTTCAGTTTCATACCATGCTGCGTCTTGGTGAAGGCGGACACATGCGTGCAGCCCAGCAAGCACTGACTGCGGGGCAAATAGCGGTGCCACGCCTGCAAACCTTGGTGGACCGCCAAATTCAACGCGCCCACACCCTACCCGTAAGCGACGCCCCTACGTTTAATACATGGCTGCAAACCTTACAAGCATTAGCTATCGATACCGAAGCCCACACCAGCGTAGTTGCAGCATCCGTAGCGCCGTTTGATGTTTCCCGCTTATCCGCGAAAATACGGGCTACACAACCCATAGGCGGGCTGCTGGGCACATTCACCTTCGCCGGACCGGCACCCGCTTTTGCTGAACTCTTACCCTTATTTAAGCTAGGCGAATGGCTACGCATTGGCCGCAAAACCGGGCTAGGTTTAGGCCAGTTTTCAGTATCACTACATCAACAATAGCGTTTTAAACCATTGTTTTATATCAGTATTTTTTGCATTAGTAAATATTTCACAATTAAATTCATTAAAGTGGCAAACTGTGACTAATGCGATTTATCCATTGATTGCCAACGTATCAAATTCCCCATCACTTCGCAAAAAGGTTAAACCACTATGTCACCAGCTACTGCTGAAGTTGCTTCAAAAGATGTTACGCAAATAAAGGGCACGCATTTGCTGCGTATGGAAGGAGTGAATTTCAACCAATTTATCTTTGATACTGGTGATCTTTCCACCATTCGCGGGGGGGGATTGATGTTGTTAGAAGCGGTGAATCATGCCTTCAAAGCGCTAGACGCATTTGCAGATTATGCCAAATCAATCAGCCAGGGTGCGTCAACCGGTTTATTTTCTTTCTCACCCAAGACGGGCAAAACCGCAGAAGAGGTAGCTACAGAAATAAGAAAAGCATTAAATAGCGGAGACTACAAACACGCCTTTTTTGTGATTGACGTCATCAAAGCCGATCACACAAATTTTCGCCGTGATTGCGAAACGTTAATTGCCAAAAATGCGACGCAATACCTGCAATCATGGACGGCGCGAATGCCCAAAGAAATTAGCACAGATATTTGCGAGATTGACTTCATTCGGCCATCTGCACCGGGTAGCAAAGAACGCCAAAGAAAGTTTTCAGCTACTGTGGACGCCCGCAGACAACATGGGCGAGACCGAAAGCAAACCTTTTATTTGCCGCAAGTGGAGACAGTATCAACACTAAATGCCAACGCCAAAAGTGTAGCCATCGCGTTAGAGTGTACCAAACCTGATCTAAAATTCGCCGATGATTTTGACGACATTACTAGTGATCCGTTACGCGGCAATCTGCACAATAAAATGGCGGTGTTCTATGTTGATGGTAACTCCTTCGGCAAACACCAACGCACCACGGCTGTGGATGCGCTAGAAAAATGGGATCAAGACATTCGAGAGCAGCGCAATATTTTACTAGCCGAATTGCTGCACGAAATGTTTATTAAAGAGGCTGTAGCATCCAAAACACATTTCATTCGCCTAGAAACGCTGTTGTGGGGTGGCGACGAAATAATTTTCGTCATGCCTGCTTGGCGTGGGCTGGCCTTTGCACAGCGCTTCTTTGAGTTAACTGCTCATTGGGAGTCTAATAAAACAAAACTCACCCATGCCATTGGCATGGTGTTTTGCCATCATAACGCCCCTATCTACAACATCAAAACACTTGCAGCTGAACTGGCTGACTTAGGAAAGGAAGCTTCTGGAAGGCAAGACAATTCACTCAATTACGTAGTACTTGAATCGTTTGACCACACCGGAACAAGTTGGGAAAATTATCTCAACAATATGTATGGCGGCAAGCTTTGTGTAAAAAATCGCTGCATAACAAAAGCACAACTCTCTACCGCAGTGGAACAACTTTCTAAGCTAATTAAAGCACTAAGCGCCCTCAAAACTAACCTCCCCCGCTCGCGCCTAATGCCCTATATGGAAGCGCTGATTAACCTTAGCCCCCACGAAATCGCGCCGTATGTAGATCGATTTACCCGTGACCTTAGTGACGACTGCCGCGCTGCCATCACCGTCGTGAATAACCTTGTACCTGGATGCCAGATCGCAGGATGGT
>JANMDR010000205.1:0-13642 GCA_031376425.1 Betaproteobacteria bacterium
GTGATGGACTGGAAAGAGTCGCAACGCGGGTTTCCTTGGGGCACGGTAATTTTATTTGCGGCGGGTATCAGCGTGGGTACGGCATTGTTACGTACCAACGCGGCGGGGTGGTTGGCTAATCTTATCGTGCAAAATCTGGGGCTGCAACATGCTAGCGCCTTCGCAATACTGATGTTGCTGTCGCTTTTTCTCATTGTGATTCATTTAGGTTTTGCGAGCGCTACGGCGTTAGCATCGACCATGATCCCCATCGTTATCAGCGTGCTGATGGCAGTGCAAACGCCGGGAATCAATATTATCGGTATGACCATGCTATTGCAATTTGTAGTGAGCTTTGGCTTCATCCTGCCCGTGAATGCACCGCAAAATATGATTGCCTACGGCACCGATACTTTTGATGCCAAGGACTTCGTGCGTACCGGTTTAGTGCTCACGCTGGCCGCGATGGTGTTGTTGCTTATTTTCGCGCTCACTTATTGGCCGTGGATGGGGTACATGAGCAAAGCTGTTTGATGAAATTTAAATCAACAATTATCTGTAGCTGCCCTATTTTTGCGCATCTACAGTATATTTAAATGCAGCCGGAAGCTACGGTAACGACTTAGGCTACTAAATAAAAAATGGAGCATAGTATGACTAATAAAATGCAAGCCGCTGTTGTTGAAGCATTTGGGCAACCCCTTATGCTTCGCGAGTTGGATATTCCTACTCCCGGAGCTGGTCAGATTCTGGTTAAGACGGAGGCCTGCGGGGTATGCCACACCGATTTACACGCGGCACGCGGCGACTGGCCCGTAAAACCAACGCCGCCGTTTATTCCCGGTCATGAAGGCATTGGGCTGGTTGCGGCCATCGGCGCGGGCGTGAAGAACGTAAAAGAAGGTGATCGTGTAGGGGTGCCGTGGTTATATTCAGCCTGCGGCCATTGCGAGCATTGCCTCTCTGCGTGGGAAACAGTATGCGGCGAGGCGCAATTTGGCGGCTATACCAAAAACGGTGGCTTTGCAGAATACATCTTGGCTGACCCCAACTATGTTGCGCGTATTCCCGCTGGCTTAGCCGCACGCGATGCCGCGCCTATTATTTGTGCTGGTGTCACAACGTACAAGGGCATCAAGGAGGCCGCGACCAAACCTGGTGACTGGATAGCGATTTCTGGTGTTGGTGGTTTGGGTCATTTGGCGATTCAATACGCAAAGGCAATGGGGCTGCACGTTTGCGCTGTTGACACCAACGACGACAAGCTGCAGCACGCAACACGTTTGGGTGCCGATGCCATTGTGAATGCCAATTTGCCAAACGCCGTTGAACTCGTGAAAAAGGCGACGGACGGCGGTGCCCACGGTGTACTGATCACCGCACCGTCGCTGGACGCGTTAAAGCAAGGTGTGGGCATGACCCGCAAGCGCGGCACCTGTGTATTAACGGGCTTACCGCCGGGCGAATTTCCATTCCCGCTATTTGATGTTGTACTCAATTGCATCACGGTGCGCGGTTCATTAGTTGGCACGCGACAGGACATGGCCGAGGCGCTGGCTTTTGCCGCTGAGGGAAAGGTAAAAGCCGATATTGAGTTGCAGCCACTATCAGCCATCAACCAAGTGTTAGATCGGTTAGGACGCGGCGAGGTAGAAGCACGCGTGGTACTAACGTTGTCTTAATTCTAGTGGCTGCTCGCTGAGGGCGGCTAGCGATTCTTATTTCTTCGCTGGATGATCTGTATCGACATCTTCAGAACGAACGACCAATACCGGTACGGGTGCGAAGCGAATAATTTGCTCCGCACCGCTACCAAGCAATAGGCGCCCGAGGCCGCGCCGTCCATGGGTGCCCACTACGATCAAATCAGCACCCCAATTCGTCGCGGCATTGGCTATAGTGTCGCCTAAATATTCGTCATGCTTTTCAACAAACAATCGTTCTGCGGTGGCCCCTACAGCAGATGCTAACGCGAACGCGTCATCTAATATTTTGTTGCCCGCTTTTTGCGCGATTTCGATCAGCTCCGCCAAATAAATACCGTAGGATTCGTGACCATTAAAGTAACTTAGCTCATTCACAACATGAACCAACAAAACCCGGCCTTTCGCTTCGCCTGCCAATTGCAGAGCAGAATTTAGTGCTGCATGTGCAGTTTGGCTGCCGTCAACAGCAACTAGAATTTTTTTATACATGATGAAGCCTCGCGCTGAAAAAAGACAAGGATGTCGATAGCGTATTTTTTACTACCTATCTTAAAACCAGCACCGGAATGTGGGAATGCGTCAGTACGTCTAATGTTTCACTGCCTACCAGTAATCGTTTGAACCCCTTGCGGCCGTGAGATGCCATTACGATCAAGTCGCATTTATACTTTTTGGCGGCAGCGATGATACCCTCAGCAATTGGCTCGTGCCCGACGATAGCGGTGGCGGTAAGTCCTTGGTGCAGCGCTTGGTCTTGCAATTCATTCACCACAATTGCGGCACTTTCGTGGGCTGCAGTATCGATACGCGTGATTTCATTCGGCGCTAACAGCCCCGCGTTTTCGTAATAGCTGCGCACGACCGCGGTATAGGCGACTACCTCTGCGCCGAGTGCCTTAGCCATTTTAATGCCGGACACCACCGCCTTTTTAGACAGTGCGCTATCATCAGTAGCAATCAAAATTCGTTTGTACATAGTGAGCTCCGCAAGTGAAGTGGAAAGCTCAATACTATATTTCGTTGGGAAACGGTTTATTGACTTGGGTCAATGAATAGGCAAAAAAGTCGCAGCTAGCTGCTACTTTTTACGCAATCGGCTCGGCTGCCACTACTTCAAAAGCCACCATATTCCAGCCTCTGCCCCGCAGGCGCACGCGACCAAAACGAATGGTGTACGCCGTTTCTCCCGCTTTTAAGCGCAGACTGGATTGCGCCTTAGAGATAGTTTCACTGATGATGATGGAATCATCCCCCCTGAGTTGGCCCGATATATTTGAGCGCACACCAGGCTGACCCGTGGAAGCTATTTCTTCCCCCGGAATAAACAGCGCCGATACTCCCGGCCGTTGTGCGCCGCTTTCGGGCTGTACCAGATGATCTAAAGTAATACGCACTGCATTGCGCGCTAATATTTGCATGCCGACCATCACCCGATTACCCGATTGCTGCGGTGCCTTGCGGGTAACGTAGCCGATAATTGGCTCGCGGGCATTGGTGTGGGTCAGGCTCAACAAATCGCCGGTTTCAACACTTTGTGCTAAGCCGTGATCTAAAGCAAAACCTGCACCCGTTGTGCTCATATCGTGGAGCGGCCATGTTTTGCGCGCTAAATCTATGGGCGCGAAATTTCCCGCTTTTTGCGAAAACGCCGGATAGGCGTGGGTTCCAGTTGATACCCCATTACCGCGCTTACTCGATGTGGCACGCTTAACGGCGGCGAAACTCCAAACATCATTCAGGCCAACATACACGGCCACGGCAGTATCAGGGGGTAACAGCACGCGCGTGGGTTTTTCGGTTGGCTTTGACCCTACCCCCCCTAAACTAGACGTCATCTCGCGGGCTAAATAATCCATCACGCCAATATGCTCTTCAATGCGAAATGCCTGACCCAAACCCCAGCCTGGTGCCACTTTGCCACGATGGAACATGGCAACGGCCTCATCGAGACGGCGTTGGACTGCATGCATAGGCAAATACACCATTTGTTTATTTTGCGGCGTAGTGGCCGCCACATCGCTATCTTCGGCATTGGGGCGCAGCCCTTGGCCACTGGCTAAATCGAAGGCAAAAGCAGCACTTATCGGTGCATCGCGCGTAAGCCACAGCGCCCGCATCCAATCGCAAAACCAATTATCTAAAATATCCAGTTGGCGATTATTTAAATTACCGCTGCTCAAGCGGTGTACCAATAAAGCGCGCACAAATATGGCTTCGACACTGGCGATAATGGGGCGCCCTTCTACCTGAATTTCAATGGCAACATCGGCCAAACCGTCTGCATGGGCGCGCCGATATTGATCCACAATATCCGTTAAGTGTTCTTGGCTTTGACCGCCTTGCAAACCGGCAACCATGCGCCATTTATACAAATGACCGGATAGCAATAAACTATAGCCAAAGAGCATCGCCTCGGTGACTGAAGGCCGATCACTATCAACAATTTTATGGGCATTTTTAGCACGATGAGCGCGCTCAGAATCACGCGTTTGCTGGGCATACCGCAATAACGCCGCGTATTGCGATACCACCCAATCAGCGCCGGTATTTTTAGCGTCGCTCGCCATCGCCGTACCCTGCAGGATACTCAGGCGCTCATCAGCCGAAATACGCTCAAACTCAGCTACGGCAGCACCTAGGCGCTGCGCCGTCGAGGCATTGTTTAATGCCGCAGATAGCCCCTTATTGCTGCCACCTATGAAGCCTTGAAAAAATTCTGCCCACGCGCTATGCGCCTTCGTCATGCTGCTTGGCGCAGCACTATTAGAAAAACTGGGGTGACCGCTTAAGGGGACAAGTTCCATTTTAATGGGCAAATAAGTCGCGGCGCAAGCCGTTAGCATCAGCGATAGACGCCACCGTAGCACCACTGGCCCAGTAGCGTAATTTCGTGCGCACCGCCTCAATATCCGCATCGGGCTCAGTCAGGCCATCTAATAACAAAAACTCTTCCAAGGTAGCATCAGGAAACTCGCGTTTAAACGCGGTACAAAGCTCACTTAATCGATGCGAGTCGCCCTGTAAAAATGAAAACTCAATCAGCGCTAACCACACCTTGCGCAGGCCGCGATTTTCTTCTATGGCTAAGGTCATTAACTCAGCAGCCCGCTGGGTTAAGCCATCTTCAGCCATTTCATGGGCGTAGCGCAGCACAATTTCTGGTACCGTGAGATCGGCGCGTTGCGCGGCAAACTGGGGAAAACGCGCCAATATATAACGCTCACGAATACGCATACGCGTGGCATCGTTGGCGATACTACTGGCGCTAAAAATAGCGGCTGTATCGAGAGCTTGTCGAATTACCATGGAGTTATAACACTTTTTTTATCTTATATAAGCATAACCTTATCATCACTCACGCTTTGACACAAACTTGACTTACAAATGAATGCGGCTTTGGGCGCTTACATGTTGTTTTAAAAACTCCATTTGATCTGTTAGAATCCGCCGATTCGCCAAAATCAAAAATTCGGCGCGATTGGGTACATAGGGAGCATAGAGCAATTGCATATTCGCATCTTGCAGCAATCGATTGCCTTTACGCTCGTTGCAGGAACGGCAGCAGGTGACTACATTCATCCACGTATCTAGCCCACGCTTTGAATACGGCACAATATGATCACGGGTGAGCTTGGTATGACCGAATTCGCCGCCGCAATAGGCGCATATTTGCCGATCACGATTAAAAAGTTCACGATTATTGAGCGGTGGTACCTGTGTAAAGCCTTTGATTGCCATGGCTTTACCGCGAATCGCGATGATTGAAGACGAGGTAACAGCAGAAGTTTCACCGGTATCACGACATTTGCCACCGTGAACGGTAAACGCTTCTGAACCCATTTCCCATGCCACACGGGCTTTGGCGTAATACCAAACTGCATGCTGCCAGGTAATCCAACGATGTGGAATCCCGTTGGCATCCAAGGTTAAAATTAGCGGATAACGACGCGCTTCATCGCCGTTAAGCGGGAAATTTGGTTCTTGCACCGATGTTTGGTGCGTGGAATGCATGGCGTGCACAGTTGCTCCATTTCTATGCGCATAGCGCATTGGTGATTAAACCGCGATAATGTGAGACTTGAAACCTTTCCAACATAGCTACAATACACGTATTTGCTGCGTTACCCTAATACCTTACCCCAATACTTTAATCTATTTGTATTTCCATTTTACTATTCGCATATTAACTTTTAGCTGAAAGCACTCTTATGAATTTAGATCGCGTCGATGCTGGCTCCGATGTACCCAATAATTTCAATGTCGTCATCGAAATTTCGATGAATGGTGATCCCATAAAATATGAGCTCGACAAAGCCACTGGGGCGCTTTTTGTTGACCGCTTTATGTCCACCGCCATGCACTATCCCTGTAACTACGGCTATATTCCGCATACCTTATCTGACGATGGTGATCCGGTAGACGTACTGGTGATTACCCCGTTCGCGCTGCAACCCGGCGTGGTGGTACGTTGCCGTCCGGTGGGCGTGCTAAAAATGACGGATGAGGCAGGTGGCGATGAAAAATTACTGGCCGTACCAATTGATAAAGTGTGCTCTATTTATCGCAGTGTCCAAACCCCACGCGATTTACCAGAAATTACCTTGAACCAAATTGCCCATTTTTTCCAGCACTATAAAGATTTAGAGCTAGGTAAATGGGTGAAGCTAGAAGGCTGGCTGGGGCCTGAAGAAGCGAAAAAAGCGATTATTGATGGTGTTGCAAAATACGATGCCGCAATGGCCGCAAAGGCAGAAAAATAGATGTTTGAAAACCGTTGGGCAAAACTGATATTGTTGCTGATAGCCTCGGCAATTGTGGCTTCTCTTGGTGCCATTTTTGGCCCCGCATCAGGCCCTAGCTTAGGCCCTGATGCGTGGTATAAGACTATCGTCAAGCCATCTTGGAATCCACCCAATTGGATATTTGGACCAATATGGACCACCCTTTACATTATGATGGCGATTGCAGCGTGGCGGGTGTGGACTAAAACCACAATTGCCGCTGCGGAAAGATCCACGGCCATGTGGATTTACGCGTCGCAATTATTGGTTAACGGGTCATGGTCCGCACTGTTTTTTGGTCTGCAAAGTCCAGCGCTGGCGCTAGGCTGTATCGTCATCATGTGGGCACTGATTGTATTGACCATTCTGCGCTTTAAGCCTATTGATGCATTGGCCGCGTGGCTACTCGTACCGTATTTAGCATGGGTAAGCTTTGCTACATTTCTCAACGGCACAATTTGGTGGCTGAATCGCTAAATCCTGAGCACCTAGCCACGAAAGCATAGCTACAGCCCCTTATTTAGGGCTTCTTTCATCTAATCATAGTCATTTTTATTGAATTTCCTGTTAACTGGTTTATGTTTAAATATTTTGAATCACTGGTCAAGCCGTTTCCGGATATTGACTACGACGCCCAGCCGAAAACATTCTGGGCTTTTTTATGGCATGCGACCTTGGGCGTACGTCCTTATTTGCTCGCACTGGTTTTTTTAACCGCTGGTATCGGGGCATTTGAAGCGCTGTTATTTTCAATGATGGGCAGCATCGTCGATTGGCTCGCCGCAGTGCCGCGTCATTTGCTGTGGGCGCAGGAAGGCACGCGTTTGTTGCAACTCATCGCCGTGCTGGCTTTGAGTGTGCTGCTTATTAGTTTGCAATCCTCCATCAAGCAACAAACGTTAGCCGCTAATTTTTCAATGTTATTGCGCTGGCGTTTTCATCGCCATATGCTCGGGCAAAGTTTTAGTTTTTATCAGGATGAGTTTGCGGGCCGCGTTGCTACCAAGGTTATGCAAACCGCCCTAGCGGTGCGGGATACTTGGTTTATTTTTAGCGAACTTCTCGTGTTCGTCATTATTTATTTCTTTACCATGATGGCGGTGCTGGGTAATTTCGGCGGGCTACTACTGCTGCCGTTTTTGGCTTGGCTGTGTTTATATACTCTCGCGCTTTGGTTTTTTGTGCCACGGTTGGGACGCATTGCAAAATCACAGGCCGATGCACGCTCACTCATGACCGGACGTATTACCGACGCCTATACCAATATTGCTACCGTTAAATTATTTTCGCATTCGCACCGCGAGGCAGGCTATGCCAAACAAGCGATGATGGAATTTTTAGCGACGGTAAAAATTCAGATGCGTTTGGTGACGGGCTTTGAAATCGTCAATCACATCTTAAGCGTGTTGCTCATTAGTGCCACAGCAGGGATGGCACTGTATTTGTGGACGCAAAATATTGCCAGTGTTGGCGCAGTAGCAGCAGCAACCGCAATGGCGCTGCGGCTCAACGGTATTTCGCATTGGGTAATGTGGGAAATGTCCGCCTTGTTTGAGCATATTGGCACCGTGCAAGATGGCTTAAACACGTTATCACGCCCGCACAGTGTGGTGGACGTTGCGGGGGCGCAAGCACTTAAAGTAAGTGCTGGTGAAGTTGTACTAGAAAATTTGCACTTCAATTACGGTGGCCAGAAAACCGTCATCGAAAATTTATCGCTCACCATCAAACCCGGCGAAAAAATTGGTTTAGTCGGGCGCTCTGGCGCGGGGAAATCCACTGTGGTTAATTTATTGCTGCGATTCTACGATGTGGAATCGGGCCGCATTTTAATTGATGGCCAAGATATTGCGCAGGTAACGCAAGACAGCCTACGCGAACAAATTGGTATGGTAACGCAAGATACATCACTGTTACATCGCGCCGTGCGCGATAATATTTTGTATGGCAAACCCGCCGCTACCGAAGCGCAAATGGTGGCTGCAGCCGAGCGTGCGCAGGCTCATGATTTTATCCAGACCCTAAGTGATCCGACCGGTCGCACAGGCTACGATGCGCATGTGGGCGAGCGCGGCGTGAAGCTTTCAGGTGGGCAACGCCAGCGTGTAGCCATCGCGCGAGTAATGCTAAAAGATGCACCGATATTGTTGCTAGACGAAGCCACCAGCGCCTTAGATTCAGAAGTGGAAGCGGCGATACAAACGAGTTTATACAGTTTGATGGAAGGTAAAACCGTAATCGCGATTGCGCACCGACTTTCTACCATTGCCGCGATGGATAGGCTCATTGTGCTGGATGCCGGGCGCATCGTTGAGCAAGGCAACCATCATGAATTGCTGGCCGCCAACGGACTTTACGCCAGACTTTGGCAGCACCAAAGCGGTGGATTTTTAGGCGAAGAAACAGATGACTAACCGTCTCTTATAGACTGTGGCTTTAGGCATGACTCTATGCCGCAGGAAATTTTATAACCGCTCTTAGGATTTCAACCATGGCTGGAAGTTTATTTATTTTGCTCGACGATATTGCTGCCGTACTGGATGACGTCGCCGCGATGACTAAAATAGCGGCAAAAAAAACGGCTGGTGTGCTCGGCGATGATCTGGCTTTAAACGCACAACAGGTTGCCGGTGTGAACGCTGACCGCGAACTGCCAGTAGTGTGGGGCGTGGCCAAAGGCTCGTTTAAAAATAAGCTTATTTTAGTACCCGCCGCATTAGCTATTAGCGCATTGGCACCTTGGGCAATTATTCCGCTATTAATGATAGGCGGCGCTTATTTATGCTTTGAAGGTTTTGAAAAAATTGCCCATTCATTTTTGCATAGAGGTCATGAGAACGACCATCCCGAAGCCACTACAGAAGCATTGCTAGAACCCTCTGATGCGGTCGCGATGGAAAAAGAAAAAATTAAAGGTGCGATTCGTACTGACTTTATTTTATCCGCAGAAATTATTGTCATCACATTAGGCACTGTGGCTACAGCTCCTTTTATGACAAAATTTACGGTGCTCGCCCTCGTTGCTGTGGTGATGACGGTCGGCGTTTATGGTCTGGTGGCTGGGATCGTAAAAATGGATGATGCTGGGCTCTATCTCACCCAGAAAACTGGGACCAACGTGAGCGCACAACTGCTGCGTAAACTCGGCTTTGGCTTGCTCGCTGCGGCACCTATGTTGATGAAATTTTTATCCATTGCCGGTACTGCTGCCATGTTTTTAGTCGGCGGCGGCATTATCACCCACGGTATTGCCCCGCTACACCATTGGGTGGAAACTTTTGCCGCCACATTAGGCGGCTTTGGCAAGATGGCATTTCCGCTCGCTATTGATGCGCTAGTCGGGGTGCTAATCGGCGCTATCATCGTTGGCGTAGTGATGACGGTGCAATCGGTCATGGCAAAATCGAAGCAGCAAGCAGGCTAGTGACTAGTGGATGGCTCGCTACAGATGGGGCACAACGTTTGAAAAACTAAAGGACTTACATGCCTAATGTCTTTGATAAACTCAATCTTAAAACCGAAACGCAACTTGTTGTAATCAACGCGCCTGAAAGTTTTGAGGCGGCGCTTGCAGCACTAGAGGGGCGGGAAATTTTACGTGACGCGAAACAAGCCAAGACGGTGACCTTTGCGCTAGTATTCGCCACGACCCAAAAAGAAGTGGATCAATCGACCAAAGCCTTAACGGCAAAAATTGCCGATGACGGTGTTTTATGGTTTGCCTATCCAAAACAAACTTCGAAAAAATACCAATGCGAATTTAATCGTGACACTGGCTGGCAAACCCTAGGCGACGCAGGCTACGAGCCGGTGCGCCAAGTGGCTATTGACGAAGATTGGTCAGCGTTGCGATTTAGAAAAGTAGCTTTTATAAAATCATTTAAACGAGCGGGGGCAATATCGGTTGAAGGCAAAAAAAGGATGGCTAAGAAAACGAGCTAAGCTCGTGGGCAATGATTTTCAATTTTAATATGCCCTTGATGTATTTTTTGCGTTGGATTATTGTCACCTACATTACTCACATCATGCCTATAGTAACGCGCCACATCGGGATTTTGCAGCTATCGTATCTTAATAATATGAAGGGTTTATAGAATGGCAGATATAGGCAAGAGCGATGCAATTGCCGCTGCTCAGCGTATGAGCGAAGCAATATCGGCGATTGTGTACGCGAGTCCAGAAAATTCTTTCGAGAGCATCATTGAAAGTAATCGGGAAAATTTTCGAGGGTTGCGTGTCATTTGCGCGAGCAAAGCTGCGAAGTTAAATAAGACGAGTATCTCATTAAGAGAAATCGAATCGCTGTGCCCGCTTTTTACATCTTTCTTTGACGGTAACGCACTGTTTTTTTATACAGACGATATTTATCGTGCGACTATGGAGGGCACCGCACAAATTACGTTGGATTTTTCTGTAATATTGGATAAAAATATTGCCGAGGCTTTTCGATGTTTTTCTATTGGCAAAGGCGTGTCGAAACCAACTGATATTTATAAATTATTGGTCCTACTAAAAGGTAGCGGTGCAGAAAATCTAAACTTTAGTTATTTAGCTTACCTAACAGAAGAGTACGAACACTTTGGCGATACGAAAAACTCGCGTCCAATTCGAACCCTCACTGCGCTTAAGTTGTTAGACCATATTTGCCCTGATGCGTTAGCGGTATCCCCAGGTAAGCCAAAATTTCTATGCAGTTATCAGGATGCGGAGGCGGAAGCAAAAGAGACTTTGAGTTTGTTTTCGGAAAGTGGTCAAATGGAAGTCTTGCAAACTAGACGGCTCGCTACGTATGCCATGCTATTAAAAGCAATGCTTTTGCGCTGGTCTCCGAGCTTTACAATTTCAGGCGCGTTGAATGAACTGCTCGCTTTTTCCGTGCAGCGCATTGGAAAATTTGCCAAGCAGGAAATTTACTTTGGTTGGAAGCTTATGGGCGGGGTTGGGTTAGTGCCGAAATTTTTCTTGCCAATTCAGGTGCCAAGCACAAACGCGCTCTCACATTTAAAGGGTATTTCGTGGGATATTTCATTATTACGTTCACTGAAAGTACACTTTGCGTTGCAACGTTCGGTTGGCGATAAAAAGTGTGATTTCTTCGTGCCAATGCTAGCGTCTTTAGATAAGAGCTTTAAGTTATTAGTGGATGCGTGTCCACTCAAAGCCGTCGTGATGAGTGATGCAGCGAATTCAATCTCATTAATTTTTCACGACGAATTACAATTTCAAGAGGCTTTGAACATTGCGATGGACTCCAAAAATAGAGGCGATTTGAATAATCCAGATGCGCGCTACGTAAGGCAGCAAAATGGATTTGACGGAATTAGGTTGCGTGCCATTGTTTCCGCACTGGAGGTTGAAGTACAAAAAAGAACCGGTGAATTGAGCAAAGGGCACTCTAACAATTGACTCTTCATGTTATGTAATATTCGTAGGGCGCAAGCAGCGTAGTATTGATTGCACCGGCAAATCACCGCGCTTTAAATCTACGCATCGGGCGTACTCGTATTTTTGTACGCAACGCATTAATTATATTTATCACTAAAAAAGGTAGGTTCTTTTTCAAAACCTAAAAGAATTCCACGCTTCACTTGTTCACGATGCTGCCAAGCCGGATCATATCCGTCTCGTCGAATATAACTTACATAAGTATCGTATGAATCTACTGAGTCAAACCACGGTATTGCAGCGGTATCTATGAGTTTAAGAACTTCCTTAAACGATGCATCAATTTCTTCTTTCGTGCCAACATGGAATAACTCCCCAGCAGATAAAAGCTCTGGAAACCTACTTGATAAAGTTCCCCCAATATTAGAAGTCCAGACTGGGAACAAATTGAACTCGCCTTTGTCGCTATCAGCCCAAGGGGACAATATTGTTACATGAATGCGCCAAAGGTTAGTTCCTGAAAGAATTTCAGACCAAAAAACATCAAAAAACTGCCCGCGTTTACGCCAAAAATACATTTTCTTTTCTACTGCAAACCCCCGTCGCCGCATTTGATTACTAAAACCATCTTTTGCGAATTTATCTAATTCAAGTAGTGTCGTCATACAAGCGGGTTAGCAAATGCAAAACTTACGTTTATCTGGCCGCAAAAAATCGCCATCATGCATAGATACATGATGACGATGGTTAAAGCTTTTCTGGCGTAGCCGTATTTCGGCAGGCAATGCATTACTTATACTTATCACTAAAAAAAGTCGCTTCTTTTTCAAAGCCTAAAAGAATCCCACGTTTCACTTGTTCACGATACTGCCAAGCCGGATCATATCCATCTCGACGAATATAACTTACATACCTATCATATGAGTCAACTGAATCAAACCATGGCACCGCAACGGTATCTACGAGCTTGAGAACTTCATTAAATGATGCGTCAATCTCCGGCTTCGTCGCAACATCAAATAAATCCCCGCTTTCTAACAACTCTGGAAATCTACTGGATAACGTTCCCCCAATATTACGAATCCAGACTGGGAACGAATTAAATTCGCCTTCATCGCTATCGACCCAAGGGGACAAAATTGTTACGTGAACCCGCCATGATCCACGGCTCGAAAGAATTTCTGACCAAAAAACATCAAAAAACTGGCCGCGTTTACGCCAAAAATACATTTTCCTTTCTACTGCAAACCCCCGTCGCCGCATTTGATTACTAAAACCATCTTTTGCGAATTTATCTAATTCAATTAGTGTTATCATACAATAAAACTCTTTATGGGGGGGGGGCGAAATTAGCGAACATACAATTTAGATTCAACGGCACAAAAAATCACCATCATGCATACACGATGGCGATTATTGAAGCTTTCGGGCGTATCCGTATTTCTTTGGGCAACGCATTACTTATACTTATCACTAAAAAAGGTCGCTTCTTTTTCAAAGCCTAAAAGAATTCCTCGCTTCAATTGTTCGAGAAATCGCCAAGGCGGATCAAACCCATCACGACGGATATAACTTATATATCTATCATAGGAGTCAACTGAATTAAACCATGGTATTGCAGCGGTATCCATGAGTTTAAGAACTTCCTTAAACGATGCATCAATTTCTTCTTTCGTGCCAACATGGAATAACTCCCCAGCAGATAAAAGCTCTGGAAATCTACTGGATAAAGTTCCCCCAATATTAGAAGTCCAGACTGGGAACGAATTAAATTCGCCTTTGTCGCTATCT
>JANMDR010000218.1:0-32484 GCA_031376425.1 Betaproteobacteria bacterium
CAATCCGCTCAACAAGCATGCGGCGTTTTTATACGTTGCTTGCCCGAAGTGTGGTAAGCCTGCCAAGCGTGAAACAGACACTATGGATACCTTTGTGGATTCATCGTGGTATTACATGCGCTATTGTTCGCCCGATTCGGCTAATGCGATGGTGGACGCGCGTAATGACTACTGGATGCCAATGGATCAGTACATTGGCGGCATCGAGCATGCGGTGTTGCATTTACTCTACGCCCGATTTTGGACGAAGGTCATGCGTGATTTTGGCCTAATCAAATTTGACGAGCCGTTTACGAATTTATTCACGCAAGGCATGTTGCTTAACGAGAGTTTTTATCGTCAAAGTGAAGATGGTTCCAAACGCTGGTTTTACCCTACCGAAGTCACAGTTCACCATGACGAAAAAGGCAAACCAATTAGCGCTACCGCTAAGGAAGATGGGCTTCCCGTGCATTTGGGCGGCATTGAAAAAATGTCGAAATCCAAAAATAATGTAGTAGAACCAAAAGATATTATCGCCACCTTTGGCGCGGATACGGCGCGGTTTTTTACTATGTTCGCAGGCCCTCCAGATATGAGTGCGGCTTGGTCAGATACTGGGGTAGCAGGAGCCTCGCGGTATTTGAATCGCTTATGGGCGTTTGCAGTAAAACACGAGGCTGTAGGTGCTTCAGCAACAACATTTACCGACTTAAGTAGCGCTGCAAAAAAATGCCGTTTTGAAGTGCATTTAAGCCTAAAGCAGGCCAATGCCGACTATAAACGCTTACAGTACAACACCGTGTTATCGGCCTGCATGAAAATACTCAACACCTTAGACACCTTCAGCGCCACCAATGATGCTGCTGCAAGCGCCGTAATTGGCGAGGGCTTTTCAATCTTGCTACGATTGCTATACCCCGTATGCCCACATATTACAGCGCAGTTATGGCTTGATATGGGTTATGCGAAAATCGCTGGCGATATACTTGATACCGCATGGCCGCAGGTAGACGATGCCGCGTTGCAACAGGACGAGCTAGAATTAGTGGTGCAAATTAACGGCAAATTACGTAGCGCTATCCGCGTCGCGGCCAACGCCAGCAAAGAAGTGATTGAACAAACTGCTTTAGCGGACGCACAAGTACAGCATTATTTAGAAGGGCGCGCAGTGAAAAAAGTGATCGTTGTGGCCGGCAAACTCGTTAATGTGGTGGCTTGATGTGGCACTCTAAGGTATCGCTGACAGCGCTGCGCCAGCGCTGTTATGCCGTGTGCTTATTTGCAGCCGTTGCCAGTCTCGCTGGTTGCGGCTTTGCATTGCGCGGCGATTATGTAGTGCCGTACACTGGAGTATTCATCAGTGCCGCACCGAACTCGCAAATAATAAGTACCTTAAAACGTGAATTGCAAGCCACTAATAAGTTTGAGCCCAATGCCAAAGCGGCACAGGCGCAGCTCAATATTGTTTTAGAAGATCGCGATAAGAAAATTCTGTCGCTCTCCGGCGCGGGTAGAGTGCGCGAGTTTCAACTAAAAACTACGGTGCAATTCCAGCTCGTTGAAGCCACGGGTGCTGTCATCATCGCCACCAACGAACTATCATTGGTTCGGCGCATGAGCTTTGACGATGCGCAGGTGGTTTCTAAGCAACAAGAAGAAGCTTTATTGTTTGCTGATATGGAACGCGACATAGCCCAACAAATTATGCGGCGCGTTACAGTTGCTTCTAATTTAGTAAAGAGCGATTTAGCGAAAAGTGCGCCCCTCGCTCCCATCCCCGCTAGCCCTGCAAAGCCGTAACCCCATAAAATAGGGCATCTATGGCCATCAAACAAACAGCGGAGCAATTTCTAAAATCACCGCATAAAAAACTCTCACCGCTCTATGTCGTACACGGTGCCGAGCCATTGGGCATCATTGAAGCATGTGATGCACTACGCAAAGCAGCGCGTGAGGCGGGCTATTCTGAGCAGGAAATTTATACCTTTGAACGTGGCTTTGATTTTAGTAAGTTAACCATGGCTGTGAACGCCTTATCGCTGTTTGCAAGCCAACGTATTTTAGAAATTCGCATTCCGAGTGGTAAACCCGGCCGCGAAGGTAGTGCGGCATTAGAAGCGTTTTGCAATCAATTGCCCGAAGACACCATCAGCATTGTAATCTTGCCGGAAATTGATTGGCAAACCCGCAACACCAAATGGTTTATGGCGCTTGAATCGGCTGGGTTTGTGATCGAATCACAACCAGTTGACTTGGCAAAACTACCTGCATGGTTGCTAGCCCGTATGCAGCGTAACCAGCAAAGCGCCAACACGGACGCGCTACTATTTTTAGCCGAGGCCGTAGAAGGTAATTTAATTGCTGGCGCACAGGAAGTAGCAAAACTAGCATTACTGTGCCCACCCGGCGAAGTATCTGAGGAGCAATTGCGCGACTGTGTACTCAATGTATCGCGCTTTAATCCGTTTTCACTAACAGAGGCGATTCACCAAGCCGATGCCAAGCGCTTCGATCAAATGTTGTCCGGCCTACGCGCTGAAGGTGAAGCACCCCCACTATTGCTGTGGGTACTCGCCAACGAGCTACGTTCCATGCTGCGGGTAGCTGGTGCAACCACATCTGGTCGCCCACCACACGCGTCGAAAATGGCGGAACTTGGCCGTAGCGTACGCCGCCACAGCCGCGCAGGTTTAGAAGCAATGCTCTTGCACGCCGCGCAAATTGACCGCATGATAAAGGGCATTGATAGCCGTGAACCGTGGGACCATTTGCTGAAATTGGGTATGCACATGGCGGGCAGCAGCAATGACAACAACTTACCGAAATTTGAATAATGAATGCCACTATTTCACTTGAACAAACCATGCAACATATCGGCGCCACCGCCAAAGCGACGGCACGCAAATTAAGTGCTGCCAGCACGGCGCAAAAAAATGCTGCACTTGAGGCCATTGCACTGCATCTCATGAGCAACACCGAGGCGCTCCTGCAAGCCAACGCCAACGATGTCGCGCGTGCCGTCGAGATGGGCTTAGAACAGGCTTTTGTGGACCGTTTAAAGCTATCGCGCACCAGCATTGCCGCAATGGCGCAAGGCCTGCGCGAAATTGCGACCTTGACTGACCCTGTGGGTGAAATAAGCGGCTTAAAATTTCGCCCATCAGGCATTCAAGTGGGTCATATGCGGGTGCCGTTGGGTGTGGTGGGTATTATTTACGAATCGCGCCCCAATGTAACGGCGGATGCAGCAGGACTTTGTATTAAATCGGGCAACGCTTGCATATTACGCGGCGGTTCTGATGCGCTGAACTCAAACCAGCAAATTGCCTTGTGCGTACGTCAAGGCCTAGTAGATGCTGGGCTTTCAGCCGATTGCGTGCAAGTGCTGGACACGCCTGACCGCGCGGCAGTAGGTATGCTGATCCGTATGAAAGGCGTAGTGGATGTGATTATTCCGCGCGGGGGCAAAAGCTTAACCGAGCGGATTGCCAACGAAGCCTCAGTGCCAGTGATTAAACATCTGGATGGCATTTGCCATGTTTATGTAGATGCTGATGCTGATATGGAGATGGCATTAGCCATTGCCGATAATGCCAAAACCCAACGCTACAGCCCGTGCAATACGATGGAATGTTTGTTGGTTTCAGCCGATATTGCAACTCAATTCTTACCTAAAATTGCTGCTATCTACGCCATGAAAAAAGTTGAAATACGGGCATCTTCAGATGCTTTTAATATCATCAAAGTCAGCGGCGTTGATGCCAATTTGAAAGTAGCAACCGAAGACGATTTTCATACTGAATATTTAGCCCCCATCGTGTCGATAAAAATTGTCGCCGATATCGATGCGGCGATGGATCACATTGCAACCTATGGCTCAGCGCATACCGACAGCATCATCACCAATAACCACAGCCGCGCAATGCGCTTTTTGCGCGAGGTGAATTCAAGCTCGGTGATGATTAACGCCTCTACCCGTTTTGCCGATGGGTTTGAATACGGGCTCGGTGCTGAAATTGGGATTTCAACCGATAAATTACATGCGCGTGGGCCTGTGGGCTTGGAAGGCTTAACATCACAAAAATGGGTGGTTTTTGGCACCGGTCAAATTCGTAGCTAAGCACGAATGCTACGCATAAACCGTCTTGGTCGCCGCCAATGATCCGTATTGGCTGCTTCGGCGGCACCTTTGACCCTGTACACAAAGGGCATGTGGCGCTAGCGGTAGCAGCAGCACGGTTTTTGGCGTTGGATCGGTTAATTGTATTGCCTGTGGGTAATCCTTATCACCGTGGCAGAATGCCCATAGCAAGCTCGTTACAACGTAACATCATGCTTGAATTAGCATTTGCGTATGAGCCCTATTTTGCGCAAAGCAGGTGTAAAGTAGTGATTGACTCTCGTGAACAACATCGTAGTGGTCCCACTTACACTATTGATACCTTGATTGAACTGCGTAGCGAGCTTGCTGCGGAGTACGAAGCAGAGTTTAAAGCAGAGGTCAGTCTTGTGTGGATTATCGGGAGCGATGCCTTCGCACAATTGCCTACTTGGAGCCGTTTTGAACAGTTATTTGACTACGCGCATTTTGCAGTCGCCATGCGGATAGAAGCGGGAACAGAAGCGAAGATTGAGGCGAAAAGCGAAAACGGTAATATCGCCACTACAAAAACGCCTGAAAACGCTTTTAAAAATAGCATCTTTAAGCACAAAGCTGACAACGCGGTAGCATTATTTAGTGCTGGAACACATGGCGCTTGGTTGGAGTTGGCGGTAGACTTGCCAAACGCTTCTTCCACGCAAGCAAGAGCCGCTATAAAGCAAATGGGATCGCTTGACGATTTATTAGCACCACCAGTTGCACAATTCATTCTAGATAATAAGCTTTATCGATAAATGCAACAGCAAAATTTCCGCATCAACTTTTAATCACTTAACCCTTGGGGGCAATTTTCAACAACATGGCTAAATCAACTACCACTACCAAATCATCATCCACACTGACGCCACTAGCACTACTCGTTATCGATGCTTTAGAAGAAATTAAGGCGCGCGATATCCTGATGCTCGACGTTACGCATATTACTACCGTATGCGATTTTGTCGTGATTACGAGTGCTGATTCAACCCGCCAAACTAAAGCCCTCGCACGCAATGTGCTCGATCGTTCCCGCGAAGCTGGGCATAGCGTTGTTGGCCTAGAAGGTGAACAAGCTGGCGAGTGGGTTCTGGTAGATTTAGGCGATATCGTGATCCATATTTTGCAGCCGGTCGCGCGCGAATATTATAATTTAGAGGAACGTTGGGCTGAGGGTCGTGTGGTGTTCCCCGTACCTGCTGGCAAGAAGGTTAAAGCGGCAACGACTGTTGATGATGTTTTAGCCCGCAAAGAAGAGAAGGCTGAAGCCGTAGTAGCACCCAAGAAGAAGAAAACTGTTGCCAAGAAGCCTGCGCCAAAAAAGGTGATAGCAAAAGTAGCCGCCAAGGTAGTAAGCAAAGCCACAGCGAAGGCGAAAGTAGCGGCACCAAAAGTAAGCGCAAAAACACCGCTAAAAACCACAAAAGCTACTACCAAACCAACTACAACAGTTGCTAAGAAAACCATCACTAAAGCAAAACCCATAGCCGCTGTTACGAAGAAAAAACCTGTAGCAAAAATAGCCGTCAAAGTACCAAAGGTAACCAAGACAGCTGCTGCAACTAAACCAACCACTAAATCAACCACTAAGCCAACCACGAAATTAGCGGTCAAGCCTATTGCCAAACCTACCACTAAAAAAGCTACTCCTGTATCGGCAAAAAAACCGGTCGCTAAAAAAGTGATTGCTAAAGTTGCTGTAAAAAAACCCTCCCCTAAAGTAACCACCAAAGTAGCGAGCAAGCCGGTAACTAAAAAAGTATCGGGTGTGGCAAAAATAGTAAAAGCTGCAAAAGCATTAGTGAAAGCTGTCACTAAAACACCTAGTAAAATAGCAAAAAAACCGGTAGCCAAAATCGTTGCTAAAGCTCCAAAAACTACAGCAAGTAAAGTCATGAAAAAACCCGTAGAAAAAAAATCTACCGCCACCGTTAAATTAGCTAAAGCGAAAAAAACCGTCGCTAAAACCACTACTAAGCCCGCCGCTAAAGCTGTGGCCAAGGCCGTGGTTAAATCAGTGGTTAAATCAGTGGCTAAAGCAGCGCCCAAAACTGCAGCGAAAGTTACGGCAAAAGCAACAAGCAAAGCCACTACAAAAACCGCGCCAAAAGCCAAAGCCTCGGTCAAACTTGCCGGGCGTAAAAAGAGTTAATTGAAGCTCACCGTCGTTGCATTGGCGCATAAACTACCCGCTTGGGCGCAGGATGCTGTTGACACCTACACCAAGCGGATGCCGCCCGAATGCCGCATTGTTATTGATCAACTAAAACCAGAAGACCGCGCTAGTAAGTCAACCCAAGTTGTGCTTGAAACTGAAGCTGCACGGCTTGAAACCATCATTAGCAAACACAGCAAATCGGCCACCCGCATTGTGCTAGATGAGCGCGGCATCATGCTCACAACTATGCAACTTAGCACGTGGCTAACCGCATGGCTAAGCAATGGCGAGAGCCCCATCTTTATCATTGGTAGTGCCGATGGCTTGGCACCATCCATTAAGCAAAAGGCACACAAAACCATCGCGGTATCGGGCTTCACACTGCCACATGCAATGGTGCAACCATTATTGTGTGAGCAACTTTACCGCGCTTGGTCCATCACCCAAAATCATCCTTATCATCGCGAATAAAACGACCATCAATAGTCAATGAGTAAAATGCAAACCACCATTTATCTTGCGTCAAAAAGCCCGCGTCGCCGAGAATTGTTGCATCAAATTGGTGTCCCATTCGAACTATTGCTCTTGCGCGAGGCTCCCGCAATTGGGGTATCGGCAAAACGCCGTTTGGATGATCCATCGTGGGCAAGCCGGTGCGATGTAGATGAATCGCCACTCGACAACGAATCGCCGCGCGATTATGTCGAACGCGTCGTAACGCTAAAGGCTAATGCCGCCAACAAGGTCATGCTCGCGCGCAAACTGGTAACGCGCCCGATTCTAGCAGCCGACACCACCGTAGTACTTAATAATAAAATTATCGGTAAGCCTGTAGACACGAATGATGCGGCTGCCACTTTACGCGCCCTGTCGGGCCAGACCCACCAAGTGATGACCGGTATCGCCTTACATCATCAAGGCGCATTACACTTTCTTTTGTCAGTTAGTGATGTGCGTTTTAAGGCGTTAACTGAGTCTGAAATTCAGCGCTATATTCTCACCGGCGAGCCCATGGATAAGGCTGGCAGTTACGCCGTACAAGGCCGAGCCGCCGCCTTCGTGGCGCATCTGGCGGGTAGTTATTCAGGCGTTATGGGGCTGCCATTGCACGAAACAGCAACGCTGCTGGCACAATTAAATTAGCCTAAAGCAGCAATTGCGGTACACTCGAACTAACTAATTATTTGGCGGTGACTTCGTGAACGAACAAATCCTCATCAACGTAACGCCGCAAGAAACACGCGTTGCCATTATGAACATGGGTGCGGTGCAAGAACTGCATATCGAGCGTGGCGCCAACCAAGGATTGGTTGGTAATATTTACTTGGGTCGCGTGGGTCGCGTATTGCCAGGTATGCAATCGGCATTTATCGAAATTGGCCTAGGCCGCGCCGCATTTTTGCACGTAGCTGATTTATGGGCAAACCATAAAAGTAGCGATAAGAATGGCGACAAGACTGCGGAGCAAAAGCCAATTGAAAAATTATTGAGTGAAGGCCAAACACTGCTAGTGCAGGTGATCAAAAACCCTATTGGCAGCAAAGGCGCACGGCTTTCAACACAGTTAAGTATGGCGGGGCGGCTGCTAGTATATTTGCCGGGTGACGATCACATCGGCATTTCCCAACGTATAGAAGATGAAGTGGAGCGCGAGCATTTACGCGAGAAGCTACATACCCTAGTTCCCGAAGGTGAGTCCGGTGGCTTTATTGTGCGCACTGTAGCGGAAACGGCAACCGACGCAGAATTATCGGCCGATATTGAATATTTAATCAAACTATGGCGCAGTATTTGCGCCCGCGCGAAAACGGCAGCACCACAAACTTTGCTTTACCAAGACCTAGATTTACCGCTACGCACCTTACGCGATTTAGTGACAGATACCACCGAGCGCATCATCGTTGATTCGCGCGAAACCCACGCCAAACTTAAGGACTTTGCCGAGCACTACACCCGAAAATCATTAGCAGTTTTAGAACACTACAACGGCGAACGCCCCTTATTTGATTTATTTGGTGTAGAAGATGAAATCGAGCGTGCGCTTGAGCGCCGTGTCGATTTAAAATCTGGCGGCTATGTGATTATTGACCAGACTGAAGCGCTCACTACCATTGACGTGAACACCGGTGCGTTCGTATCTGGGCGCACCTTTGACGATACAATTTTTAAGACGAATTTGGAAGCAACTTTGGTCGCGGCACACCAATTACGTTTACGTAATTTAGGCGGCATTATTATTGTTGATTTTATCGACATGGATAATGAAGAGCATAAGACTGCGGTACTCGCTGAATTTAGAAAAGCGCTATCACACGACCGCACCCGCATCACCGTCAATGGCTTTACCCAATTGGGATTGGTAGAAATGACGCGCAAGCGCACGCGTGAAAGCTTGGCGCACGTCTTGTGCGAGCCCTGCCCTACCTGTTCAGGTAGGGGCGAAATCAAAAGTGCGAAAACGATATGTTATGAAATTTTGCGCGAGCTACTACGTTCAGCACGACAATTTGACACCAAGGAATATCGAATTTTAGCCTCACAATCCGTCATTGATTTATTTTTAGACGAAGAATCACAAAGCCTTACCGAGCTTGAAGATTTTATTAAAAAACCGATTTCGCTATCGGTTGAAAGCACTTACACACAAGAACAATTTGATGTAATTTTGGTGTAGCGTACCAACAAACAGCGGCTGTTTAGACTTTTGGCGGTGCCGTTTCGCGCAGTTTTACGATTAAGTCGGTAATCATCGTCGCTTGATCTTGCACTACTTTCCGCTGGTTAAGCAGCTTGCGTAGCTCACCGTCAATATTCTCAGTACGTGCGTTGAGAGATGCCATCGAGTCTAAACGCTGCTGCAAATGAACTTTGTGGTCTTTCATTTGCGTCTCAAGCCGCAGGGGCGTTTCATTGAGCCAGCGCTCTGTTTCAGAGCGCGCGTCAGCAAAAATTTGACGCGCTTCTTCCACTAACATACGCCAGAAGCGGCGGATCATCCACTTCTTTTCGGTGCCGTATAAGTTAATCGGATCATTACAAAACTGTTCCGTTTCAAACACTAAAAGCTTTAATTTAGTGCGCGCCATTTCAAGATCAAGCTTCGGAATTTCGGTTTTTTCAAACCCAAATCTAGTATGAAAGGTTGTATAAGAACCTTGCATAAACGCCTGTGAATGCGTAGCCACTTCCGAAATCACATTAAACTCTTGCTCCATCAGGCCAATGAGGGATTTCATGCCACGGGTAAGCCCACGGGTATACCAAGAATCTTCCATGGCCTGCATGGATCGGGCGCACATCACATCAATTTTTGATGGGTTGAGTAAATCCAATAAAGCATTACGCTGCTTATTAAATTCAGTTTTATGGGTTTTATATTCGGCCAAAGCATTGGTATAAATTTCTTTTTCGGCCGTTACTTTTTCCCACAGCTTTTGCGCAACATCACGACCCTTACCAGATAAACCTTGAAGTTCATCCATTTGCGCCGTATTGGCATTCAACTTTTGCGCACAGCTACGATGGCTAGCCACCATCATGCCGCCAATTTCATTGGTGACCGCACGCGCTAAAATTTGCCGCCGAATCGGAATAATTTCTTCTGCGAGAAAACGCTCTAAGCGCTCCACCCCTGAGCGAGCAATCATCGCCGCATCATTTTTAATACGGCCAATGAGAGCTTTTTGTGCCGAAACAGCAAACACTTTTTCAACCGGAAGCCCCAACTGACGGCTTGTTGATTGCACCATACGATCCATACTGGCCTGAATTTCTGGCTCAGTTTTAAGCTCATCCCACATTAAATCGATTTTATTGAGCACGGCCATTTTTGCCGGCATTCCGGTTTTTACGTAGCGCTCCCAGATCTCTAAATCACTCTTGGTTACCCCCGTATCCATACCTAGCAAAAACAGCACGGCATGGGCACTTGGAATCGTTGATAAGGTCAATTCTGGCTCTAATCCCAATGCGTTTAGCCCAGGGGTGTCAAGAATAGAAAGTCCATTGGTTAGCAAAGGATGTGGGTAATTAATGATGGCATAGCGCCAAGCCGGCACTTCAACGATCTCATCTTCTTTTGGCCCCGTACCGTCATCAAACATGGGGATTAAGCCCATCATGCGAGCATCTAGCGCATAAACGCGCTTGGTGTCCGCTAAGGACATCAGCGCTTGGCGCATGTCTTTTGCGGAATCCACATTGAGCCTAATTTTACTCCACTCGACTGGCATATTTTTTAGCTGCGAGATTGATTCATCCCGATAGCGCGTTTCCACGGAAAGCAGCTTTAAATATGGTCCTTCATTAGGATCATGAAAAATTTCAGTCGGGCACATTGTGGTGCGGCCAACGTCAGACGGTAGCAACCGTTCTTTAAAGCTCGAAAAGAACATGGCGTTAATAAGCTCAGACTTGCCGCGCGAAAATTCGGCTAAAAATGCGAGCAACAAACGACCCTTGTTAAGGGTTTCTAATAAGTCATAAAACCGGATGGACTGCTGCACATCAAGCTGACCCGATTGTTCCAGCCAGTTATGATAAGTTTCAACGCTGCGCACCAAATCCTCGCGCCAACCGTTATAGCGGGCGATTTCGGCTTCAAAGCGAGAATTAGCGGCGGTGGAATCCAAAAATTATTAGCTCTTTTTTATCGTACTCTTATAAGCAATGCAGCTAAAGTGGGCTTACACTTTAGCTCACATCTGGATTGTACTGTAATCGCTGCCTGTGCGCTGTTTGATTCAAGTGCACTTTTGTTAAATTACATCATTAGTGCAAGGACGCGATACTTAAGACGGGACTAAGGGGTACGGAAATTGTTAATGTCCGCACCCCTTAAATACCTGCAACCGCCAAATAGATCTCTCGTAATACTAGCGTATCCACATGTTTTAACACTACAACCAGCAATAACTGGCAGATCACCAGTAAGACTAGTGGTGACAAATCAATACCCCCAACAGTAGGTATAAACCGCCTAAAGTGCTTTAAAAACGGGCTGGTCAAAGCATCAAAGAAGGGCGCGACGACATGATAAGGACTTACCCAAGACAATACCGCTTGAACGATAAGCGCACCAATAAGCAAATATAAGGAGACGCCGATCAAACGTAAGCAGGTTAACGCCAACACCCACGCCATCACTTCCCAGTTTAAAAATTCGCGAAAACCAGCTAACACCAGCCATGACAGCACTAACGCTAACTCCAGCAAGAACGCCATCGTTAAGGTCGCCAAATCAAGCTTAAAAAAACTCGGCACTATCCGGCGTAAAGGCAATACCGCAAAATTTGTAAGGGCGATAACAAAAGTGCCTACCGGATTGCGAAACGATGCTCGTAGAGTTTGTGCATAAAACCGCAATAGCGCGGCAAAAATAAACAACCCGAAAAACGCTTCCAGAAGAAATCGCGCTGCTTGAACTAGCATTTAATGGCCTTTCAATTTGTACAAAATATGCTCAAAGTTGGCTCAAGGCATTATCACAGCAAATGCATTGCCTCACTACGCCGCCCCTAGTTCCTTGGAGCGTGCCTGCGCGGCTTGCACCGCCGCAATAATATGCGCTTTCACATCGCGCGTGTCGAGTTGTGCGATAGCCGCTTCGGTTGTGCCCCGTTTTGAGGTGACCTGCGCGCGCAAGGTTGCTGGCGAATCGGCACTTTGGGCGGCTAACAAGGCACCGCCACGAAAGGTTTCGAGTGCAAATTCCCGCGCTTGCGAGGGCGTAAAACCCAGCGAAACTGCCGCTTCCTCTAATGCCTCAATGAAATAAAATACATAGGCTGGCCCTGATCCTGAAACCGCCGTTACCGCATCGAGCATAGCCTCATCAGCAAACCATTGCGTTTTACCAACGGTAGCCAGCAAAGTAGTTGCCAATTGCCGCGCCGGCGTGTCGACACTAGGCGCTGCATAAAGGCCGGTGATGCCCGCGTGAATCATTGCTGGGGTATTGGGCATGGCACGCACCACTGCTAAGGGCGACTGGTTAAGGTCACTGAGCCAATTTGCAATGGCGCTGGTGGTGATGCCAGCAGCAATACTTAATATCACACCCTGAACTCGTCCTTTAAGTGGGCTGAGTGCTTCTTGCATCATTTGTGGTTTTACGGCGAGAACAACGATATCAGCCGCGGGTAGTGCCGCCGCTAAGTAGGCACTTGCTGACTCAAAAATGCTGACTGGATGCAATGCCATTAGCGCCGCCGCCGTAGCTGAAAAAGGCTCAATGACCGCGATTTTATTAGTTTCGCGAGCCTCAGCCGTAGCAAACAGGCCAGAGATAATTGCGCGCGCCATATTGCCGCCGCCGATGAATAATATGTTCAAATTAACTTTTCCTGAGCAAGTTTTTCAAAAATCAATACACCGAAAGCAACACTATCTTATTTACGCGCGCCAAATATGGCACTACCGATGCGTACCAAATTGCCGCCGACGCTAATGGCGGTTTCAAAATCCTGACTCATACCCATCGAAAGGGTATCCAACGGTGCACAGGCATCAACAATTTGTGCTTTTAACGTTGCCATCGTGCTCGCTAACAGTTGAAACTGACGCCGCTGTTCAGCCTCATCGCTGAGGTTTTCGATAATTGTCATCAAGCCGCTTAGGCGAAGGTTAGGCAATTGCACCACTGCTTGCGCCAACGCCAAGGCGTCAGCCGGTGCTACACCACCTTTGCTGGCCTCACCACTTACATTTACCTGTATACAAATCTGTAACGGCATTAGATGCGTTGGCCGATGCTGACTTAAGGAAGCGGCAATTTTCAAGCGGTCTACACCGTGCACCCATGCAAAATTTTGGGCGATCAGCTTCGCCTTGTTGCTCTGAATGGGGCCAATAAAATGCCATTCAATATCTAAATTGGGCAACTCCTGCATTTTTTCCAGCGATTCTTGCACATAATTTTCGCCAAAAGCGCGTTGCCCAGCTTCATAAGCCTCACGTAAAACGGCTGCAGGCTGGGTTTTGCTCACCGCCACCAAGCGCGTTACACCAAGATTTTGGGGTCTTAGCGCTTCAGCCGCCCTAATTCGATCGCGGACGTGTTGCAAGTTAGCAGCAATGTGGGACATAATTTGGCGTAAGCTATCGGTATTGGAACAGGAAAAGCACAACTTCGAAATCTTTCAACATTCTTACGGAAAAGTATAATGGAAATCGCTGAGCTACTCGCCTTTGGTGTAAAGAATAAAGCGTCTGACCTGCACTTATCAGCGGGGTTGCCACCGATGATTCGCGTTCACGGCGACGTTCGTCGCATTAACGTACCCGCCCTCACGCATGACGATGTGCATGGCATGGTGTATGACATCATGAACGACGGGCAACGCAAGCAATATGAAGAAAATTTGGAATGCGATTTCTCGTTTGAAATTCCCAATTTAGCGCGCTTCCGCGTAAACGCGTTTAATCACCAGCGTGGCTCAGGCGCGGTGATGCGAACAATTCCATCTAAGGTATTGTCGCTTGAAGAATTAAACGCCCCAAAAATTTTCCAAGAAATTTCTAATCAGCCGCGCGGCATGGTACTCGTTACCGGCCCCACTGGTTCGGGCAAATCTACCACCTTGGCGGCTATGGTGGACTACATTAACAACAACGAATACGGCCACATCCTCACGGTGGAAGACCCTATCGAATTCGTGCACGAATCCAAGAAGTGTTTGATGAACCAGCGCGAGGTGGGTCCACATACCCTGTCTTTTGCCAACGCCCTGAAATCAGCACTTCGCGAGGATCCGGATATTATTCTTGTAGGCGAAATGCGCGACTTAGAAACCATTCGCTTAGCGATGACGGCGGCAGAAACGGGTCACTTAGTATTTGGTACTCTACACACCAGCTCGGCCGCAAAGACGGTTGACCGGATTATTGACGTGTTCCCAGCGGCGGAAAAGGAAATGATTCGCGCGATGTTGAGCGAAAGCTTACGCGCGGTAATTTCACAAAGCTTATGTAAAACCAAAGAAGGCAATGGCCGCGTGGCCGCTCATGAAATTATGATCGGCACACCAGCGATACGTAACTTAATTCGTGAAGCCAAAGTAGCGCAAATGTATTCCGCTATTCAAACAGGCCAAGCTATTGGTATGCAAACGATGGATCAATGCTTAACCGATTTAGTACGCCGGAATATTATTACGGTCGCCGAAGCGCGTAATAAGGCCGCTAATAAAGACGCCTTCAACTAAAACAACTAAAATCCAAGGAGTTAAAAATGGAACGCGAACAAGCACTCAAATTCATTCACGAACTACTCAAGGCGATGCTTGCCAAACGTGGATCAGATTTGTTTCTTACGGCTGGGTTTCCGCCCGCCATGAAAATTGACGGCAGAATGACGCCTGTTTCCCAATCGAGCTTATCGCCCATGCACACCGGTGAGATGGCTCGATCAATCATGACGGACAAGCAAGCTGCTGAATTTGAAGCCACCAAAGAGTGTAATTTCGCGATTTCTCCCGCAGGTATTGGGCGTTTTCGGTGCAATGCTTTTATGCAACAGGGTCGTGTTGGCTTGGTAATGCGTACCATCACCACAGAAATTCCTAAGTTTGAAGATTTAAATTTACCGGTAGTATTAAAAGACGTTGCCATGACCAAGCGCGGATTGGTTATTTTGGTGGGCGGCACCGGCTCTGGTAAATCTACTTCACTAGCAGCAATGATTGGCTATCGCAATGAAAACAGCTATGGTCACATTGTGACCATCGAAGATCCGGTTGAATACGTGCATGACCACCGCAATTGCATCGTCACCCAGCGCGAAATTGGCGTGGATACAGAGAACTGGTTTTCTGCGCTAAAGAACACCTTGCGCCAAGCACCAGACGTCATTTTGATCGGTGAAATTCGCGACCGCGAAACCATGGATTACGCCATCGCTTTCGCTGAAACCGGCCATTTATGTATGTCTACGCTACACGCCAACTCCGCCAGCCAAGCGATGGACCGGATTATTAACTTCTTCCCCGAGGAACGACGCCCGCAGCTATTGATGGATCTTTCGCTCAACTTAAAAGCGTTTGTGTCGCAACGTCTTATCACCAAAAAAGAGGGCAAAGGCCGAGTGGCTGCCATTGAAGTGATGTTAAATTCGCCCTTAATGGCGGATTTAATTTTCAAAGGTGAGATTACTGAAATTAAAGACCTTATGAAGCGCTCCAAGGAAATGGGCATGCAAACCTTTGATATGGCGCTATTTGATCTTTATGAAGCCGACTCAATTACCTATGAAGATGCCTTGCGTAACGCGGATTCGGTCAATGATTTGCGCTTAAAAATCAAACTAGAGAGTAAAAACGCCGGTGCTAGAGATTTGGGTGGCGGCTTAGATCATTTGGAAATCGTCAAATAACGAACTGGACTAAATGCATTGCCAGTGCTCTGTTAAAATAACGAATTCCCTTGATTGTTGAAAGACTGCCGTGGCTTACGTAATAACTGAAAGTTGTATCAAGTGTAAATATACTGATTGCGTGGATGTGTGCCCCGTGGATTGTTTCCGCGAGGGCCCGAACATGTTGGTAATCGACCCTGACGAGTGCATTGATTGCACCCTGTGCGTGGCAGAATGCCCAGTAGAAGCGATTTTTGCCGAAGATGATGTGCCCAGTGCGCAAAAACCATTCATCGCCATAAACGCTGAATTAGCCAAGCTTTGGAAGCCGATTGTGGAACGCAAAGCAGCCCCTGCTGACGCCGATGAATGGGCCAAGAAAACCGACAAAGCCAAGCTCATCGAGCGCTAAACTTCGCTTCACACGGGTGCGCTAATGACTGCACAACTCGCATCCGTTCTGCAATATATTCATGCAGGTGCCACCATTATCACTGCCAATTTACGGCTTGCCCGATACTTGGGCGAGCAATATGATTTGGCACAGCTTAGCAATGTCCAGAGCGCATGGGTGGCTGCCGATATTGTCCCTTTGGGCGTATTTTATAACCGCTTGCTGCAGCGACTAGCGCCGCAAAAAGTTTTGCTTTCCGCCGTTCAAAACCAAACTATCTGGGAGAATGTAATTCGTGCTTCTCCCGCTGCGAATGGTTTAATGAGCGTGCCGCAGGCCGCACGCTTAGCTCAGGAAGCATGGCAGCAGACGTGTAGTTGGGATTTATTATCGCGCATGAAACAAATGGCGGTGCATGACGATAACCTCGCCTTTTTAACGTGGGTAAGTGCCGTCGCAAAAATTTTGCGCGACAATAATTGGCTCGATAATGCTTGTTTACCTGACGCATTACTAAAAGCACTAGCCGACACCACCGCCAGCACCCATCAAGTTTTGCCCGCAAAAATTTGTTTATACGGCTTCGATATAGAAACACCGCAGCAACAGCGGTTTTTTTCAACCTTACAATTACGCGATGTCGCGGTGTCCCGAGCCCATCTACAAGACGCGTACACCCCCGCCCGTCCCACCCGAATGGCCTGCGATACAGCAGTGCAGGAACTACTAAACGCCGCCCATTGGGCAAAACGCCTGCAGGATAATTCCCAGAACAAATTACGCATTGCGCTCGTTGTGCCCGATTTAGCCAGCCGCAAAAGCGCTATCGTACGGACGCTTACCGATACGTTTTTTCCCAATGCCCGCTCACAGCTAGATTTCAACCAGAAAGGGCGCGCCTTAGCTGACGCCGCGTTTAACGTATCGTTGGGTGAGCCTTTATTGAGCTATGCGCCCGTAAATGACGCCATGTTATTGCTGCGCTTTAGCCTCAGCACCACGTCGCAAATACCGTGGGATGAAATATCACAAATTCTGCTCAGCCCTTTTATTCATAGGGCTGCTGTTGAATCAAGTACGCGCTACCGTTTTGACGCCTTACTGCGCCGCTATGGTGGCTTTCATAGCAGTTTTAGCACCTTGCACGCTTGGCTTTCGCATCCGGATAGGGAAGCACCAGCATCGCTGCTCACTCTATTTAAGGCAGTACAAGATATCCGCATTACACACAGTATCGAAGCTTCGCCACACCCTGCACTCACCAAAGCACGGCTGCCTAAATTAACCCTCTCGCCCACTAAATGGTGCGAGCTTATTTGGCAAATCCTCGACGCTTGGGGTTACCCAGGTGAGCTGGAACTGGATTCCCATACTTTCCAAGTTCTCACAAAATTTGAAGGCTTAATCGAGGAGTTTGCCAAACTGAATCAGACCATTGGGGCTGATGTATTCGATGCGGAAACGATGCTAACTGCATTAAGTCAACTGGCTGCACAAACCCAGTTTCAAGCGGAAGCGCTAAGCCGAGAGCCACTAGTGCACGTGCTGGGCGTACTGGAATCTACCGCGCAGCACTTTGACGGTATCTGGGTGATGGGTATGCGTGCTGATGCATGGCCACTACCAATTTCGCCTAACCCTTTTATTCCGCAAGCACTACAACGCCTAGCGGGTATGCCCGAAGGCGCACACACCGCAGCCCATGCGCTTGACGCGGCCATTACCAACAATTGGATTAATGCGTGCGGTGAAATTTGTTTTAGCTATGTACTCAGCGCTGACGGTGCTGAGAGTGCCGACAGCACTACGGTTTGCAGTAGTTTAATTGCCCAATATCCGCAAAAAATGGCTGACAATATCGATACGCAAGTTAGTGCGCAGCAACTCGTTGCTATCGTTGAAACCACTCTAGTAACCTTAGCGCAAGGCCAGCAAATACGGGGTGGGGCGGCCCTTTGGCGGGATTTTGCGGCCTGTCCATTCAAAGCCTATGCGCGGCACCGACTACAAACTACCGAGCTTGCCACGCCGGAGCCAGGCCTAAGCGCCACACAACGCGGCACCCTCGTGCATCGCGCCCTCGCTTTGTTTTGGGAAGCTACCTATACGCATGCCGTGTTGTGTGCGCAAACGCCGGAGGAACGCCACGCCGCCATTCACCGTTGCGTGGCGCGCACACTTGCGGAAGCACAGAAACACTTACCTGCCCTCAGCTATGCAATGGCAGAAATTGAGGCGCTCCGACTCAGCCGACTACTTACGCTTTGGCTCGCCATGGAGGAAACCCGCGCACCTTTCAGCGTCGATGCTATTGAATCAAAACGCGATCTCACCATTGCTGGCCTCGCAGTAAACTTAACTTTAGATCGGCTCGACACCTTAGAAGATGGTACCGTTGCCTTAATCGATTATAAAAGTGGCCGACCTAGTATAACAACGTGGTTAGGCTCGCGCATGGATGAGCCGCAATTACCGCTGTATTGTGCCGCCTCCGACGCCCACGTGAGTGCCGTGGCATTTGGCAGTGTACGGCGCAAACAAAATAGCGACAGTTACGATATTACCGGCTTTATCGGGGTGAGCGCTGCAGCCGATTTGCTTCCCAATGTAGCTACGGTAGAACAACAATCACGCATTTTCGCGGCCTCAGCCAGCAACTGGGATGAACTCACCGTGCAATGGGAAAAAGCAACTACCGCCATTGCCGTACAGTTTGTGCAGGGGGATGCAGCCATCGCACCGAAGGCGGGTAATGCTACTTGCGCTCAATGTGCATGTCAGCCGCTGTGCCGAATTGAAGAACGTTCCGAACGCGCTCGTGATACGGTGAGCAATGATCGCGATACTTCCGACCTAGCCGATGAGCCCAGCGATGAGTAACCCCCCTTTTGAGCTGACTGGCGATGGATTAATTGACGAAGATGTGCGTCTGCGTGCCTTGAATCCTGCACGGTCATTCATCGTACAAGCACCTGCAGGCTCAGGTAAAACACGCTTGCTCATTACCCGTTATCTCACCCTGCTCGCCACAGTTAACGAGCCGGAAGAAATCGTGGCTATTACCTTCACGCGCAAAGCGGCTGCAGAGATGCGCCAGCGGATTCAGGATGCCTTAACGCTTGCCGCTACCACAGCGCTGCCCACGCAACCTAATAGTTTACAACGCGCTGGCAGCGCCGCGCTCGCCCGCGACCTTGCACAAGGCTGGAATTTAGCGCAAAGCCCTAATCGGTTTCGCATTCAAACCATTGATGCTTTTAACGCCTACCTAGCGCGTCAAGCACCGCTCACTACCCGCTTTGGCGCGCAACCGCAAACGGCAGAGCGCCCCTATAATTTGTACATGCAAGCCGCTCGCGATGTGCTTGCCGCTATTGATGCACGCAATGAGTATAGTCAAGCAATTGCAACGCTACTACTGCATTTAGATAATGATCACAGCAAACTGTTGGCGTTATTAGCGCAAATGCTCGCTAAGCGCGATCAATGGTTGCGCAATTTCCCAGGTATAGACGTAGCGGAGCAATCGGCACAATTGCGTCATTCATTGCAAAGCACTTTAGTGGCGCAACGCGTGGCAAAATTCATCGCGGCTGACACCTTATTTTCACATCCAGAGCTACCTAGCCGTGAAAAAATTCTCAGCCTTTTCAATTATGCGCGACGCAATTTAACACTGCGCGAGATGGCCTATTTTCCAGGCATTACAGCCAATGATGGCAAACGCTGGAGCGCAATTTCTGATACCTTTTTAACAACAAAAAATACTGTTCGAAAAACCGTTACCGTCGCTAATGGCTTCCCGGCCACCGGTGCCGATGCCAAGCCACAAAAAGCGGCCTTCATAGCCATACTCAACACTCTGGCGGCTATTCCTAACGCTGCGGAAACCTTGGCTGCTTTAGCTACTTTACCTGCCGCACAATACACAGATGCCGAGTGGGAAATCTTAGAAGCCGCTTGGAAACTACTGCCCTATGCGGTAGGCTGCCTGTGGCAGGTATTCGCCCGCTATGGCCAATGCGATTTTACTGAAGTGGCGCTGGCCGCTGATCGCGCCTTGGGCACCGAAGATACGCCGAGCGATTTAGCGCTAAAACTGGATGTCGCCATTGCCCATATTTTAGTGGACGAGTTTCAAGATACTTCGCAAGCACAATATAATTTATTACAGCGCCTCACTGCACAATGGGGGCCGAACGAAGGCCGCTCGCTCTTTCTAGTGGGCGATCCGATGCAATCAATTTATCGCTTTAGAGAGGCGAAAGTTGGTTTATTTTTAAACGCACAACAGCATGGCCTAGGCGATGTAATGCTCAGCGCTTGTGCACTCAGCCTAAACTTTCGTTCTCACCCTGCCATCATTACTTGGATAAACGAAACGTTTTCAAAGCTAATGGTGGGAGGCGTCGGTGGCGTGCACTACCTGCCAAGCGCCACACCATACGTAAACAATGACGACTCTGATGCAGCAAAATACGGTGCCACGCTCCACGCTATTGCACAAACCTCGGAGCAAACATCGGCCGATGTGAAGGCGGCTGAAGCGGCAAAAGTAGTGTCTTGCATAGAGGCTGCGCGCGACCAAGATGTAAGGGGATCAATCGCTATTTTAGTGCGTGGCCGTACCCACTTAACGGAGATTTTACCGGCGTTGCGTCGCGCCAATATTGAATACATCGCGCATGATTTAGATCACCTCAGTCAGCGTGCCGTCGTACAAGACTGCTTATGCCTTACCCGTGCGCTGCTGCATGACGATGATCGCACGGCATGGCTGGGCTGCTTGCGCGCCCCTTGGTGCGGCCTAAGTTTGGCGGAGCTCGATAGCCTATTCGGCCTAAATAGCGACGCAAAAAATAGCACGTCTATCTATCAAGCACTAAAAACTATTGAAACGCAATTTAGCGTACAGCCTATTTCAGCGCCAAGCCAAAGCGCTTTACTATATTTTAAAAACGCAGTTTTAGTGGCCCGTGCTGCATTCCGCCACCAATCATTGCGCGATTGCGTAGAGCAATGCTGGCTGAGCCTCAATGGACCTGCATGCTGCCGCGAAGAACGTGATCTAGCTGATGTTTCCACCTTCTTTGATTGCTTGGAACAAGTGGAGATTGCTGGTAATTTAATCAATCTTGAAACGCTTACAGATGCCCTAAATGGTCGCTTCAGCGCTGCTCCTGAGGCTAAATCCGCAACCACGAACAGCAGCCCTGCCGTAGAAATTATGACGATTCACAAGGCCAAGGGCTTAGAGTTTGATACCGTCATCGTTCCAGGTCTAAATCAAAAACCAGCAAATGATCGCCCACAACTCTTGCTTTGGCAGGAAATTGAGGGCGATAATAATTCTACGCCGATGTTGTTAGCGCCCATTGCCGAAGGCGCTGTAGAGCCTGATAAAGACGCACCACAATCTATTTATCGCTATCTAACCCAGTTATCTGCCGCGCAACAGCGGCAGGAAGATATTCGCTTGCTTTATGTTGCTGCTACCCGCGCTGCCAAACGATTGCACCTGCTAGCCTGCATAAAAATTGACCTGCAAAAACCTGACAATGAAATAAAACCAACACCGAATAGTTTATTGGCAGCGTTGTGGCCAGCGCTTGGCAGCCCCTTTGCTAAATTGACGATCAATGCGGCGTACGACGTCACACCAAAATTCGAAACCAAGGATGCAATAAACATTAACCCAGCAATAGGGGCACAACGCCTTGTGCGCGATCCGATAGCAACAACGTTGATTGCTCCGCCGCAGCAAGCACACCGCAGCCATACTTGGCAACGTGCCAACAAGCACAACAACATCGCCCGTCACACAGGTACTGTCATTCATGAATGGTTAGCCAAAATTGCTGATGAGGGCGTTGCCAAATGGGATGTGGCTAAAATAAGCACTATCGGGCCAACTATTGCGCAGCGGCTAGCTAGTTTAGGCATCTTCGAAGCGGCGCAAGCGCAAGCCGTAAATGATGTAAAAACCCAACTACAAGCCTGCCTAAAAAGCCCGCGCGGCCGATGGCTTTTAAGCCCACACGCCCAAGCCAAATCTGAATGGCAACTTGCTGGGAACATCAACGGCAATATCATCCACGCTACCATTGACCGCAGCTTTGTTGATGAAAAAGGTGTGCGCTGGATAGTCGATTACAAAACCACGGCACCTATCGCGGGTGAAGACATGCAAGTGTTTTTGGATGGACAACAACAGCAATACGCGCGGCAATTGGATCAATATGCGACGCTCGTATCAATGCTCGAACCGCCGCTTACAGACACCCGCAAAGAACAAATAATCATGCTCGCACTTTATTTTCCACTTGCAGATCAATGGGTGCAATGGGCATGGGGCCGACAATAATAGCGGTGTGTCAAACCAAGATTATTGCGGCTTAGGCGCTTTATCCAATCCAACAATCACATCACCGACTTTCACGTCGTGTTTGCTAAACCACTTTGCGTTCATCTCTAACGCAAAACGTGCTGGGCCTTTGGCTTGGTGGGATGTTTCATTGAGCGCTTCCATTTCGTGAATACTAACTATTTTGCCACTGTCATCTAAATACGCGACAGACAATGGAATAAGGGTATTGCGCATCCACATGGCGTGATAGCCGAGCTGGGGAAACACAAATACCATGCCTTCATTAGGCGGCATACTGCTGCGGTGCATTAACCCTGTTTGCCGTGTTTCGTCGGTGGCGGCAACTTGGGCTTTTACGGTTTGCTTACCAGCTTTGAGCGTTAACATGGGCAAGCCCTTTTGCGGCTGCGGAGTGTTAGCAGCTAGCTGTGAGGCGTTAACGCCAAGCGCTGGCGGAGCAGTTTTTATCTCTGCTTCTTTCGCAAATACTGGGGGCAATAAAATGCTTGCTTGCGCCAGAACAATGGCCGGTAACAGCAAATAAACTCTAATTTTTGACATGGTTACTTTCAATTGATTTTGCGTTCTGCATCAAACTAAAAAGCGAAGATTTAAATTAACGCGAAGCCGCACATATCCGTTTACCAAATTACCAAATAGCACTTTGTTCCGCCGTATTGGCGTCGAGCCAATTGGCAATGGATTCACGCATTTGCGGCGAGTCTCCGAGCGCGTCGGTTGTGTTGATTTTTAAGTTGGGATGTTGGGCGGCCACAAGACTTAGCAACTTGGGGAAATCTTCACGCAGATGCCCACCGCGAGCCAAAAACAAGGGCGCTATGGTGACGGCTTCATGCTTATTGGCGACTATATTAGCAACTGCTGTATTCAAATCTGGTTGCATCAACTCCAGATAGGCAAGCTCTACTTGCCAAGTTGGATGCCGTGCACGCATACGGGCTGCAATATCTTGAAACGGCTCAGCCCAACGGGCATCGCGTGCACCGTGGGCGAATAAAATTAGGGCTTGCGCATTGGTGCTTGTCATTATGATTTTCCGGTTGAACCCAAGCCACCTGCGCCGCGATCTGTTTGTACAAATTCCTTAACGATATTCAGGCGTACCTGCACCACTGGCACAATTACTAATTGGGCAATACGTTCCAGTGGCTGGATAGTGAATTCAGTCGCGCTACGATTCCATAAGGAAATAAATAATTGCCCTTGGTAATCAGAATCAATAAGCCCCACTAAATTACCGAGCACAATACCGTGTTTATGCCCCAAGCCCGAGCGCGGAAGCACGAGCGCGGCGTATGCAGGATTAGCCACATAAATGGCAAGCCCCGAAGGAATTAGATGCGTTTCGCCCGGCTTAATGAGCATGGGCGAAGTAATGGCGGCACGTAAATCAAGCCCTGCGGAGCCTGAGGTGGCATAGGCGGGCAAGTGATCGGCTAAGCGTGAATCAAGAATGCGCACATCTAGCGATGGCGCGGCAACCTTCGGTTTGGCTGGTGATTTTTTAGCAGTACGCTTCTTGGCAGCGGCCTTTGGCACTATTATGTTTTTAATCACAGGTTTTTTAGCAGCCGTTTTTTTAGCTACAGCCGACTTCAGCGTTGGTTTTTTAACCGCGCCAGCTTTGGACGCCACTGGTTTTTTGACAACTTTAGATTTAGCGTTTGTAACCATGTTCTCTCGCAATTTTGGTTTATTTGGTCGCCTAAAAATTCTCTAAATACGACTATTCTCAGGTGTTGTTATTTGGTGTTTTCGTACAGTTTAGCGGCATGCGCAACAATCTGTGCAGCAATTTTTTGCTTATCCGCGCGCGGCAAATGCGTTTCGCTAGCAGCATCAATAATCGTTACTTCGTTATCGGCTGCACCAATTGCCGATGTGGCATGATTCGCAACAATCATTGGTAATTTTTTCTTTAATCTTTTTTCACGTGCGTAGGCCATGACATTTTCGCTTTCTGCGGCGAAGCCGATGCAAAAGGGTGGCTTCGCGCGGGCGGCAACGGTAGCGAGGATATCAACAGTTGGTTGCAATGTAATAGTTAGCGTATTTTGCTGCTTTTTCATTTTTTGGCTTGCTGCATTTACGGGCGTGTAATCAGCTACGGCCGCCACTGCAAAAAAATAGTCTTGCCCTTCAATAGCTGCCTGAACCGCCGCCAACATTTGCGCTGCCGTTTTGACTTGCACTACTTGCACGCCTTGCGGTGCTACAAGTGCACAAGGGCCAGAAATTAAGGTAACCATAGCGCCCGCGCTTCGCGCTTCTGCGGCAATGGCATAAGCCATACGACCAGAGCTGGCATTGGTAATGCTGCGTACTGGGTCAATGGCTTCAACTGTTGGGCCGCCGGTGATGAGTACATGTTTACCCGCCATCGGTTTTGGCGTATCGGTCAATGCCAGCATCACCGCCGAAAAAATTTCCTCTGGTGCAATCATGCGTCCCATACCAACTTCGCCGCAAGCTTGGCTGCCCATTTCGGGGCCCAAGAATATTGCACCATCCGCTTTACAAACTGCTGTATTGCGAGCGTTTGCAGGGTGTTCCCACATTTCACGGTTCATCGCGGGGGCGATGAATAAGGGGCAGCGTGCAATCGGGCGTGCCAGGGCTAAAGTGGTCAATAAATCATCGCAAAAACCGCTGGCAAGGCGGGCGATGACATGCGCAGTGGCTGGCGCTATGACAAGCGCATTGGCATCACGGGTAAGGTCAATATGGGCCATGTTGTTGGCGAAGCGTGTGTCCCATAAATCAGTGATGACTGGGTTACCGGTTAACGCTTGAAAGGTGACGGGCGTGATAAAGTGCATAGCAGCACGCGTCATCACTACTTGCACCTCGACGCCTGCTTTGACAAACAAGCGTGCCAACTCCGCAGATTTATAGGCGGCAATGGTGCCGGTAACACCAAGAACTACGCATTTGGGCAACTGCACTGAATTTAAGCTTTTTTCCATTTTTGAATTTTACCGCAGCCATTGGCTGCACGCTGAAAAACTATGTCGATTAATGATTGGCCACAAGACGAACGTCCGCGCGAACGGCTCATCAAACACGGAGCGCGGGCGCTGTCAGATGCCGAGTTGCTGGCGATATTTTTGCGCGTTGGCGTAACAGGTAAATCCGCCGTCGATTTGTCGCGCGAGTTGCTAACACATTTTAAAACGCTAGCCGCTTTGTTCGCCGCATCGCAAGAAGATTTATGCGCTATTAAAGGCATTGGCCCCGCTAAATATGTGCAATTACAGGCGGTGCTGGAGATGGCGCGGCGCAGTTTTGGCGAACAAATGAGCAAGAAAAATGTGCTGGATTCGCCAAATGACGTACGCGACTACTTGCGCTTAACCCTAGCTAATTTGCCGCATGAGGTGTTTGTGGTGGTGTTTTTAAATACCCAAAACGAAGTGATCGTAATAGAAGAATTGTTTCGCGGCAGTTTAACGCAAACAAGCGTTTATCCGCGCGAAGTGGTTAAGCGTGCGCTGGCATGTAATGCATCATCAGCAATACTGGCGCACAACCATCCAGACGGTGGCACCGAGCCGAGTATCGCCGACAAAGCCCTGACGAAAGCCTTAATCGAAGCACTTAAAACGGTGGATGTGCAAGTTTTGGATCATTTTATTGTATCGCCAAGCTCCAGCACTTCATTTGCCGAACAGGGCATGATGCGGTAGTACGAACCTAGAGCGACGATAAACACTTGATTCTTAAGCAATATACGCAAAAAAAGTGCCTTTTTCGCCACAAAACCGCCCTTCCACCACGGCACTCTAACTTTCAGTTGCCTACAGGCACGGTTTATGGTTATAATTTAGGGCTTCGCTAAATGCCTTAATGATTTATCCGCCCGCAGTAACGTCGGCGTGAATTTTGGATTTATAGCGACAACTTCCGTTTTAATCTACTATTTTTGAGGTGTGCCATGGCACGCGTATGTCAAGTTACCGGTAAAGCTCCAATGGTTGGAAACAATGTTTCCCATGCCAACAACAAAACCAAGCGTCGTTTCTTGCCTAATTTGCAATATCGCCGTTTCTGGGTTGAGTCCGAGAACCGTTGGGTTCGTATCCGTTTATCAAATGCAGGCTTGCGCACCATCGACAAAAACGGCATTGATGCTGTTCTAGCCGACATGCGTAGCAGCGGCTTTGCCATCTAAGAAATAAAGGATTTAAAATGCGCGAAAAAATCAAATTAGAATCGACAGCGGGCACCGGTCATTTCTACACGACAACAAAGAACAAAAAAACAACTCCAGAAAAATTAGAGTTCATGAAGTTTGATCCTAAAGCACGTAAGCACGTTGCTTATAAAGAAACCAAACTGAAGTAAGCTTCTGCATTTTGTAGTGCGCAACTCGCTTGAATTGCAAATAAAACCCCCAGCGTAGGCTGGGGTTTTTATTTGCGGGATGTTGATGAAAACTTAGCTCGTTTGATTGCTAGAACATTAGTGTGTTAGCATTTACGATGACAATTTGGTTGGCATTACGATTTGGATCGGCATGTAATGCGTTGCCCGTCCTGCACTTGCTTCAAAAGCAAAATCACTTCTTGGCGTTCTCGTCATCAAAAGCGGCAATTCTCCTTTTGGTATGATGATATTTGGTACTTTCCTCAAACCCGGAAGTGCCGTGCCGAACGCGCCGCTCAATAATGCCGTAATACGCCAACTCTAAATTTGCCACATACCCAGCTGACCCATCACCCCCATATATTTGCAGGATTAAGTTTTTGTCCTTTTTTATTATTGTTGCTGTTTGCGGATTATACAAATCTGCAGCAGCAGAAATGCTTAACATGTAAGGTGCATGGTTTGCCCACTCGATACGTATTGCGTCTATCACACTTTCAGCGTCATCCTCTCTGCCAAAAAGAGTTCCAATGGACTGCAGATAAGCATTGGAATCTTGCCCAGATGCGCCACTGGCACGTTTTGTAATTAATATAAATTTCACCGTTTCGGCCCCGCTTAAATTAAACGTCGCCGCAGTTCTACCATCTTTTAAAATTTCGAAAGATTTTGGAATTTGAGCAGCAACATCCGCAACCAGCAGTAATGAACCAACGGTAAGTGTCACTTGCAAAAATATTTTTCTCACGGACATTGCCCCACTACTCGAAGTTCTGTATCGCCGCCTCGCACCCCCTCAGCAATGGTCGCTAAGGCTGAGGTAAAAGTGAGATCAATGCAGCCATTTGATGCATTTTGCCCCGCATGAATCCAAAAACCATTACGCCTACAAATTTTTCCATCCGGCGTTTTTGCCTTTAATCGAATTCCATCTTTACCGTATTCTTTTGTCGCCACATTTTCCATACTATAGATTCCCGTTGGTAATGGTCCTCTATCAATTTTGCATTCTGAACCGACGGTATTAACGTCTGCGCCATTACCGGCAAATCCATCACCAATAAACGTGCGCGCACCGGATTTATTGTCTATGTGATACATCTTTCCGACTCCTACACAATATTCCCAGTACAACCCCAATTTATCTGTAGCGCTTACAGGATTGCAATGCACATAATTATAGATATTTGTACCATCTTTTAATCCAAGCGGATCAGCCTGAACATAGCGTCCTGTCGATGTATCATAATCACGGTAATGGTTCTGATTCAGTCCCGTTTCCTTATCCCTATACTGCCCCGGAAACCGATGGTTGACACTGAAGATGCCGGTACTACTTGGGTTTTCATTCGGTAGCGTTTCGCCAAACGGTAGGCTATCCCACTTCCAGAGGCTGACGTAGGCGTTGGTTGTACTGTTGATTCTGGCTACTTCTCTTGGTGTGTTTAGATGGTCGGTGAAGATATAGGCCGTAGCTGCTTCGGTACACGTTGGCGTGCCATTAGCGCCTGTGGTGCTGGTTAAGCAGGGCATGGTGCCGGTTACGGCTATTGGCGTATCACCTAACCAAATTAGCTCTTGTACCGCGCTTCCTGCGTGGTCATATTCACCTAACATTTTGCCGCCGTCATCGTAGATGAAGGTACGGTTGCTGGCTGTGGTTGCCGTATTGGCGTTTGCCTTCTTAACGCGTAGACCTTGGTAGTTAATTAAATAATTCGTTGTAGGTGCTGTTGCGTTCGCAGGTACAGTTGCGCCCGTGAGCCTGCCCCTAGCATCGTAGGTGTAAGTCTGTGCGCCATCATTAGTGAGATTGCCGGTGGCATCGTAACTGTTGGTTTTAATGACGCCGCCTGTAACACTGGCTAGGCGATTATTACCCCCTTGGTAGCTATAAGTGCTGGCGATGCTGTTAAGCGTGCTGCTGGTGCGGTTGCCGTTATTATCATAGGCAAAGCTTTGGGTTTGATTGATTGATGCGTTGCCAAGCCCCGTGGTCGCATTAACGCCGTTGCTAGTGTAGCCACTGAAAGTGGTTAAGCGGCCTGCGTTGTCGTAGGTAAATAATTGGCTGCCATTAAGAGTTGCCGTAGCTGGTGTAGCCCCCGCGTAGTTGTTAAGGCTAACAATGCGGCTAGCGTTGTCGTATTGAATAGTTCTGAAGCCGCTTGGCGTTGTGTACTGCTGGATGCGGCTGGATTGGTCAATGATTCTGGTGTATTCCTTGGTGCTGGTGCTATTGCCCAGCACCCAGCTTTCCGGTCCACCAAAGGGGAAGTATTGAATGCCTGATATTAACGGTGCGGCATTTAAGGTCATGGCGTTGGCGCGGCCTTGGCTGTAGGTGATGGCTAATACTTTACCACTTGGGTAGGTCATTGACGTTACTTTGCCGGTACTGTCTCTGGTGTAGCTGATGGTTTTGGTTTGGCTTGGCGCGCCGTTGATGGCGTTGATGGTAGTCGTTTTACTGATCATGCGGCTATAGGCATCATAAGTGTAGCTGCTGGTGCCGGAGGGGTCAGTCACATTGGCTAATTGGCCTACACCGTTACTTGCAATGTCATAGGTCATGGTGGTGCCGGTGGTGGTGTCGTTGTAAGCAACAGTAATGATACGGCCTAACACATCGTAAGTGTAGCTGCTGGTTTTGCCTCTCGCATCGGTTTTGGTTATTGGTAGGCTGCCAGCATTGTATGTTGCGGTGGTTAGGCCAGTATCAGGGCTTTGGGTTTGCAGGTTGTCGCCAAAGCCGGAGTAGGTGTAGGTGGTTGTGTTGTTATTGGGATCACGCACGCTGGCGATTAAATTCTGTGTGTTGTACGTTGTTGCAACCGTTTTGCCTAATGGGTCAGTGATTAAGATAGGGCGATTGAGCGCATCGTATTGGGTGGTGGTGGTGAGGTTGTTGGGGTCAGTTACGGCGGTAACATTGCCGTTAGCATCGTAGGTGTAGGTTGTTATTTTGTTTTGTGCGTTGATGCGTTGGGTGATGCGGTTTAGGCCGTCATAGGTGGCGGATTCAGTACTGGCTAGATTGTTTTGCGCATCAAAGGTTTGGGTTTGTATGGTGCGCCCAGCATTGTCTAGGGTATAGCGTAGCTTTTCGCCATTGGATAAGTTTTTACCGGTGAGGCGTTTGGCGTTGTCATACAAAAATGTGGTGACTTGGCCTTGCGGGTCAGTGATGGTTTCTTCCTGACCGTTGGCGTTGTAAGTGGTGCTGGTGGTTTGGCCGGCAATGGTGCGGGTGAGGGGACGACTGCGGGCATCATAGGTGAAGCTGCCGGTGGTGCCGTTAGCATAGGTGACAGCTAAGACGTTGCCGTGAGCATCGTAGCTGGTGTAGCTGACAGTTTGGCCTTTGGGGTTGGTGACGCTGGCAACGTTGCCTTGGGCATTGTAGGTGTAGGTGGTGGTGTCGGCTACGTCGGTGCGCGGGCCAGTCACGGTGGCTAACCTGCCTTGGGCGTTGTAGGTGTAGGTGGTGGTGCGGGTTTGGCCATCTGCTACTTCACTGCGTGTGAGCATTTTACCCGCAGTGTTATAGGTAAAGTTGGTGGTTTTGGTGGGTGCAACGATTTGGGTAGGCACGGAGAAGGTCGGGTGCCAAGTAGTGCTGGTGGTACGCATGAGGCTGGTGCCGTTGGCTTCGGTAACAGATGCAATCAAATTGCGACCATCGGTGGTGTAGGTGTACGCAGTGGCAACACCGTTGCGATTGATGGCGCTACTTAAACGGCCTGAGGTGTCGTAATTATAGGTATCTGATACGTTGCCGCAGCCAGCACAGGTGTATTGCACGGTGGATGGCAAAATTAAGCCTTGAGCTTGTACAAAGCTGCGGGTAACGGTGGCACCGGAGGCATCTTGGGCGGTAGAACTGCCATTTGCGTTATAGGTTATTGTGCCTACACCTGTTTGGTTTACACCATCTAAATTAAACTTGGTGCTGGTAGCGCGGCCTTGGGCATCGTAGGTGAAGCTTACATAAGTTTGCCCAGCTTCATTGATGATGGAGGTGAGCGCAAATTTATAAGTAGCATGTTCGTACTTGTATTGGCGGATGCGGTTATCAGGGTACTTTACTGCGATGAGGCGATGTTTGCTGTCATAGGTGTAGGTATGAATGCCGCCTGCTGGGTTCACCATTGTGGATAGGCGGCCTTGGGCATCATAAGTGAAGGTTAGTGTTTTGGTGAGCGGGCTGGTGACTTGATAGAGGCGTGATGGTGTGCCGCTATACGTGAGCGTATAGGTTTTACCGTCGGCCAATACGCGTGAAATTAAGCGACCTGTGGCGTTGTAGTTTTCAACACGCTTATGTATGGTGAATTGCCAGCCGGTGGTGTTGGCACCGCTGAGGGTTTGGGTGAGCGTGGCGGGTACATCAGCCGTGGTTAGCCAAGTACCGTTGGGTTGTTTGGTGAATTCATATGATGCGCCATTGCCACGGGTGACTCGGGCGATGGTACTGTTAGATTCCAAATTAACCGAGATATCCCAATTACTAGACCAACCGGGGCCGACATATTGGTTAGCGTAGGCGGAGGATGCACCAGCTAAGGCGTTATAGCTGCGACGAAATGCAATAGTGTACTCGCCATTTGTTGAGTAATCCAATTGAGGGTGCGTTTTGCTGCCTATAGCGGAGTGAATTGGATCGCCAAATAAAAGTGGGTGATTGGTTGGTACGTTTGCACCAATATCATCTTTTTCTAAACCGTTAGTGCTCGCAGGTGCTCTTAAAGAATGAGGCACATCTGGCCCGTCAATTGGTGCTTTAATAGGCGGTGAGTCTCCTCCGCCATCACAATCGTCATCTTCAATAGGGTTTAGTGTATCAATAGAATCGACAATTCCGGTCCAAAGGATAGGAGAATAGTCATCAGTAGGTGGACCGGGGCGTATTTCAACAGTATCCATGCACTGTGGCCAAGTGGGGCATCGTGGGGCTGTATCGCTCGCCCCACGCTCAATGTTTTTATCGGGCGGTGTCGTACCTCCAAAGTTGAGTCCGTTCTGTCCAGTTCCTGTCATACTCACATTCACCGTACCATTCGGCGCAGTATGCGCAATCTGGACTGCACCAGGCCGTGAACCCGCTCTATACGGTGTGAATACCCAACCGATGGTGCAACCATTACCTGCTGGAATGACGGTTGCGCAGCTGTTGTAGGTAACTTCATAGTCGAATAAATCTGGCGTTACACTAGTTAGCGTTAAATCACCACCACCGTTATTTACTAAATTCATGTACTGCACACCCGAACTCACACCAAAAGCTTGTTCGGCGAAATTAACGGTGGACGAGGTGACGCTTAAATTAGGCGCGGGTACGCCGTAGCCAGAATAGGGAACCACAAACGGTGGCAGTCCCTGAGCGGCAAAATAATAGTAGCCCGATTGTGGGCCAGTAGCGTTGGCATAAAAATACATCGTAACCGAGCAACTTTGCCCGACCGATATTGGGGACCAGCAGCCACTTGCACCAGCAAAATTTGAACCAACTGCGCTAGAACTTACGTTGAGGCTAACTAAGTACTCTCCTGTGTTCGTAATTACTAAAGGTGCGCCATATACCGCAGGCGTCGTCAATGAGTGCGCCCCAAAATCAATACTAGCTACAGACAAGGAAAACGATGGGTAGCCAGATTCACCGCTTAAGGGAATCGTTAAAAGCGTTGCGCCTGATGCCGTATTTTTT
>JANMDR010000224.1:0-64290 GCA_031376425.1 Betaproteobacteria bacterium
AAAATCGTGCAATCACGTTCGTAGCGCTTTCACCCACATGGTGACGGCTTAGAAACCATAAAGTACCAATAAACACAAGCATCTCCAAATAACTTTAGCGGTCAACTGCCGTTTCTAGGTTTAAGCCTACAAGATACCGCAAAGTATGCACAAAAATGCATCGCAATGGCATAAAAAACAATCAACCGGAAAACGCCCTATTTTCAAGCGCTTCAAGTCAATTTATGCGTACACCAAACTTTTAGTAAAAGTTCGTGAAGGCAGCCTATTTACCAGTGTTTTCAGATGGTGTTGCTTTTAGGTCTAGGTGGCAAGCGCACTTCCACACACGCGCCTACACCGTCCACCGGCGCAATAAGCCGCACATGGCCGCCGTAACGCTCGGCAGCGGCTTTTACGATTGCCAACCCTAAGCCGCTGCCGCTACTTTGATCAGCACGGCTGCCGCGTTGAAAGCGCTTAAACGCGCGAGCGCTATCAATCTCAGTAAATCCAGCACCCGTGTTGCTCACGCTAACCATTGCCCAACGACTATTGGTGCCGTTACCATCCACTTGATATTGCTCCACATAGCCGGTGCGCACAACGATGGCGGCACCACTACCCGCATAGCGAATGGCGTTATCGACCAAATTTTCGATAATCAATTGCACGTCTTCGGCATCGGCTAGGGCTTCGCATTTTCTATTGTCGGCATTATTGGTTTCATCTTGCTCAAGTGCCAATTCTTGATTAGCGCGAATTGCTCGCAAGGCGTGGGTGGAACAACATTCGGTCGCAATCGCCCCCAAATCCACATAGCTCGTAGCGCCGGCTTGGCCTTCAAGGCGCGCCAAATTAAGTAAGCGCGAGACCAAATTTGCCGCCCGTTTTACTCCAGCTTGCAGCTTTTCGGCTTCAGCCTGACGCACCACGGGATCATCGGCTTGCGCCACGCTGTGTGCCTGCGCAGCCACTACCGCCAGTGGCGTGCGCAACTCATGCGCGGCGTTAGAAAAAAACTCCCGTTCGCGCACAACGCTTTGTTGCGCAGCCTGAGTACGGTCGTTAATGGCGGCAACAACGTTCTGCAATTCGCGATAGGCGGTGGCGGGGCGCAAGGTTTCAAAACGTGCGGAATCTAGGCGTTTAATTTCTTCCGCTAATTGGCTAATCGGGCGCAAAGAAAAGCTTGTGAGCGCCCATACTACTAGCGAGACGACCAAAAGTTGCAACAAAAAATTGGGTAATTCACGCAACACAAAATGCAAACTAAGCGATCTAAACGACTTAATTGACAAGCCAAAAACCACAAATCGCCCGCGCTTGTCCACTGCATCGCTGATGATCCATTGCGTTGACTGCGAGATTTTTGCACTACGACCCGCATCTGGCGAAGCAGTCCGCATTCGCAAAGCGACGCGTTCACGCATTTCGTTCACCGGCGCCTCTGGTGATGCGCCGATTAGCTCGCCTTGCGGGCTAAATATCGCGAACTGGTGGTCTTCTAACTTCTGACCCAAACCACTCAAGCTCTGCGAGTATTCTGTACTTAATCGCCGCACCGCTTCGGCCACTTCCAATATGGCTTGAGGGTCAGCACGCTGATCGCTAAAACGCACGGTCGCATTCACTTCTAACGTAAAGTCTTTGGCGGTCACATCATCAATGTGAGGCCCTGTTAGAATCATGTAGCCAATCATGCACGCCACCAAACCCACAACACCAATTACCGTAGCCACCCACGCCCGCCTAAATAGCGAGGGTCGCATAATCGACAAATACAATCCTGCCGCCTGCGCTACCGCAGATTTCAACAGCCATTTAAGCCAGCTAAATAATTTCACTTATGCACCAGCATCATTTACCAACATATAGCCAACGCCTCGGATCGTCTTAATTTGATCTACTCCCAGTTTTTTACGCAGGCCATGCATAGCCACTTCTAGCGACGAGTCCGTTGGCGTTTCACTTCCCGACCATACACTGTCCATCAAAAACCCACGCGATAATACGCGGCCGACGGCCAACATAAATCGTGTGAGTAGGCCATATTCAAGCGGCGTTAAATTAATCATTTTGCCGTTTACCGTTACCACATGGTCAGCAATAGAGAGGCAAATAGCACCGGCTTGCAGCTTATCCACCGCATGACCCGCTGCGCGACGAATAATGGCCGAAAGCCGCGCCAATAGCTCAGGGATGGCGAACGGCTTGACAATATAATCGTCCGCGCCCAAGCCAAAAGCATGCAAGCGATCATCGAGTTTTTCACGCGCCGTCATGATCACTACGGGAATTTTGTCGTACGCGTCGCGCAACTCACCCAGCAGGGTAAAGCCTTCACCATCCGGCAAATTTACATCCAAAATCGCCGCGTCAAACTGATGGCTGTTTTGGTTATTAATGGAAGTACTTTGCTGCGTACTCCGCAGCTGCGCTCGCGCATCTTGCAGCCGACGTACCCACACCACCTCATAGCCAGCATTTTGAATGGGTTTAGACAGAGCCGCCCCCAAATCAAGGTCATCCTCAAGTAGCAAAATACGTAAGCTCACTGTGCTGCCTTTGTAGAAAATAATTTAAACTAAAGTTTAACCTACCCTGCAACCACGCCACCTATCAACACAATATGGGTGAGTGCCGCAAAGCAAGCAATCGCCAAAATCACCCGTAACATGGTTGCAAATTTAGACATTTTTAGAACCGGTAAGTAGCCACAAACGAACCAACCGCTGTTGTTTTAGCTTTGAAAATTTGGCTTTTTGCGGCTTCACCTTGTAGACGATTCGCACCAATATTGCTCGATAGCGTCCATTTTTTATCTAAAGCGTAGCTCAATCCCACACCTATATCAACCGACTCAATACCGGCCTTGGTGGTGAACGCTTGATAGCCTGAATTTATAGCTTGGACTGCGGTGATGCCATAGTGCGTTTGCATTCTTTTCTTATCGGCGTAGTTGGCCATTAAGCTTGCGTTCATCGACAGTTTATCGTTAAGCGGAAAGCCGGTACCCAACCCAAAGTTATACACGGTGCCCAAATTTTTACCGAACGCTTTAGTCACACCTGCTTGCAGTCCAACCGGTGAGCCATCCGGTGTCCATTCCACGGCAAGATTAGCCGCCACGCTGTTTTTAATATCGCCTAAACCTTTAAACCGTGTGCTGTCTTTCTCACGTCGCCCACCCGCACCGGTAAAGGCGGTGCTCACCGTTAAGGCATCACTTTTAGTCCAGTTGTAACCCACCCCGCGCGACAAACCCGCAAAAAATGGCCCGCCTTGCCAGTCGATTGAAAATAAGGGAAACGCTTTTACTTTTTCGCTGATGCCGCGTAAGGAATTACGCCCCGCACCAACGCCGAATGACGCCGTGAAACCATCTTGATCTTGCAGCGTTGACGGCTTATCAGTTTGTGCAAACGCCATCGTTGATCCGGTAGTGACTAGTGCGACAGCCAACATGATTGTACGGACACGTGACGGGGCAAATTGGCCGACGGTTGATGAATATTTAACCATAAGTTCTTTCAAATAGAAGATGAATTGATAGGTAATTGCGTGAGTTAGTAGTGGCTTGCAACAAAACTGCGCCTAGCGTTGCAATGCTATGCAGTGTAGTTAGCCACCCTTAGGCGAATCTTATGACGCATCACGACGGGCTTAAGATTTCACAAAGGTTGGGCGCACCGCTATACTTGGCACATGACAAAAAATTCTTCGCATAACCAGCAACAGAACCAAGTGCAAGCACGCAACGCCGTTGCTGCTAATATCCTTGCGCCGCCGCAACGCACCGCACTTTTTCGTGCAACCCGCGCAATCCTCGCAGCCACCGGCACGTTGGTGATTGCACGAAAAATATTGGGGCTTTTCAAGAAACCAACGATAGCTAAAGCACCGCTAGCTGCGCCGGAAGTACCTATTGCCACCGTTGCTCCAGAGCCCGAGAGGCCTTTGCAGCCCCCAGAAAATAAAGCTCCTTCACCAGACGATATTTACGCCTCGCGCATCGCCGCAGAGATTGCTACGTTTGAACACGATGAAGTGGTGCATAACCTACCGGAGATTTTCCATTACTGGTCTAACAAGTATTTATTGCCCATGATTCAGCCATTTGGCTTTATTCACCCAGATGATTTTTTCATCAAGCAACTCGCCAAAGTAATACCTAGCGATAGTAATGAGCACGCACACTTCATCAGCATTGGCGCGGGTAATTGCGACACCGAAGTGCGTGTGGCACAGGGTTTAATCGCAATGGGCTTTCATAATTTCACCATAGAGTGTCTAGAACTTAACCCCGCCATGCGGGAGCGTGGCCGCGTGATAGCGGCCGAGGCTGGGTTGCACACCCAGGTGCTGCCGGTGGCAGGCGATTTCAATAAATGGATTCCGGCAAAACCTTACCACGCGGTGATGGCAAATCAATCGTTGCATCACGTACTGGAACTTGAGCATTTGTTTAACGCAATTTTAACGGCGATCAAACCCAGCAACGGGGTGCTGATAACGTCTGACATGATTGGTCGTAACGGCCATATGCGTTGGCCTGAGGCATTGGCTATTGTTGAGCAATACTGGGCCAAAATAGACAAAAAATACAAAAATAATCGGCAACTAAAACGCGTGGAACTTGATTTCGTTAACTGGGATTGTTCAACTGAGGGCTTTGAAGGTATTCGCGCCCAAGATATTTTGCCCTTGCTAAATAAGCAATTTCACTTCGATTTATTCGTGCCTTTTAGCAATGTAATGGCACCGTTTGTAGATCGCAGCTTTGGCCCAAATTTCGATATCAATGTGGCTGAGGACTGTGCATTTATTGATGCGGTGCATGCCCGAGATGAGGCCGAAATAATGGCTGGCAATATAAAGCCAACACAAATGTTGGCCGTGCTATCGGCAGACTTTACACGGCCTGCGTTGCATCGCGCCCACCTGACGTCAGCGTTTTGTGAACGTCAGGCTTAACAACTACGCTACTACGCTATTTCTAGGTATTACTCAACCACGCGCATCACCTCATTACGCCTAAGGGGAGGCAGGGTAATCGGCGGGTTGTAGCGAGCAAGTTGTGGTGCACCGATAGCTTTTACATTATTTTTTGCCAGCCACGCGTTTAGCAATGCGGTTTGCTCTTGCACCTTTGGCTCTTCGGAGAAGCCCGAAAAACGAATAGTTGCGAGGCGTTGAGGGGGTATTTGGCGCAAGGTTACGGCTGGGTTTTTTGGCGTAGGCAAACTGGCCAGCGTATATTTGCTAGGCATAACAAAGTGCACCCGCCAGCGTTTGTTGGTGTTTACATTCGCATCTGCATCTGCGGAATTTGCTTCGACGGTTACTGGCACCGTCATCGCTATTTTTTCATTTTCAGCCTCGACCGTTACCGGTACTGTCATCGCAATTTTCTCGTTGGCTGTTTCGTTGGCAGTTTCGTTTGAAGCCGCATTTTTCACAGGTTTCTTGGCAATATTGGCACCAAAAATATAACCTGCAATAGCGCGAAAGCCATTATTAGTGGCTTCCGCCAAAGGGCCACTCACAAAAGTTTCGGCCACGATAATGCTCGGGTACTCGCGAATTTCAAAATCTCCGTCTTGCTTGATGATTTTGTAGGCAGATTCTTCCGTGTTAATCAAAGCATCAACAGTCGCGCAGCCGCTTAAAATAAGGCTCAACAAGGTTGTAAGCAATAGTTTTTGGTTCATGGGCGAAGCCTTAAAAGTGTTTGAGTTGCAACAATACCTTAAACTACATTAACGCGACGTAAGCATTCAATTCGCTGCCATCGGCTTTAGCCACTTCCACCACTTACTTTCATCGCTGGCACCGTCAAACCACCCCGGTGCCACTACTGTCATACTATCAATTTCACCGATACCGTCTTGTGCACGTTGCGCTAATTTATCAACCGCGATAGCCGCGTTTTGAATGATATATAGGGTATTGGCGCGAAATTTTCCTTGGCGAAACTCCTCTTCCGCCATTCGCCCATCGGCAAAGCAAGTCATCGGCACCCGCGCAAAATAGCCGACGTTGATCGACATTTTATGGTCTGCCGCAAACATGCCCAATGCCGCAAAACGCGGTGCCATGTGCAGCATGGGGAGTACCACAATATGCTGATACTTACGTAGCGCGGAATCCTTCCAAAACGCTGATTGCAGCACATCGGCACCGCGTGCACTGGCTTCGAGATGCGCTACATACAGCCCCCGAAAAGTTACTGCACGACCGCTCAAATCATAAACCTGCACAGCACAAATTATCAATGCCGCAATGCTACATTTGAATACTGATAGCTCACGCGTCAATATTGCAAAGCTGCCAATGAGCAACACATAAAACAGCGGCCACAGCAGCCTACCTGAGCCACGGATAAAGTCTAGCTTGCCCTCTAACAATGCCGGCAGTGCAAAACTAAATACTTCGTGGGTACCGTAATAGATTTTATTGCTTAGCGCCAATACCGCACAAATTAAAGTCACACCAAGTAATGGCCACACTGCTCTTTCTATTTTTATTTTGCTTCGAGTTAAAGTTAACGCCACTACCAGCACAGCTAACATCACTGCAAGCAAACCACCTGCGCCCAAGTACGCTCCGCCCTCCATCTCCGTCCCTGCTCGCACCGCAATGGGTGGCAATAGCGTGCTACCCCAGCCGGGGTTCCACAGGCTATGCAGCCCTGCTGCATAGTTGCCATATTGCGCACCCGACGCGGATTCGCCAATGCTGACAGCAAAGTAGCCGATTTGCCACATGACCAGCATGAGCGCAATCAAGGTGAGCCCAGCGTGCATTAAAGCGCGTGGTAACTCTATGGATTTATCCACCGCCGTTTTGCGTAGCCAATCTGCCGCCCAAACCGCCAGCACCATATAGAGCAAATAAGCATGCACCAAGGCGGTAATCGCAATGAGCAATGCCCAATACCGCGCGGATTGTGTGGTGATGTAGCAGTAAAGTGCGGCTAGCAATAACCAATGCCCCATCAACGCAAAATGCCCCCACGCCCGCTCAACTAGCACCGTGACGGTGACCAACATAAACGTAAGGCAAATTTTAGTAACCGTATTGCAGCGGAGTGCTTCGCCAATTTTCCATGCAAACGCACCTTGCATGGTGTAACACAGCAGCATCCACAAACCCGTATATTGAAAATACTGTGGCAAAAAATGATCGAACGGTTTGAACAGCAAGGCAAACAACGGGATAGAATCTGAAAACACGATGGCACTGCCCATCGCTTGGCCATATTGACGATTCATGCCTATTGGAAATTGCCACGCATCGCCACGATAAAAATGCCATCCTAAAAAATGCTGCGCACCGTCACCCTGCATTAGCCACAGATAATTTGTGGGGTTCAAAATACTAATGCCGTAGAGCCAAAGAAAAAACGCTACGCCTAAACTCGCGCCATACAAATATTGCCGTTTTACACCCTGCACGCGCATCACCTTATGCATATTACCGCGCCATAACGTGAACAAAGGACTTTTCAACACCGTCTTTTAATTGATCAATTTCAACGCCATCCAGCGCCATTAACTGTGCGCGACGATCTGCGCGCACGCCTATCTGCAGGTCATCTCCGGCGCGATACACGCGTCGAACCAAGAACGCAGGGCGGCGTTTTGCTTCACTAAAAATACGCCCAATATATTCTCCCAGCACGCCTATGCCTAATAACTGAATCCCGCCCAAAAACAATATCGAAACCAAAAGCGACGCATAGCCGGGCAAGTCCACACCAAAAATTAATGTGCGCACCGCAATCCACGCGCCCCAAAAAAATGCAATTACCGACACCAATAATCCCGCCCAACTAAATAGCCGCAACGGTGCCGCACTAAAGCCCACAATGCCTTCCCACGCCAGCGCTAAAAGTGCGGCTGCATTAAAGCGTGATTCGCCGTGTGCACGCGATGCACGGGCATACTCAATCGTGGTGGTGTGAAACCCCACCCACGCAAATAAGCCCTTCATGAAACGATGGTTTTCGGGCAGCGCATTTAATGCCGCCACTACCGTGCGATCCATCAAACGAAAATCACCCACGTTTTCAGGAATGCGCACACGGTCAGCAATGCGATTGTGCAGCCAATAAAACGCCTGTGCACTCAATCGTTTTGCCCAGCCATCCGTTGAACGATCACAGCGTTTAGCCAGCACCACATCAAAGCCTTCGCGCCAACTATTGAGCATGGCTAAAATTAAATCTGGTGGATCTTGTAAGTCAGCATCCAATACAATTACGGCGTCGCCTATGGCGTGGCGCAAGCCCGCGGATAGCGCCGCCTCTTTACCAAAATTGCGACTCAATTCCACCACGGTAATACGTTCGTCTAAAATTTGCCGCGCCAACAATGTGGCAACTGTGGCATCACTACTGCCATCATCAACAAATAATAGCTCCACCAACATATTTGGGTGCGTCGTTTTCGCTTTATCTAATGCCGGATCAAGCGCTGCAAAAAGCGGATCCAAACTAAGCGCCTCGTTATAGCAAGGTATGAGTAGCGTGAGCACAAAAGCGTCAGCGCTATGGGTAAAGGCATACTGTAGATTCATAGAAGCACCCAATGGCAAAAAATTGACACGCATGGACGCACATTCAGGTTCAGCCTGAAGACGCCCTATTTAAAAGGGTTTGCAGCCATATGAGTAACACTAAGCAAATAAAGTTCAGCCTTAAAAAATAAGTCTAACTATTGGTTTTTTTATTGAACTACTGCGAAACAAGGCGGTCTGAGTTGTAGGACGTCTAAACAAAATTAAGGGCTTACAAAGCGTTACAAGCGCGTTGCCGACAGAAATCTTTACGTTACATATTGCTGATAACTTAGCAATATGCTTAATAAATCCACACTAATTAGCGTAATTGTTCCGGCCTACAATGCGGCGGCTCACTTGCAAAAGTGCCTTGATAGCCTGCTAGCGCAAACTGTTGAGCGCCTTGAAATCATCATTATTGATGATGGCTCAAGTGATTTAACGCCTGCTATTTTGCGTGACTATGCCGCTAGATCAACACAAATTCGCGTATTTCGCCAAATTAATAGCGGCGTTTCAGTTGCACGCAATCATGGCCTCACCCATGCACGCGGCGAGTTTGTAGCATTCATGGATGCGGATGATTCTGCTGAACCAACACTCTATGCCGACATGCTGGCGCGAGCGCGATCTGATGCGCTCGATATTGTATTATGCAATGCATGGGTGCATTGCCTAGATGGCTCACGTAAGCTATTGTTTCCTGATACGGCATATGACCGCATTACCAGTGGTCAGTGCTGGATTACACAGTCCGTTGCATCACAGCAGATGCGCCACTACATTTGGTGTCACCTATACCGCCGTGATTTTTTACTTACCCATCAATTACAGTTTGCACCCGGCATTACCCATCAAGATATTGTGTGGACTAATGCAGCGATGGTGGCGGCGCGACGCGTGGGGTTCGTTAATCGACCTCTGTATCACTACATTAAGCGCGACGGCTCGCTCTCAAAACCTATGAGCGCACAGGGTCGCCTTACGGCTGCACGCCACTATATGCGCGTGGCGACTTTGCTGGAAGGATTAACCCGCGCGCTTACGTCTAATACTGCACTGCTGTTGGCATTGGAATCACAACTCATTGACGAGGGTATTGTGGTATTTCAATTAGCGCGGCATCTGCCATTCGCGTTACGGCAAATTCTATTTACCGAACTACAGGCCAATGGCCATATGGAAACGCTAATGCAACACGCCAGTACAGCGAATCAAAAATACCGGATTTGGAAAAACGCATTACGCTACCAATTTTTTTGTGTGGCCGCGCAAGCCAAGCGAGTATCACGCCTAACGATGCATCACTTACTATCGTAAATTGGTAATAAAACTTAAGCCAAAATTACTCAATGCGCCTCATCCCAATTTTTACCCACGCCCGGCTCTGCAAGCAACGGCACTGCTAACTTAGCCACACCTGCCATTAATTCGGGAACCCTTGTTTTTACGGCTTCCAGCTCGCTTTCGGGCACTTCCAGCACGAGTTCATCATGCACTTGCATGATTAAAAGCGTTCGCATTTTTTCGGCTTCAAGCCAGTTTTGCACGGCCGTCATGGCGAGCTTAATTAAATCGGCTGCGGTACCCTGCATAGGCGCATTGATAGCAGCCCGTTCAGCACCTGCTCTACGCGCTTGATTGGCCGAGCGAATATCGGGCAGCCATAATCTACGGCCAAACACGGTTTCTACATAACCGCGCTCATGGGCTTGGGCACGGGTGCGTTGCATATAGTCGGCCACACCCGGATAACGCGCAAAATAGCGTTCTATATACTGCGCTGCAGCGGTACGATCAATGCCTAAACTAGTAGCAAGGCCGAATGCGCTCATGCCGTAGATCAGACCGAAGTTGATAGTTTTAGCATAGCGTCTTTGCTCGGCTGACACTTCATCAACTGGCACGGTAAATATTTCTGATGCCGTTGCACGATGTACGTCAAGACCCGCACCGAATGCCGCAAGCAGGCCAGGATCTTCACTTAAATGCGCCATGATGCGTAGCTCAATTTGGCTATAATCTGCAGACACAATAAAACTACCTGCAGGCGCAATAAATGCTTCGCGAATACGCCGACCTTCTGCCGTGCGCACAGGAATATTTTGCAGATTTGGATCATTGCTAGCTAGGCGTCCGGTAACTGCCACGGCTTGCGCATAATTGGTGTGCACGCGACCTGTAGCGGCATTAACCATACGCGGTAGTTTATCGGTATAGGTGCTCTTTAGCTTTGCCATACTGCGGTACTCTAAAATAAGCTTTGGCAGGGGATGATCTTCGGCAAGTTTTTCCAGCGTTTCTTCATCGGTTGAAGGTGCACCACCGGGCGTTTTTTTCAGTGGCTTAATCCCTTTAACGACAAATAAAATTTCACCTAATTGCTTAGGTGAACTTAAGTTAAATGGCTGCCCAGCTTCGGTATAAGCGCGGCTTTCTAACTCCATAATTTTATGGGCTAATTCACCACTTTGCTTTTCTAGCAACACACTATCTATCAGCACACCATTGCGTTCAATTTTGCAAAGCACCGATGTCACCGGCATTTCAATGGTTTCGTATACCGCTGTTAATCCCGCATCAGCACTAATTTGTGGATATAAGGCGTGGTGTAATTGCAAGGTTACATCCGCATCTTCTGCCGAATATTCGGCTGCGGTTTCAATCGTAATTTCATCAAAACGCAACTGCGAAACGCCTTTGCCCGCTATCGATTCGAAGGAAATGGTGGGCGTACCCAAATGGCGCATGGCAAGGGTGCCCATATCGTGGCGCTCATGGCTTTCGAGCACATAACTTTGCAGCAAAGTATCGTGCGCAAAGCCTTGCACGGCAATGCCGTGATTAGCGAAAATATGCGTATCGTATTTGCAATTTTGCCCCACTTTTTTATGATCATGACTGGTAAGCCATGGATTTAGGGCATCTAGCACCATTTGCAGTGGCAATTGCTCACCCACGCCGGGATAGTTGTGCGCAAGCGGGATATAGGCAGCACTACCCATCTCGCAGGCAACCGAAATACCAACAATTTTTGCCGTCATTGATACCAAGCTGGTGGTTTCGGTATCAAGCGCGGTAATAGGTGCCGCCATCAGCCGCACTACCCAAGTATTGAGCTGGCCAATAGTGGTAATGCACTCATAATTGCGGGTGTTGATAAACGCTTTGGCTTCGGTAGTGGCTGTGCCAGTTGACCAACGTACTGCCGCCACATCTTTATCGCGTTGCTTGAAAAGCCCTTCGGCCGCCTCTGCTGGCGCTGCCGGTGTCGCTATTGGTGCCGATGTTGGCGTAATGCCAGACTCTTTAGCCAAGGCCGCACGTAAACTTTTAAAACCGTAGCTCGCGAATAGCGCGTCTAGTTTTGGCACATCGGTAGCGCCGTGTTTAAAGGCCGTAACGGGCTGCGGCATGGGCACATCACATTTTACGGTCACTAAAAAACGCCCCGTTTCAAGCCACGTGATGGCATTACGTAAATTTTGACCAACCACGCCGGTAATGTCTGCCGCATTAGCGATTACACCATCTAGCGTGTTGTATTGGGTGAGCCATTTAACGGCAGTCTTTGGGCCGCATTTATCGACACCGGGGACGTTATCTACCGTGTCGCCAACTAAAGCCAGATAATCAACAATCTGATTGGGCGTTACGCCAAATTTGGCAACTACACCTGCATGATCTAGGGTTTCGTACGTCATGGTATTAACTAGGCTGACGTTATCGTTCACCAATTGCGCTAAATCTTTATCGCCGGTTGAAATGATGGTTTTCCAGCCATGCGCTGTAGCAGCAACAGCCATCGTGCCGATAACGTCATCAGCTTCATAATTATCCACCACCACACAAGGCCAGCCCATGGCCTCAATAGTTTCCCGAATTGGGCCAATTTGCGCGGCTAAATCCTCTGGCATGGCCGATCTGGTGGCTTTATAGTCAGAATAAACGGCATCACGGAACGTTTTCCCTCTCGGATCAAACACGCAAGCGCTATAATCACTGGGATAATCATACTGAATACGCTTCAACATGTTTACCACACCCTGAATGGCGCCTGTTGGCTGGCCACTGGGCGAACGTAAATCTGGCATAGCGTGAAACGCCCGGTAGAAGTAGCTAGAAATGTCAACCAACAGCAGCCGCGGGGGTGGCAATGACACCGGAACTTTTTCAGTAGTTTGATCCATGATTTTTATACTCAATTTTTCTTAAAATGCAGGAAGCCTAAGATGACGCACAAAGTACCCACCAGACTAGACCCAGAACTAAAACACCAATCGCTCACCGCTGCGCGTGAAAGCTGGTGGATGTTTAATATTATCGCAGAGATGGTCACCGCCACTGAAAAACTGGCTGCGGTGACACCAGGCGTTGCCATTTTTGGTAGCGCACGCCTAAAAGAAGGTACGCCTTATTATGCACAAACTGAAATTATTGCGCGGATGTTATCGGATACCGGCTTTTCAGTTATTTCAGGCGGCGGCCCCGGCATTATGGAAGCCGCTAATAAAGGCGCTATTGCTGGCAAAAGCCCGAGTGTTGGCTTAAATATTGTGTTGCCATTTGAACAGGGCGGTAATGGCTATCAAGATGTATCGCACTCTTTCCAACACTTTTTCGCCCGTAAAGTTATGTTTGTAAAACACGCCGCAGCTTATGTAGTGATGCCCGGCGGCTTTGGCACCTTAGACGAATTGACGGAGGCACTTACCTTGATCCAAACCGGCAAAATCCGCCGCATACCAGTTATTTTGGTGGGCTCCAGCTTTTGGGCAGGCCTTGTGGAATGGATTAAAACCACCCTCGTGGATGAAAAAGTAATTAGCCCGCATGATTTAGATTTATTCAAAGTAATTGATGATCCAAAACAGGTGGTAGATACTATTTTTGATTTTTACGCCACCCGTAGCTTCACCCCAAGCCAAGGTGAACGTGCAATGGAAATGAGTTTGTAGCTTCCCTTTTTCGGGTGAAGGTGCTTTGTTGCATAATTGGCTGGCAATGATGGGCGTAGACTTTTAGTTATGTTCTAGTTTCATGGCTCACTTTTTCGAGGTAACTATGGCGCAATTTAATTTTAAGTATTCGTTGTTGATAGCGGCGTTAGGCGTGTGTAGTCCTGCTGCGTTCGCGCAATCAGATAGTGTGCGGCCCGCACGGCCAGCAGGTTTGGTGGTAGTTGAAACCGTGTTATCGCCACTAGCGCCCAATATTATTTTGCCCAAAGCTGCGTCAGTAGCCATGCCAAAAACCGATGCTAAAACTGGGGCTGAGGTTACAACCGAAACCATCACCAACGCGGCCGCAAAAGAAGCGGCTGTCAATGCAGAAACTGCTCGCACTACCGCAAATGCAAGCGGCACCATCATCGATGAAGTACGGCAAAAAGGCCAACCTACGGGTCTTCAGGTAAATACCGGCTTTTCGCAATACGCTATAAACGGCCCAAAAGCGACGAGCCACGTACCCGGTTTTGGTCCAGTACGAACAATTTCTGTACCCATGTGGAGCGTGTTTGGCTGGTAATAAAAACATCACGCCAAACATGACAGCCACCGCGCATGAAACCCAGAAACGCACCCATAAAGAGCCTGAAGAAGCCCGTAAATAGCGGCTTTGCTGTGCTGTTTGTCCTACTGGGTTTAATGATAGTAGGCGGGATTATTGTTTTAAAATCGTTTAATGCTAACAGCGGAAATTTGGCGCGGCAACAAGTGGATACGGATGTGTTGGCTAGGGCTAAGTTGGCGTTGTTGACGCGGGCGATTTATGACGACGTAGCGGGATGGCGACCGGGTAACCTACTTATTCCTGATTATCTAGATGGCACGGCTATCGGTTATGACGGCGTCTCCGGGAGCGGTTGTCAAAATTTCGCCAGTCCCAATGGCCTCCCGCTTATCCAAGGAACGAACCCAACGGTGCAGGTAGACATGCGCTGTATCGGACGCCTGCCTTGGAAAACACTCGGCATGGACGGTTCGCTGAACAAAGACTTTTCTTTACCCGAAAATCGACACGACGGTTTGGGTGAAGTACCTTGGTATGCCGTCTCGGCTAACTTGGTTGACCCCACCTGTTTTACGGTTCTCAACTCAACAACGCTCAATGCTCCCGCTCCCGCACAAGTGCAATTACCCGGAGCACTTTGCAGCAGTAGCACCAACCCCAACCCCGTTCACCCTTGGTTAACCGTGCACGACGAATCTGGGAAAATTCTCTCTAGCCAAGTAGCGGCAGTGCTTATTCTGCCTGGCGTTGCGTTAGCTGGGCAAGCGCGTCCTCCTTACCCTGCGCCGGCGGTCGGTGCAGCTCAATATCTCGACGCAATGACAATAGAGGACAAGGATGATAAGATCTGCAAGTTTCTACCGGGCGCGCCCGCTGCACCCTGTGTTATCAATAACGCTGAGCTCAACAATCACTTTGTGAGCGGCAGTGCCACATCGACGTTTAACGACAGACTCATTTTTATCACCGTGAAAGAGCTAGTAGAACAGCTGCAAAAAAGAGTAGCGTCACAAATGCGAGCATCGGTAAAGGAATATATTGCGGTAACAAACAAAATGCCGTGGCTCGGCAATTTACCAGCTGAAGCTGCTACCGTTAATACCTCGATAGGCTTACTACCGCTTATGCCAAGAACTGGCACCTCTGCCCCAACCGAATTTAGCTGGTCGCTAGAAGTGGCTGCAGCAGCGATTGACGAAACAGGTAATGCACGCTGTATCAAGCTATCCGGAACACCCGACACCTATATTCGCAATCAATTATTTGAATCGATCAAAAACCCGACCACCTTGAATTTTCGACTAGGCTCCACCGGTGCCGTTAATACCCCTGCAGCTGGTCAGTGTAAATGGAAAAATGGTGCACTTACTGAGGCGCGAACTGCTTTTGAATGCAGCTATACAGCGACAACAACTTCAACGCCTAATTTGGATACTTATTCGATACTTAATGATTGTGAGAATAAGGCAAACGTGGTCGCCAACAAAACTTTTAATATTCAGCGCACGGTAAATGTGTCGTTTAATATTCTTAAAGATACCAACTGCGCTGGTCCTGATTTTGCGTCGTCAGTTCAGGAACCTTCGGCAACGGACGTGGGACGCGTAACCGTGGTGTGTGGCAGTATTAACGCAAATAATATTGTCGCAGTGGCAGATACCTACACCGATACTACTACTACCCAAACGGTTAATGCCACTGTTCAACCTGCATCCAGCCCACTACTTAAAATAACGGTTAGCAATATGCGCTTTAGCCCTTATATACCCGACTGGTTCACGGATAATGGCTGGGATAAGTCATCGCTAGTAGCACTTGCTAATAGCGCCGCACCGTCGACACCGATTCCGGATCTATGCGCAGGTGAGGCTACTCTAAAAGTCGGCAATACCACTGGAGTACGAGCAATCGCAATTGTCAGTGGTGCCCCACTAAGCACCCAAACGCGACCATCTCCACTACTTAGCAACTATATAGAGAGCCTCGGCGCAAATTGCGCGTTTTCGGCACAAAGTAAGCCGCATAGCCCTACGTATAACGATACTATATTGACAATATTGCCATGACTACCTATTACGCCATGCCTAAAAAACCTCAATTCGGCTTTTCACTCATCGAAATGGCGGTGGTGTTGGTCGTGCTCACCATTATCTTGACAGTGATAGCACAGCCGGTAGCCAACCAAATTGAAAGCCGCAAAATTGCTGACACACAAAAAAAATTAGAGGAAGTAAAGGAAGCCTTATACGGTTACGCGCAAACAAAGGGGCGGCTACCACGGCCTGCAATAAGCGCTACGGACGGCAAGGAGCTTGCTGCCGACTGCGCAGCACCTTTAAATTGCGTTGGCTTTATCCCTTGGGTTACGTTGGGCATAGATAAAGCAGACGCATGGGGCGGCATCATTCGCTATACGGTGACACAAAACCTATCATCCGATACGCTATTCATGCTCGCCACGGTCGGTGATCGCGAGGTGGTCACGCGCAATGACACCGGTACCGCCTCACTAGTTGCGACCAAGGTAGCAGCAATCGTATGGTCGCACGGCAAACGCAATTTTGGCACGGACGCAGAAAATGGGGGGATGCGGCCAAACACCAGCGTGACTAACACCGATGAGTCCCACAATAACACCCTACCGGCTATCGGCACACCCGCCATTGCTGCGGGCCTAGGCGTCTACAGCCGCCTTCCCAGTGACAGTACCGCAATTGCTGGTGGCGAATTTGACGATTTAGTGTCATGGATTCCTACTTCAATTTTGATGGGTAAAATGGTGCAAGCAGGCAAATTGCCTTGAGTTCGCCTAAATTACTAATACATCAGCACTCTTCTCAATTTTTTAATTATTTCTAAGTTATGAGCGTATTTACTCCCGTCTCACTGGCTGAGGCCAGATTGTTTTTAGCCCAATATGATGTGGGCGATATACTGGATTTTCAGAATATTGCAGCGGGGGTGGAAAATAGTAATTTTTTCGTCACTACCACCCGCAGTCGCTACGTCCTCACCATTTTTGAAAAAATTCCACGTGCTGACTTAGATTTTTACATCGGTTTGATGCGCCATTTGCATCAGCATAAATTTGCGTGCGCAGCACCCATTGCTAATCGCGCGGGCAACACCATCAATACCTTGCACGACAAACCCGTTGCGCTCGTAAGCCGACTTGAGGGGGGGGATATTGCCCACCCTACAGCAGATGATTGTTTTGCGATTGGCGCAGCGCTAGCACAAATGCATTTAATTACGCAGCCCGAGCGCGGCTTTACTTTAAAGATGCCCAACTGGCGCGGCTCATCATGGTGGCAGGAGTATGCTGCAGCGCTCACACCGTTGGTAACTGCGCAAGAAAAACAATTGCTCGATGATGAACTTAGCTATCAACATGGCTTTGATGCAATTAACTTGCCGCGCGGCATTATTCACGGTGATTTATTTCGCGATAATGTGCTGTGGCCGAGCGTGCCCGACGCTGCCCCAATTGGTGTTAAGGCCGCTTCTGAAGGCACTAAAATAGGGCTTTCCGAGGCAGCCACTGGGGTAGCAAAAACACCGCAAATGATTGATTTTTATTTTGCGTGCGAGGAGCAGTTTTTGTTTGACGTAGCGATTACTGTCAATGATTGGTGCTTAGATTTTGCGGCCTATCCGCGAGCAGCGCTAGATCAGACGAAGCTAAACGGTATGCGTGCCGGCTATGAATCGATACGCCCTTGGACCGCAGCAGAACAGCTTGCATGGCCGCAAATGCTGCGTGCAGCGGCACTGCGCACCTGGCTTGGGCGTTTGGGTTATCACTATTTCCCGCGTGATTCAGAGCTAACACATCCAAAGGATCATCCTTTTTCGCAACGCCTGTTAGAACTACACCGCAGCGAACTACAAGGTGGCCAAAGCCAATGAAAACACGCGACGTTAAGGCCCTAGAAGCGGTCAATTGGGTAAAGGAGGCGTGGAAAATTTTTGTGGCCAATCCCGCCGCTTGGTTTAGCATTATTGGGGCATGGCTAGGCATCACCATTTTGCTGATGGTAACACCGCTCATTGGCGGCATCGCTTTAGCATTGCTCACCCCTATTTTCTCGGGCGGAATGATACTTGCCTGCCGCGATCAATTAGGCGGTAAAGGTTTTTCTACTTCGCACCTTTTTGCGGCCTTCAAAGAAAGTGGCCGCAGGCTCATGGCTGTGGGATCGCTCAGTCTCCTATGCGAGATGGCGATTATAATGGGCATCTTTGCGCTAGGGCTGCCAACGCCGCCAAAAATGGAAAACTTGGAAGGCCTAGCTACTTATGTGGCGCAGCTCAAAGGCCATGAAGGCTTGCTTATCTTGGCGTGTGTTTTACTGTTGCTCGTAAAAACATTGCTATGGTTTACGGTTCCCTTACTGGCATTGAACAAGATGCCCTTTAGCCATGCGCTGCGGTGGAGCTTATTTGCTGTGTTCAGCAATATCGGCGCAGCCTTAGTGTTCATTGCTTTGCTGGCACTCAGCTATATCCCCATTGTGTTCACGTTCGGTTTAGCGATCATTGTCGCTTTTCCACTATTCTTCATTTGCGGTTACACCAGCTATGTAAGTGTGTTTGACGCAAGTGACAGCAACGATAACGCACCAAAAAACGACGCGCCGAATGAAGCTGAATCGCCAGATTCTACCTAAACCGCCAGATTCTACCTAAACCGCCAGGTTCTACCTAAGCCACCAAGTTCTACCTAAGCCGTTAGGCGCAACATAAGCCCGCCAAGTTCTACTTAAATGAACGCCTTAATCGATTGACTTCGTTTCGCGCTCAAATTCTTCTGGGCTAATATGGCGCACATCGCGCCCTTTCACCATATAGACCACATATTCGCTCATATTTTTTGCGTGGTCACCGATGCGCTCAATCGCTTTGGCAATGAACAAAATATCAATGGAAGCCGAGATGGTGCGCGGGTCTTCCATCATAAAGGTGATGAGCTGGCGCATAATGGCGCGGAATTGTTCATCGACAATTTGGTCTTGCTTAACAACACGTGCCGCAGCCGCCATGTCTAGGCGGGCAAACGCGTCTAACGATGTTTTTAGCATCTCAAGAGCAACTGAGCTTGCATAACGAACCTCAGCAAATCGAGTCGATAGGAGTCGATCCTGCTTATAAATTAGCTTAGCCATTCGCGCAATTTTTTGCGCTTCGTCGCCGATGCGTTCTAAATCGGTAATCGTTTTTACCACCACCATCACCATGCGTAAATCGCCTGCCGTGGGTTGGCGTTTTGCAATGATGTGCGTGCAATCGTCGTCAATGCCTATTTCTAGGTCGTTCACACGGCGGTCATCGGCAATCACTTGATCAGCCAATTCCATATCGCCACGCGCCAAGGCATCCATTGCGCGGGTAATTTGCATTTCTACCAAACCACCCATTTGCAAAACACGGGAGCGTACAGCCTCTAATTCGGCATCAAAACGTTTGGACATATGATCTGCGGGCATGGCGTTTTATCTTTTAAAAGGTTTGAGTTATATAAGCGTACCAAAAAAACATGACAGTTCTATTACAGCAAATTATTACATCTGCGCTTTAATTGTGCGCACACCCGTTGGTTCTGCCAGCAGCAAGATATTAGCGCCGCGCCGGGCAAATAGCCCATTACACACCACGCCGGCAATTTGATTGATTTGCGATTCAAGCGCCACAGGATCAACAATATCGAGCTCGTAAACATCTAAAATAGCATTGCCATTATCGGTAATTACGGGCTTTCCATCGCGCACCCGCCACTCCGGCACGCCGCCCAATTGCACCAGCTCCCGTGCCACATAGCTACGCGCCATGGGAATTACTTCTACCGGCAGCGGAAATTTACCCAACTTTGTAACTAACTTGCTGCCGTCAGCAATGCACACAAACTGCCGTGAAGCAGCGGCCACAATTTTTTCCCGTGTGAGCGCAGCACCACCGCCTTTAATCATATGTAATTGTGCGGTGACTTCGTCAGCACCGTCAATATAAACATCAAGTGCACCACTATCGTTTAAGTCCATCACCTCAATACCGCCGTTACGCAGCATTTCGGCACTTGCTACCGAGCTTGAAACAGCCGCTTTAACGCGAATAGGAGCCGCCAATAGCGCTTTTATAAAAAAATTGACGGTAGAGCCTGTACCAACGCCGATAACGGCGTTTTCTTCAATGTATTTGAGTGCAGCTTGAGCAGCGGTTTGCTTTTGTTGGTCTTGTGGCGACATGTTGGCGAGCTTATTCCGATAAAATAGCATTATGCGTTTTTTAACGCGAAAAAAATATAAATTACCAATAAATGAAAATGAAACCCAACGATTATTTAAAGCGCATTTTAACCGCTCGTGTATACGATGTTGCCATTGAAAGTGCCCTTGAACCAGCCACCGGTATTTCTGCAGCCGTCAATAATCTGGTGCTACTCAAACGCGAAGATACCCAGCCGGTCTTTTCATTTAAGCTGCGGGGCGCGTATAACAAAATGGCGCACCTAACTCAGGCTGAACTAAATCGCGGTGTGATTTGTGCCAGCGCTGGCAATCATGCACAGGGTGTGGCGCTGGCCGCACAGCGCCTAAATTGTAAAGCCACTATCGTAATGCCACTTAGCACACCGGCCATTAAGGTTAATGCGGTGAAAGCACGGGGTGGTAATGTGGTACTTCACGGCGATAGTTTTTTTGAAGCAAATACCCATGCCAACACCATGGCGCGTGCCAAAAAAATGACCTTTGTACATCCCTATGACGATCCCTTAGTCATCGCCGGGCAAGGGACAATCGGCATGGAAATTCTGCGCCAGTACCAGCGCCCGATTGATGCGATTTTTGTGCCGATTGGTGGCGGCGGCCTGATCTCAGGCATTGCCGCCTATGTGAAGGCGTTATCGCCATCCACTAAAATTATCGGTGTAGAGCCTGTTGATTCCTGCGCTATGTTTCAATCAGTTAAAGCCAAAAAACGCGTAAAGCTCGATTACGTAAATATGTTTGCCGATGGCGTGGCGGTAAAGCAGGTAGGCGAAGAAACATTCCGCATGGTGAAAGAATTAGTCGATGACTTTGTATTGGTTTCCACGGACGAAATTTGCGCTGCGATCAAAGATATTTATCAAGACACCCGTAGCGTGATGGAGCCTTCCGGCGGCTTGGCTGTTGCAGCGATTAAAAAATATGCAGCGGCAAACAAGGTCAAGGGTAAGACTTTTGTCGCTATTTGCTGCGGCGCAAACATGAATTTTGATCGCCTTCGCTTCGTTGCCGAACGCGCTCAGGTGGGCGAGCATCACGAAGCCTTATTTGCGGTGACAGTGCCTGAAGAGCGCGGCAGCTTCAAGCGCTTTTGCGCCTTGATTGGCTCTCGTAACGTCACGGAATTCAACTACCGCGTGGCGGATGCTAAAACGGCGCATTTATTTGTTGGCCTGCAAATTGCGGCAAAGGCAGAATCAAAAAAACTGGTCACGCACTTTAATGCAGCTGGCTTTCGCACCACCGATTTAACCGATGACGAAATGGCAAAGTTGCATATTAGACATCTGGTGGGCGGACGTTCCGCCTTGGCAGTCGATGAGCAGTTATTTCGCCTAGAATTTCCCGAAAGGCCAGGTGCCCTGATGGAGTTCTTAACCGGCATGAGCCCGAGCTGGAACATTACGCTATTCCACTACCGCAACCACGGCGCGGATGTGGCGCGGGTGTTGGTGGGCTTACAAGTACCGAAAGCGGAACGCGCGGGCATGGTAACTTTTTTTAAGAAACTAGATTTAGCTTACGCGGATGAAACGGAGAATCCGGCTTACAAGTTATTTTTGCAATAAAAAACGGAAGATGGCTTACTTTTAGGCATCTTCCGCCTACTGATTCTCGCTGCTATGCGTTGATATCAGTCTTTCGTATTATTTTACGACAGTTGTATTTGAGTGCACTGGGAGATCAGCCATACGCAGGTACACTTCTTCTTCATCGCCGCTATCGATACGAATCATGCGCGTTACTTTTCCCGCTGGGTTACGATCAAATCGATAACGCGTGAAGGAGCGGTCTTGAAGAAAAAAGTCGTTCGCGCCAAAGGGCTCCATGATGATTTGATTGTTACCGGCTTGCTGGCGCAATTGTTTACCAACGCGCGAGACGTTGCGGGGAGGCTTACCTGCTATTTGGTAGACGCCTTCAAATTGCGTCAGCGCTTCGTCTGTTAAGGTAATGGCCCTAAACTCTTGAAAAGGCTTGCCTATCGCTAGCGCTGCGAGGCGCTCTCCCATATGCCGCGCGGCATTATGTCGCGCTTGCTGATTAGTTAGAAATACCAGCGAGAGTTGTTCCTGCGGCAATGTCAATACCATCGCTTGAAAGCCTGCGATTACGCCAGAATGCTCACGCATTACTTGTCCGCGTAACTTGCGAAGTATCCAACCATAGCCGTACTCAGTTTTGCTGCCGCCATTGAGAATAGTTGGCGTGAATGCGCGCTTCCATGTTGCGGGTTTTAGGAGTTTTTCCGCCAAGATGGCGTTTTGCCAGCGATGCAAATCATCCGCGCTTGAAACCAATCCGCCAGCCGCAAAAGCAGTATTGACACTCCGATTCGGCGCGAGCGTAAAACGCCCTTCCTGTACTCGATAACCTGTTACCCGCTTCGCGCCTCGTTCCTGCCCCTCGTAGGCGGTGTCATTCATCCCGAGGGGTTTAAAAATACGCTTGGCCAAAAAATCCGCATACGATACCCCAGACACTTTCTCAATCACAGCGCCTAAAAGATAATATCCAGAATTGTTGTAGTCATACTGCTCACCCGGCGCACTTAGTGCTGGCATATTCTTGAATAAATCAATCACTTGTAGCGGTGTGGCGTCAGGCGTAATGGCATCGCGCACACTTGGTATATCGGTATAAATGGCAATGCCTGAGGTGTGCGTGAGCAGATGCTCAATCGTAATTTTGTGCCCCTGCATTGGGTAGTTGGGTAAAAATTCGGAAACTTGATCTTTTACTGACAACTTACCATCTTCTTCCAACAGCAAAATCGCCATTGCCGTGAATGATTTGGTAATGGAGCCGATACGAAAAACATCTTCAGGTTTCAGCGGCGTGTTGTTTTCGATATCGGCCTTGCCGTAGGCTTTACGCAGAAGCGGCTGCCCATTTTTAGCAATTATTACAACAGCACCAGGATCTGCAGGCTTATAGGTGGCCGTCAATAGTTGATCTATTTGACGTATTTTTTCGGCATCACTTAGCGACTGTGCAATCACAGCGGGGGCAAAGGACACCGCAATCGTAACAGTCACAAACCATGCGACAATTGCAGGAATGATTGCCCGAACTCCATTTTGAAAAATACCGATTCTATTGACCATGATCAAATTATTTCATTGAATTGAAGGATCATCATGATCAGATGACAAGACTATAGAATCTAGCACGGCACGACGAAATCGCAATAACGCGGCACCAATACGAGCCGGCACGGTGTGAAAGAGCAATAAGGGTGCGCCGCTACAGCGCAATTCCGATTATTCCGGCCAGTTTTTAATATATTGCTTTAGCAATTTATTTTCAAATGCGGCGTCTTTTATGGCGCTACGGGCAATATCGTGGAACGACAAAATACCCCGTAAACTTTCCCCCTGCATGACAGGCACATGGGTGATGTGCAATTCGGTCATGAGGCCGCGCAAATGATCAACCGAATCATCATTTTTGGCGATGGGCGGATTCGCTTTCATGATGTGTGCACAAGTTACGGCCACGAGTGAATTAGCGTTAGCATGCAAGCCGTAGAGAAGTTCCCGCAAGGTAATCAAGCCCAGCATTTTATCGCCATCCATCACCAGAACTGAACTAATTTTCTTGGTTGCCATCATCGTAACAGCGTCCGCTACCGGTGCCGTTGGTGGCAGGCTATAAAGGTTGTGGGAGCCAGTTTGTTTGGCTTTGTCTGCGAGTAATTCTGCGACGGTTACGGTCGTCATCTAGGTGCTCTCCAAGTACAAATTGGTGTTGGCGTACTTATCTCATCAATGATTCAGTGTTGCATTAGCATAACACTAGCAGCGCTTACTTTATGACGCGCAGTCCGCTCTTTTTACCACCATTGTCGCTTCCTGCAGGAGAGGCTGGCGGCGGATCTTCCGACGGTGAATCGGCATCACTGCTTGCAGCAGCGGGCAGGGTCGTGACGGGAGTAATTACGGGGGCTGCAGGCGGGACTGATGCGACTGGCGGCGCTCCATGCAAGTCTGCTGTTTGGTTCGTGCCGGTTTTTGTTGGTGTTTTTGATTTGTCTGAAGCCGTTTTTTCAGTGGCCTTCGCTTCAGGGCTCGCCCGCAACGGAACGTTGGGTACCGAGCGCATTGTACGGATACTATTATTGTCGGAGGCTGTGTGCGGTACGTTATCCGTCGGCGGTGTACTTTCATCATCGCTGCTGTTAAATAGCGTAGACACGCTAGCGAGGCGCAAGCCAGGTTTGCTATCTGATTTAGGATCAGATTCCGCATGACGGGGTTTATCGTCGCTAATGCTGAAATTCTCGGGCGTTTCTTCAATTTCAAAGAATGCGCCTTTGCCCGTTTCGCGCGCGAAAATGCCTTGAACCGCATAGGTGGGCACGGCAATTTCACGCGAAACACCGTTGAATCGTGCAGAAAACTGGATGATGTCATTTGAAATGGTTAGATTTCGACTGGCACCTTGCCCCACGTTTAAGACAATTTCGCCTTCCTTAACGTATTCCATCGGCACACGCGTGTTCTCGTCCACACGCACGCTCAGATAAGGCGTGTAGCCGCAATCGGCACACCATTCGTAAATGGCACGGATTAAATAAGGCTTAGTAGAAAGTTCGACCATAATAAATTGCGAGGGTAATATTGTTGCTGGGCTAAAAGCACGCTAATGATCGAGGGCGCACTTTTAGCAACCCTGACAATTATTTACGCATAGCCTTTTCAGATGCAGTCATGGAGTCAATAAAGGCTTGGCGCGAGAACAAACGCTCGGCATACTTTAGTAATGGCGCAGATACTTTTGGCATATCAACCTGATAGTGATCCAAGCGCCACAGCAATGGGGCTACCGCCACATCGAGCATAGAAAAATCATCACCAAGCATATATTTTTGTTTGAGAAAAATAGGGGCGATTTGGATAAGGTTTTCACGGATCATCAGGCGCGCTTTGTCGGCTTGCTTTGGCGTGCCGTATTCCAAGATAGCCACGTGATTAAACAACTCTTGCTCAAAGCGGAATAAAAACAATCGTGCACGGGCACGCATAACCGGATCAGCGGGCATCAATTGCGGATGCGGAAAGCGTTCATCAATATATTCGTTGATGATATTTGATTCGTACAGTATGAGTTCACGCTCGACCAATACTGGTGTGCGATTGTAGGGATTCATGACTGCCAAATCTTCTGGCTTATTCATCAAATCCACATCGAGAATTTGAAAATCCATGCCCTTTTCGTAAAGAACGATGCGGCAGCGGTGACTAAACGGGCAAGTGGTGCCGGAGTAGAGGGTCATCATAGTGGTTGCCACGCTTTCTTGTTATGTGTTTCGGGGGGAATCAACCGTTACATGTCTAAAAATTGCACAAAGCATGTATGGGTTGAAATGGAAAGCCGCGCTTTTTGCGCGGCTTCCGAAATAGCGAGAAACCGCTATTTAACGTCTTTCCAGTATTCGTTTTTCAACCACAAGGTTACAAAGAACATCAGCACTAAAAAGAACAGTACTTTAATACCCGTCTGCTGACGCGCCACCTTATGGGGCTCCGCCATATAAGCTAAATAATTAACCAAGTCACCAACAAACAAATCATAGTCGCGCGTTGACATGGCGCCCGCATTTGGGGTGACCAACTTCATCACTGGTTCTGGGCCATGGTGACCAATTTTTTCGCCTACTTGTTGACGTAATTGCACACCTTGCAAATCATGTAGCGGATTAGGCATGCCGACGTTTTTAAACACCTCATTGTTCCAGCCGCTTGGTGATTTATCGTCTTGATAAAAGCTCCGCAAGAAGGTGTAAAGCCAATCAGGGGAGCGTGAACGCGCAATCACCGTCAGATCAGGTGGCAACGCACCTAACCAAGCTTTAGCGTCTTTTGGATCAAGGGCTGAAATCATTGGATCACTGATTTTATCGGTGGTGAACATCAAGTTAGTCTTGATTTGCTCTTCGGTTAAACCGATACCGGTTAAATGGCTATAACGCATAAACTCAGCGTTATGGCAATTTAAACAGTACTGCACAAAATTGCGTGCACCACGCTGCAGCGACGCTTGATCATTTGGGTTAACGGTAGCGCGATCAAGCTTTACATCACCGCTATTTGCGAATGCGACTGCAGAAACAAGTAATGGCGCAGCAACACAAACACGGATGAATTTTTGAATAAATGCGTTCATTAGCCTGTTACCCTTTCTGGTTCTGGCAGTTCTTTATCTATTTTTGTGTACCAAGGCATCAGCAAGAAAAAGGCGAAGTAAACAACGGTGAGAATACGGGCAACCAATGTGGCCGTATCAGCACCACCGATAAACGGTAACGCTTTTGGCAATTGTCCCCATACTGTTGTGGGCACTACACCTAAGTAGCCCAGAACCAAAAAGCTCACCACAAATGCGGCTAAAAACTTTTTGTAGATGGGGCCACGATAGCGCACTGAACGCACCTTGCCACGATCAAGCCAAGGCAGCAAAAATAGAATCATAGTCGCGCCACCCATCACCGCCACACCCGGAAACTGCGAACCGAACATAGAAGGTACGGCACGCAGCATGGCGTAGAACGGTGTGAAATACCAAACTGGAGCAATATGCTCTGGTGTCTTTAGCGGGTCCGCTTTTACGAAATTAGCGTATTCTAAAAAGTAACCACCCATATCTGGCGCGAAGAAAACGATAGAACTAAATACGGCCAAAAATACCACCACACCAACCAAATCTTTTACGGTGTAGTAAGGATGGAAGGGGATGGAATCTAAAGGTGTGCCTGTTTTAGGGTCTTTATGTTTCTTAACATCAATACCATCAGGATTATTTGAGCCCACTTCGTGCAATGCCACCAGATGCGCTGCGACCAGCCCCAGCAACACCAATGGAATGGCGATCACGTGGAAGGCAAAGAAGCGGTTCAATGTTGCATCACCGACGTTATAATCACCGCGAATCCACACCGCCACATCTTCGCCAATAAATGGGATGGCGCCGAATAAATTAATAATAACCTGCGCACCCCAATACGACATTTGACCCCAGGGTAGCAAATAACCGAAGAAGGCCTCAGCCATTAGCGCCAAGTAAATCATCACACCGAATACCCAGAGCAATTCACGCGGCTTACGATAGGAGCCATACATTAGGCCACGCATCATATGCAAATAGACGATGACGAAGAACATCGATGCACCTGTTGAGTGCATATAACGAATCATCCAGCCCGATGAGACATCACGCATGATGTATTCAACTGAACCAAATGCTGTTAACGAATCAGGTTTATAGTTCATCGTCAGCAAGATGCCGGTGACAATTTGCATCACCAATACCAGTAAAGCGAGAGAGCCAAAGTAATACCAAATGTTGAAATTTTTTGGTGCGTAGTAATCGCCCAAGTGCTCTTTGTACAAAGTGGTAAGCGGGAAACGCGCGTCTACCCAACCAAGCGCCTTACTAGCGATGGTGTTTGCTGCTGCTGAATTTGATTTTGGAACGCTTGCCATTTTTTAAGCTCCTTTGGAATCTTCACCAATGAGAATTGAGGTCTCAGTGACAAAGCGATATGCTGGGATTTCCAAATTCGCAGGTGCGGGCATGCCTTTCCAGACACGACCAGCCAAATCGAATTTCGATTGGTGACATGGACAAAAGAAACCGCCTGGCCATTCAGCACCAAGATCAGCGGCCGCAATTTCTTTACGGTAGGTAGGCGAGCAACCCAAGTGCGTACACACGCCACGGGCGACAAACCACTTATCTTTCAAGGCGCGGCTGTCAGTTTTAGCGTAAACAGGTTGCTTCGAACTTTCTGACTTTGGATCAGCCAACAGCGCGTCGTTTTTCTTCAATTGATCAAGCATTTCTTGCGTACGATGAATAATCCAATGCGGTGCACCTCGAAACTCAACCGTCAACTGTTGGCCCGGCTCAATGGCGGAAAGATCAACCGGAACTGCTGCGCCAGCGGCAATAGCACGGGCGGACGGTTTCATACTGAACGCGAAGGGTATGGCCACTGCGGCACCCGCAACGCCGCTAACAGCGGCTGTGGCGATGATAAGATTGCGGCGCTTTTTTTGGTCAACGTTATTTTTAAGTATTGCTGTCATGGCGGGGTATTTTCAAAAAAATTTTAGGCAGATTTATCAGTCCAATCTCTATTTTACCGACTACGCACCCAAACATAAAGCCCCCAAACGCCAAAATGCGCAGAATCACGCTTTTTTAGGGTGAAAGTTACGCGGATTTTAAAAAAAACAAACATATTGCTGAATTTGCTTGAAGCAGCCGTAAATTCGCCGTATCCCTAGTTGACAACCTAGTGGTAACGACGGACAACCATTAGGTGTATTATTCAGAAGTTGCATTTATCTAATATCAAAAGGGGAAAATCATGAGCTTTAGTTCAGAATTTAAAGAATTCGCTCTCAAGGGTAATGTCGTTGATTTAGCGGTTGGCGTTATCATTGGTGGGGCTTTTGGCAAAATTGTAGATTCGGCCGTGGGCGACTTAATCATGCCGCTAGTGGGCAAAGTAGTTGGCAATGTGAATTTTGCTGATATGTTTATCGCATTGAAAGAAGTGCCCGCAGGAACGGCAATGACATTAGAAGCCGTTAAAAAGGCAGGTGTACCAGTTTTTGCTTACGGTAACTTCATTACCATCGCAATTAATTTTGCGATTTTGGCTATAGTAATTTTCATGATGGTTAAAGCCATTAACAAAATGAAAAATGCTGCGCCACCGCCAGCACCAGCTACGCCAGACGATATTTTGCTATTACGCGAAATTCGCGACGCCTTGAAGAAGTAACAAGACGATACAGCCTTGCGGTAGTGCGCTGATTGCGCGTAAACTTATCGTTGAGCATGTTTTAAGAAGGGCAACGCATGCGTTGCCCTTCTGCAATTTGCAGTTTCCTTTATTGACTTAATCCCTTGGATTTTTTATGCGCAGGCTTTGGCTGTTGTTCGCGGAATTTGTGACTGTCACGTTGGCAATAATTTTTGTCATTACCCTAGTGCGTCCTGACTGGACGCCGTGGCGTCGAAATGTGGTGGAAATACGTGAGTCGGCACAGTCAGGGAACGGGACGGTAGGCGGGCTCTTAGGTGGATTCAGTGCGACGGGATTGCAGGGAACGTCACCCCGTGGGGGCTACACCGATGCGGCTAAAAAGGCGATGGTTTCAGTGGTTAATATTTCCGCAAGCCGCTCGGCAACCACATCAGCAAATAAACGCTCGCGAAGCGACAACCCTTTGTTTCGACGTTTTTTTGGCTTACCCGATAATAAGGGTGAAGCTGATGAGCCGCAAAATAACCCGCGTGAAGGTTCGTCCAGCCTTGGTTCAGGCGTAATCGTAAATGCCGATGCTAAAGGCGCTTATATTCTCACCAACGATCACGTCGTACAGGGTTTCCGTGAAATTAAATTGGCGCTGGCCGATGGCCGTGTACTCGATGCAAAAATTACTGGCACCGATCCTGAAACCGATTTAGCGGTGCTGCGAGTAGAAGGGGCTGGTCTTACCCCTATTGTATTTGCGCAATCTGATAGAGCCCAAGTTGGTGATTCGGTGCTCGCTGTGGGTGACCCCTTTGGCGTGGGCCAAACCGTCACCATGGGTATCGTTAGCGCATTAGGGCGCAATCGCTTAGGTGTAAACGCGTATGAGAACTTCATTCAAACCGATGCCGCCATTAATCCCGGTAACTCCGGTGGAGCCTTAGTAGATATAAACGGTAATTTACTGGGGATTAACAGCGTGATTTATTCCCAGTCGGGCGGCAGTTTAGGTATCGGCTTTGCCATTCCGGCAACCATGGCTAAAGACGTGATGGAGCAAATTATTGCCAACGGCGCTGTAACGCGAGGCTATATTGGTATTTCGCCGCAAGACCTCACGCCTGAGATAGCGAAAAAATTAAACTTAGACGACACCCGTGGAGCCTATATTGCCCGCGCTGACACCGCAAACCCTGCCTACAAAGCCGGATTAAGAGTGGGTGACGTGATTACCGCCATTAACGGCAAACCGGTGCAGGATAGTATCGCGGCAATGAGCATTATTGCCGCCCTCAAACCGAATGCAACCGCCGTTTTTAGCTATATACGCAGTAAAAAAGCTGCCGAAGCGACCCTAACAGTAGGCAAACGACCCGCTCGCCCAATAAATATTGAGCCCATAGCAGAATAATTTATGCCTTAGAAACCCAGCTTTCTAGGTGCTGTTCCAATGCCTTGATCGGTGCGTCATCGGCAAACAATGCGGCCTCATTTGCGCGAATTTTTGCTGATAATTTTGCACGCCAAGCGGCGTCAGACACCAGCTTCCCAGCAATTTGTATATAGTCTTCCCAATCATGAGCAATAAGCTCTGGTAGATCAAGCAAATTTAGCATCGCCATTGTTTGCCGACCCCGCATTTGGTCTGACGGCAAAGTAACAATAGGCAACCCGCGTGCCAATGCATCAAGTGATGTATTGCCACCAGACCAATATAAGGTGTCCAACATAAAATCGCAGGCTTGATTGATGCGTTTATAGCCATTGTGATCCACGCTTGGCAAAATCTTTATGCGGCCCGGCATCTGCGCTTCATCCATCCCTTGTTGTTTCAATGCTAATTTAAAACGAGTAATAAAGGCATTGGTAAGTTGCGTTGATCGGCCCGCAAACATGACGAGTACCAAACGCGGATTGGCGACCATCACTTTAGCGATCAGCTCATCGCAATCAGGGTGAATTTTAAAAAGGGATTGCGGATAAAGCGCGAGCACGGCATCCGCCTGCACATCCAGTTTTTCACGAAAACTCAAATCATTTTCTGTGACCAAGGGATCCTGGGGGTACACGTAATAAGTGCCAACGCCGTCAAGCAACACCAGCTTTTCGGAATAATTTTCTTCTGCATTCTCCGGTTCCATTTGTGCACAAGAGATAAAGTAATCTATGTTTGCGTGCCCTGTGGTCATCGGGTGCCCCCACGCGCATGCTTGCACGGGTGCCAAGCGCAACTGCGCTATAGTGAATAAAACAGAATCCATTCCCATTTCAGGGTAAATCAAAATATCCAGCGCATCGTTCTTTATAATATGGGCGAGTTTCTCTGCCGGCTCTTTCAAATGATGGTAGCAATCTGCAGTCGCTTGAATAGTTTTAGATACATGATCAATCACGTCATTGGTGTAATAGACAGTCACCTCAAACTTAGTTCTATCGAGGCGCGATATCCAACTGCCGAAATACGAGCCTACGGTGCAAGCATAGAAGGATCGGCTCACAAAACCTACCCGAATTTTGCGGTGCAGAACACTGCGCTGCTGTACTTCCTCAAAAAACTGAGGCAGCGCTTTTTGTAATAGCCCCCTCACAAAACCAGAAAACTGTTTTTGTAGCGCCAAATCGTTGCGGCCTTGGTAGGCTAGAAAAAAGTTATTCCAAGCAATATTTTTCACGAGATCGGTGGGGCTTGCTCCTTGAAAACGTTCTGCATTTTGCACCAAGCGCTGCAGGCCTTCAGCGTAGGCAGTACGCGATTGTTCAAGGCGAGTTGCAGATTCATAAAATACCGGTAGGGTGAGCGCTGCGCGAAGACTCGCTTTAAGATCATCGGGTAAATTGAGAAGTACCGTTTTAAAGGCATCGAGCGCCAGCGTGTGCTCACCGCGCTCTGCCAATATATCGCCTCGTTCGCAAACTGTTTCCCATTCTGTTGGACGCAATTTGAGTGCGTAGTCCAGTGCGAGCAAAGCTTCATCAAGCTTTGCCTGCTCGCGAAATACCTTGCTTAACAACTTTAACGCATCGGGGAAAGCGGGATTTAGCTTCAATGCTTGCTGCAATGCAGCTTCCGCCTGAGCAAAGTTTCGCTGCTGGTATTCGATAGAGCCTAAGTTCAAAAACGCATGCGGGTAATTCGGGGTGAGCGCGATTGCACGCATAACCAATGTTCGGGCTTGGTCATCCCGAAACGTACGCATGAGAACACTGCTGTAATTCACGCAAGCTCGCGCATAATTTGGGTCACACTCTAACGCCTTTACGTAGCACTGTTCTGCTTCATCAAGACGGTTTTGATCAAACAATATAATGCCCAAATTGTTATAAGCTTGCGCAAAATCAGCCTTTGCCTCCACGCTTCGCCGTGCACAATACTCGGCTTCAGTGGCATTTTTAACGTCTTGGTACAAATTGGAAGCGAAAAGCCAGTACGCGGCATTGGTGGTTTCGAGCGCACAAGCTTGGCGCGCGCTGGCAACCGCGTCGTCTAACCGGCGCAGTTGCTGCTGACAGCCTGCTAAAAAATACCATGCGACAGCTAGGGTAGCTGCATCGGCAGGTGCTGCCGCAATCACGTTTTGAAAAGCCTGCGCGGCTACGTCATACTGACGTTGCGTGTAGAGTTGCTTGGCCTCGTCCATTTTACTGGTAATGCGGTTCATAAGAATTTATCTAGGCGCCTTATTTTGTGGACTTTGCGGTTTTTTTCTTCGCAAGCCTTACTGCTGAAGTGGCTGTAGAAGCCTTTGATTCAACTGCTTTACTTTCTACATCACCATTTTTCGCTACTTTTTGACTTATTTTGTCCGCAAACCCCTGAAAATAGGCGTTTTCCAGCGCTTGCACGTTTGTCGCCGCATCTACCAAAGCGGACGTTTGCATGGCTTGCTTTACCTTTGCGCGCGCACTATCGCGTAAGTTTTTATCGGTCGCATATTTGACGGCTAGCTCCACATAATCATTACCTGATTCGGCCACAAATTCCGTTAATCCCGCGTGATTGAGCAATGCAAACGTAGTCCGTTCGCCGTGCCGTTTTCCGACCATAGATATAACAGGAACCCCCATACTCAGTGCCTCGATAGTGCCATTTACACCGCTGTAAGGCATGGTATCGAGCACAATATCAACCAATTGATAGCGGGCTAGGTTTAGCTTTTCATCCGCATTCGCGGGTATGAATACCACCCGATCTTCTGCGATACCCGCCTCTTTGGTTAATGCTAAATAGTATTTTTGCATCTCTGCAACGAGGGGCGAAAATGCCAAGACCGCTGTGGGTACGCGTTTTAGAATTTGCTTCCATAACGCCAAACAACGTGGCGATAACTTTTGAATTTGTACAAAAGCACCAAGAACAGTACTTTTCTCCGTCAAGCGCAAACCGGCACGCGTAATCGTCGGATAAGGTGCCGCCTCAAGTGCGCGAACAGGAAAAATATTGCCTTCTATCGGCAACAGTTTTTCGAGCAAAAATTCCTGATTGCTTGGCACATCAGCAAAGCGGTCCGTCAACTTGTAATCCACTGTCGCCAAGCCCAAAGCGCCAGCGCTACCGATATGCGTCATTTGTACTTTGGCAGGTTTATAAGCAAATATGGCCGGATTAGCATGGCGGGTATGAGTGCTCAAATCAACAAGCACATCAATGCCATCAGCCTCAATTAGCTTTGCGGCATTGTAGGCATCTAAGCCATAAATAATTTTGAAGTAATGACTTTGCGCAGCAATTTTTTCTGTCCACGCATCAGGTTTTGGCGCTAACGAGTAGCAGTAAATTTCAACGCGCGATACGTCATGACGGATCAACACTTCGAACATCATTTTACCCATGACATGATCGCAAAAATCACCAGACACATAAGCAATTTTTAGTTTGGCTGTTAGTTGCGTTGCTGGGCTGACATCAAATTGAGGATAGAGCGCCACCATCGCTTCGTTATAGCGGGTGTAAAGCGCGAGTTCTTCTGCACCATCTAAATCAACGAACAACATAGCGTAGAGCATCTCGCTCAAAATTTCTTCTGCCAATACATGATCGCTAGTGCTGCTCAGTTCGGTGGCAACCGCGCGAAATGCGGCTTGTTCTTCCGCGCTCTTACCCAAAAATCTTAAGGATTCACAACGCGCCCATTGCTGGCGCAGGCTTAATTTACGGCGCTCTTGAGTGGGTTTGGTGAATTCGCTGGTGAGTTTTAACCAATCTTCAACACGTCCGGCACGCAATAGCATTTCGCGTAATTGCCAAAATGCCATTTCATGATTAGCGTCGATGCTAAGCACTTTTCGATACATTTCTTCAGCTGGTGCAGTTTGCTCAACTTGATTTAGCAAGGCACCAAAATTAAATGCGGCATCCGTATTTTTGGGGGCTAAAACCAAAGCTTGGCTATAACTATGCGCGGCTTCGCGGAACTGCCGATTGCGATGATAGGCAATGCCTAAATTAGTGACGATGCCCGCATCTTGGGGCTTGGCGAGGTGGCCTCGACGCAAATAGTCAACAGCTGCAGCGTATTCATGGCTTTGTGTAGCAGCTAGCCCCAAGCCATTTAACGCGCCAGAATGCGTGGCCGAAATTGCCAACACCTCTTCAAAAGCAAGCTTAGCTTCGGCTGGCTGCTTTTGCGCTAGATATAAATTGCCCAGCGCCAAACGGACTTCGGTATCCGTCAGGTTATAACTAGCCGCACGACCCAGTAAGGTAATAGCATCTGCAATGTAGCCCGTATCGCGAGCTAAAACACCAGCCAAATAATTTAATGGCGCGTATTCTGGCTGCTCTAGCAGCAATGCTTGATAGCCTTCGTAAGCACGCGAGGTCTCGCCCGACTGATGCAAACGTACGGCTTGCTGAAACGCGCGGGTAAAATCATAGCTACTCATCGTGCCGTGTTTTAAATTCTTAGTTTTTTCAGTGATCGCTTTTTTGTAAGCGCTTTCTAATGCTGCTACATGATGCTTAATATCACCGAGTACGGAAGTGCTCTTCGCTGCGCTAATTTTTGCCACTATTTTTTTATGCCAAGCTTTGTCCGTGGCTAATTTAATCGCAAGCGCTGCAAATTCGGTGGCATCGTGCGCGATCGTTTCTGTGACGCCTAAATTACTTAAAATGCTATAGCCGGTGCGCTGCGCATGACGATCTCCACACAACGTGATGACCGGAATATTCATATCCAAAGCCGCTAGGGTGGTATCGCCACCTGCGTAGGGGAAGGTATCAAGAGCTGCATCTACCAATTGATATCGCGCCCGCAGCTGGGCAGCATCTTTGGTGGCCGGAATAAATGCGATTCTATTTGTTGCGATACCAACCGCATTCATAATGCGTTCAACGCTAGTCTGATCACCTTCGCGAATTAGCGAGAATGCCAGCACGCTATTAGGCACCGCATCAAGAATTTGCTTCCAAGTTTGTAGGCAAACCGGTGACAGCTTGATTAAATTGACGAAGACGGCAAAAACAAACTTGCCCTCAAGCCCAAGCTCGGCGCGGGTATGCGTCGGTGCGATAGCTTGTTGGGTGTTGGGCACAAACGGAAACACGCAGCCGTCAATAGGCAATAGTGCTTCGATCTGGCCTTTAGCGCTTGCTTCGGTATCGCAATACGCATCGGTGATCTTATAGTCAACTTCTGGCAGCCCGATACAGCCGTGATAGCCCAAATGCGTAGCAATCACACGGGCGGGTTTGTGTGCGTACAACGCCGGACGCGCACCCGCAGTGTGCCCACCCAAATCAATGAGCAAATCAAGATCGCAATCAGCAATGAGCTTGGCGGCTTCAAGTGTTGATGCCGCATGCAGGTTCACGACGGCTTCAACTTGCTCTACAAATTGTTGGGTTACATCGTCATTAAACTTAGGATCATTCAAACCAAATAGATAAATTTGAAACTGCGCTTTATCGTGATTGGCAATCACATTAAGCATGAGCTTACCCATAACGTGACCACGAAAATCAGGGGATACGTAGCCAATACGTAGGCGCTTATCGCCAGCCGTTTGACCGCGACGCGGCAACTGAAGACCCTGCTTGCGCTTATTTCCCACCGCGTTGGCATAGGCTTGATAACACTGTAGCGAGGTGGCGAGCGGTAAATTGAAGTATTGCATCATGCCAAGCAACTCACTCGGCGTACCCGCGCTACTGTTGGGCAATGGATTTACGTCCGCTGTTGGCTTTGCGGCTATCGCGGCTATTACAGCCGCTTCTAGGTTTGCGTCGGCACTATGACGCGCTACCAGCATGCCTGCCAATATTTGCGCGACGCTGAATGTCGGATTTGCTTCATGCCAAGCGGTAAACGTGGTGATGGCACTAGCGTAGTCCTTCACCGCAACATGGGCATTAAATAACGCTTCCCATACCGCTTCATTTTTAGCATTTTGCGCAGTAGCTTGCTGCAACGGCGCTATAGATTCTGCTGAACGATTTAGTCGCTGTAATACTAAGCCTAAATTGTAAGTCGCTTCAAAATGCGCAGGCGCAAATTTTAGCGCGCGCTTATAAGCAGCCTCGGCTTCGGTATATTCGCACAAGTTTTGATGGAGATTACCCAAATTATTATGTGCATCTGCGAACTGCGGGCGCACTAATACCGCTTCTTGATAGGCGAGTTTCGCGCGGGCGATTTGCCCCATTTCTTGCAAACACAAACCGTAGTTATAAAGTGCTTCCCAATTGCGCGGGTCAGTTTGCAATAACGCTTCATAACGTAGCGCCGCGCCAGCATAATTTTGTTTTGTGTGAAGATCAACCGCTTGCTGATGTAGCAACTTCTGCGTTTCGGCTGGGGATAGTGGTGTGTGGGAAGCGCTCATTTGTGCAAAACTCTATTTAACTGATTCAACTAACTTAAAAAATGGGTGCCCAGAACGGGCGTGTCTAATTATAAGGTGCGCCAGATGTTTCGCGTCGCCACTCGGAGGGCTTATCTATATGATGCATCAACGGCTTGCACGTCTAACCATTTGTGTTCAAGCCTGCAAAGACCGTAATCTCGGGTTCGCCCTGTTACCCAAAAATCTAGTTCGAGCGAATCAAACAATCGTAATCCTTGTTTGTCCAGCACATGGGCGCGGTAGCGATACTTGCCCGGCAGTAAACTGAGGTTTGGAAAGTGCACATGAAATGCGTAGTGATTATCACCAATCGGTGTCGGCGTGTAATTGTGATCTGTGGAATGCGTGCCATATAGCGGTGAGCCGTCAGCACGCGCAATACCGATGAGGATAACGGGACTTTCGTCCGCAGGCGCATAACATACACCATGCAGATGTAAAGAAGCGCCTAATGCTACTTCTGCCACTTCTGCTACTTCCGTCACCGGCACAGCCGGATTCGCAATGGTGTCGCCGGTAGTAATCCAGTGGGAAATCATGCGTAAAGCGTTGGGGCCGTTGGTGCCACGGGTAATTTTCTCCAACTTATTATTCTTTTCTTCGTGGTGCGCGAGATAGGCTTGCGTTACCCGAAAGGAGTCGCCGTACATATGGATTTGGCCTTCGTGAATCCACACTGTTTTAGGGCATAGGGTTTGAATATGATACATGCTGTGTGAGCACAGCATCAAGGTGCCGCCTTTGTTTAAATATTGCTCTATCCAGCGCATGCATTTTTTTTGAAACGACTCATCGCCAACAGCCAACACCTCATCGGTAATCAACAAATCAGGGGATAATGCTGTTGCCACGGCGAAACCTAGACGCACCGTCATACCCGTAGAATAATGATTTACCGGCTGATCGATATGGGTACCGATATCGGCGAAATCGATAATCTGCTGTAGATTTTTATCAATCTCCGTTTTTGATAAGCCCGCCAAAGCGGCAGCCAAATAAATATTTTCACGGCCCGTATAGTCGGGGTGGAAACCGGTGCCGAGTTCTAACAATGCTGCCGTTTTCCCGTTAACGTTCATGCTACCTGCTGTGGGCTTGACGACCTTTGCCGCAACCTTCAGCAATGTAGATTTGCCAGCACCGTTGTCGCCGATCACGCCAAGAGATTCACCGCGCTTCACTTCTAATGTTATGTTGCGCAACGCCGCAAAGCTGTGTGTAGGTGGCGTACCCTTCAGCAAGCTGAGCAATACGTTAACGCGATTGCCGGCCGTGTTTAGCTGCGGAAAGTCTTTACTGATGTGCGTCATACTCAAAATGACGCTAGGATCAGTCGGAGTAGATTCAGGGAGATGAGCCATTACAGAAAGTCTTCAAAATGCGGCGCAAGCCGCTCGAATAAGGCAATTCCCAGTGCGGCAATGACGACTGCACCAACTAAAAGTGCGATATCGGTCAGTTTAAATAAATGCGACCCGGTGATTATTTCACGTGATCGTTCAACTAGATAGCCCAAGGGGTTTGATGCAAAAGCCCCTTGGTATTTGGCCGGTATTTGGCTTAAGGGATACATAATCGGCGTCAAAAAATAAAGCGCCATTAAAGCCGGTGGTACTAGGTGCTCAAGATCTTTCATGATAGTTTGCACCGCACTTGCAGCGGCACATACGCCGAATGTAAATAGAAACAGCGCGAGTAGAAGTGGAGCAATACTTATTATCGTCAACCATGCGACGGGAGCACCTGAAAGTGTGAGTACACCTAGCACCACTAAAAAACCCAATAGGTGGACGATGAAAGTGGCAGTCACCACCGCAAATACAAGGTAAATTGTTGGGAATGCGACCTTTTTGATAAGCGCGGCATTGCCATGAATAGCAGACAAACTTCGGTTTAATGAGTCTGCAAACATCATCCATGGCCAAAGCGCCGCCGCTAAAAAAAACGTATAGCTGTACGCACGGTCAGCCACGCTTTGTTTAAACATGTTTTCAAAAACAATGGAGTAGATGGCGAGCAATAGCATCGGGGTGAGGATAGGCCAAACCACACTGAGCAGAGTGTTGGAGTATTTGGCACGGAGCTCGCGCTCCAAAAAGTGGAGAATGAGCGTGCGTTGCAAATAGTGGCGTTTAAACGTCGCGATGATGCTCATCTTAAGCCAGCAGTTGATTTACGATTACTAATCGCAGTTATTTTGCGGCCGTCCGACTACCACGCTTAAGCAGCAGTTCTTCGTTTAATTTGACCGATGGATCGAATTCGATTTCCGTCATTTTCTGACTACGCTGCGTTGATTTATATTTGGCTTCCATTTCCGCGATGATGCCGAATTTGGCCTCATCAAACGTAATTTTTCGACCCGTTGTTAATTTATTGAGTCTGATAAGATGCACGCCGAACTCAGATACTATCGGCTTACTAATTTCGCCAATTTTAAGCAATTGCGCGGCAGCACTATAGCTTTTTGCGAGGCTATTGGCGGGTAGGTTACCGATATTACCTTTATTTTTCTTTACACTATTGTCTTCAGATAGCTCAATTGCGGCTTCTTCAAATGATTTTCCATTAGCTATTTTTTCCCGTAGTTCCGCCGCAAGCCGCAACGCTTCTTGCTCGGTACGGCATTGCGTTTTAAATAAAATATGACTGCTGTCAATATCTGACGGGATTGTATATTTCTCGGCTTGCGTAATGTATTGTTCGCGCGCGCTGTTTTCGTATTTTGGTAGAACAAGCTGCTTCTCAAATTCTTTAAGTCGTGCCTTAGCAATGATCGCTTCACGTGCTGCAGCAATCTCGGCAACTACCTGCGGAGATTTGTCCAGGCCACTCTCCTGTGCTTCCTTCACCAAGGTTTTGTTAAGCAACATGCCCTTCAGCATTTCGGCGATCCGCTTGGGTACCGCATTGATACCCGCCCTATCTTCCAACGGGACTGCTTCCAGTGCAGCCTCCAACATGGCCTCAGTGATTTCTATATTTTTTGATTTTAATATTACTGGACTAGTTGTTTGCGCAAAAGCTTGATTCGAATTAAGAGCGGTGCTGAGCATCAGCAATATTGCAGCAGTGACGATTCTATTATTTTTAATTTGCATAAAAAGTCTTTTCTTCATAAATTGATAGTAAACAGAAATTTTTCAATTGAACAATTTGCGCTAATAGAGACCACGCAAACAATCGCTGCGGCGCTGGTTGGCTTGTCGCATTAAAATGCACCGCATCAACAACGCTGCTCAACGTTTGAGCATTCAAACGCTCGAGAGTTCAGCATGTAATTGCTGCTTACGTCGAATCATTAATGTAAATGCCCAGCAAACTAGGTTTGCTGGGCATTTATTAATGCGTTACTAACGTATAGCAAAGAACGTTGCGCATTGGCTATAGTTGCTGCCGATTAAACTCCGTGTACAGGAGTCTTCTCGCGGATAACCAGTTGTTCGCGGATCATTCGTTGCCGGCGTGGCATTTTGGAAACGTACATTGATGTAGTAGCTTTCACCTGGATTTAAAACGCATTTCGGAACAAACGCCTCAGTTGCTGAAGGTGTGCCACCGATGCGGTAGTACAGATCACCAGTCGTAGAACTGCTTGAGAAGTAGCAAGCATTGTTACCAACTTTGGACGTATCAAAATCACACGGCGTTTTCGTAATCGAGACAAATTGCGGCGCTTGCGGCCCAAACGTTTCTGACACATTAAGCGATATCGAGCCCTGATTAGCTGCGCCTGGCGCTAAGTTAGGCACGGTAATTCCATAGATCATCGCTGTGTTCGGTGCTAAAGTGAATACGTCGCGGCCAGACGATTGTCTTGTTTGCGCAAAATCAATATTGTGCATATATGCACGGGTAATTGGTGGCGTGGCTGAACCGCAATTTGTAGCAGGAGCCGACGTAGAAATTGCATACGCATTCAACGGTTGGCGAGTCACTGCTGAAAGTTGTAAATTCATCGTCCAAGATGGATTCGGAATCGTGGATATTGTAGTGATATCCCCAGAATCAGTTCCACAAGGTAGATAGACAATACTGCCGCTTACATCGCGAATCGGCTGATTATTTCCATCAATCGACACACATGTTTTAAGTGTACCGTTTACAGGGGGAGGGGTAGTCGGCGGCACTACAACTGGCGGCACCACTACAGGTGGTGTCGTACCAGTATCATCTTTGAATATATAAAAAACGCTATCCACAATTTTATCTTTAGTCGGTAGCGACCGGCCTGAATTTATCTCTTGGAGCGTCAGCTTTAAACCCTTATTGCCTTGTTGGTTATAGAGTAAGGTAATCGGGATTTGTTGTTGTACCGGCGAAATGGCCGAAAAACCACCTGGTACAGTTCCCGGAAACACAAGTACACCTTCCGTTAGCGGTGCCGCATAGTCCACTGCAAATTGAGCACCAGCAATATTTGGGGGTTCAGAATAGGCTTCGATTTTATAGCGTACATAAACGGTATTTGTTGCACCTGATGGACGCGTAGTTAATGTCGTTGTTACTGGTGCCGTACCATCTGTAAAAAACAAATTTACATTCAGAAGCGGGTTGGCTTGCCCCTTAGTGGGAAAAGAGACGCGCTTCTCGTACGCGGCCCAAATGGTTCCTTGATAAGGTTGATCGCTTCCCGTGGTTGGCGGCACTCCTGTCACTGCTGTGCCAGTACAGGCAGGGTCGTCAGTAGAAATTTCAAGCTTGGAGTCAGCAGGAAAATATTTAGATATTACGCTTTTACACGTCGTATCTTTTGAATTTATTTTGACAGTTGCCGCATTTATTGTCAAGGTGATAGGCGTAGTTGTCTGCGCATGCGCTGCTGCCGTCATAACTGCAAATGTACTTACAAGCAAATACGAGATAATTTTTTTCATGATTAGGTTTTACCTTTTTCGGTGTAGCGCGCCGCTGAATTATTTTTATGCCCTAATAAGGGATTTTACAAGGTGTTCTTGAATCTTCTATAACGGATCGGCATGGGTTTTATTGAATAATAATTTTACTCAATAATGATACGGTTTGGACAGCCCAAAACAAGAATAGTTGCATGCAATGATTTTTGCTTAAATATTACCCTATCTTTATGCCACTAAAAAATGGGAATGACCAACTCCTTTTCGCCAACTAAAAATCTTACATGATGGAAAAATTCTAGTACCAGAAATGAATTGAGGAGCCGAAGCTCCTCAATTCATTTTTACTTAAAAGCTATTAGTAAATAACTTACCAAAGCAATTACATACAGTAGATTAACCACCGATACGTGTAGTAAATTTATGATGGAATTGACCACCATAAACAGAGAACACGCTCTGTGTTGAACCAGGCAATACCAAGTTAGCATTGATGAAGTCTTGAACCATCAAGCCAGCTACAGGCAAACCAAAGTGTGTACGAGGTGTAGTAAGAGCACTTAGACCATAAACCGTAGTGCTTACTGGTGTTAAGGCGTTAAATGTCTCAGAGAACGCAATACGACCCCAACCATTTTGGTAAGGAACAGTAATATTTAAGCTGTTTGTGGAGCCTAAGTTATTGCTGTTGTTGAACGTAATAACGTTTGTTTCCCAGCAAAGATTAGTTGAGCTAATCGGTGTTGGTGGTGGAGGTGGCGAAACGATTTGATCAGGTGGCGCGCCAACTGGAGCCTGCTCTTCACGATCAACAAATGCGAAGCTAATGCGATCGCAAGCTGTGTTGGTCGTTTGGCTAAAGTTTACGTTAAACGGTGCAGCAGCAGCACCAGTACCTGGACGGCTATAAGCAAACTTAGTTGGGAACGTTACGATCCAATCTGTGCCCGAACGTGTAGCTGAGTCAACAACATACTCGTTCATTACTGTATCGTGCATAAATACAGCACTAACTGCATCACGAGAATTTGTCCATGTTGAATAAACATCGTAACCGTTTACAAACACGTCAGAGGTAGTGTTACCACCAGCTGTCAACTTAGGATCTAAGCTGTCAGAACGTGTCCATAGGTTAGCACCAGCACTCGCGCCATACCAGTTGTCAAGCGCAATCGCGTCGTAAGAAACGTCTGTACCACCCAAAACGTTAATCAACGATGCCGCACCGAACAAACCACCAGTAGGAGCAGCTACGCCGCGGCCTAATGGATTTACAGCATCACCGTCGCGTGAAGCGATTAGCGTGCAGTTTGCAGGAATGCTATTGCTACCGTGCTTGATAGCAGCAGTAAGAGCAACCTCAGTTACAACGCCCATTTCCAAGATTTCGAAGTGACCTTCACGGGCACGATCTAAATCGCTATTGGAATCAGATGAGTAAACGAAGTTCTTGAAAACGTTCGGCGTATTCTGGTCAGTAGTAGAACCAGTATTCGTGAACAAGTTTTGTGGAACTACGCAAGACTTATCAGATGAGATCAAACGAGCACCGTTTGCAGTACGGACTACAGCACCTGTCCATACGTCAAGAGGGGATAAGTATAAGTTAAAGTCCAATACCTCAGCTGTACGCTTACCTTCCATGAAACGAACCTTAACGGACTTGGTCGAATTCGTGGTGTTAACGACAGAGATGTATGTGTCATAGTAAGCGGTACTTGTACCACCGTCTACTGCACGGACTGTGTAATACGGATATACAAGCGCTTGGCCATGTCCATCCGGATTGATGTGAACGGCTTGAACGCCGCCCGTAACGATTGTCGCTAAGCCAGCTAGAACCGCTGTATTTAGAGACTTTCTTTTAAAGGTATTCATGTTTTAGGTTACTCCTTTTTTGAAGATATAAAGTGATCACTTTAGAAGCTACAACACATCAAGTCTATACTACCCAAACTCAATTTACAAATACTTTGTGCATCTTTTCGGCAAAAATAGTGGGTTATGGCTGCCTACCGTTGTAAACGTTCCACCAATTTCCATCTATTTTTATCCAATACTCGGAAAACTGTCGTTCTATGTCGGTAATGTTTCGTACCGAGCCCATCGCAATAAAGTCCACTTTGCAACGCTCTTCCTCACACTTTACCGCATCAACTTTTACTGATTTAAAGCCTTGCACTCGGCTAGTTCTGGCAATGTAATCAACCATTGTTGTGGTTTCTTTACTTGCCGGACTTAGGTACTCATAAGCCTTATCTAGCTTGCGCGCCAGCAACAAATCCCAACGCATTTGAGCCCGATTTAAAACCATTTTTTCTGTTTCTGCAACCGATGTTTGCCCACCTGTTGCACAACCACCACAAAAAGCTGCAAGCGCTATTACGCCGAACATTCTTTTCGTGATTTTGTTTTTTAAAGAACTAGTTAGCATCGAAACCTCGAATTCACTTTAAGTATACTCCCACGAATCCGTGTGCAAGCAAAAATGAAAACACACACTTAATCTGGGCCGCTAAAACTGCATTTTTGTTGCTTAATTACAACATCACCTTTAAACACATTACGTCTACTTAGCCAATTTGGGAGGCTATTCGAAACACATCAACATTATTTACCGGCTGTCCCACCAATCGGGCCAATTTGTTTTTGAATTAGCGGCTCAATTAAAGAAAGTTTTTTGCGCAATTCATCAGTTGCGTTACGTGCATCGTCCGAGTTGTTTAATACAGTCGGGGTAATAATGATAATGAGTTCAGTACGCGAATCTGTAAGTGCTTGCGCGCCGAATAAACCTCCGATTACGGGGATTTTGGATAGCACCGGAATTCCAGAAGAGCTTGTCGCTTTATTTTGGCTAATTAACCCCGCCATCGTTATGCTGACTCCAGAAGGCACTGTCACAGAAGTTTGCGCTTTAGTGCTGTCGATGGTAGGATTAGCGCTGGTGGATGCAGGTGAACTAATCTCCTGATTAATTTCCATCGTCACTTGGCCATTCGCACTGATATTTGGGGTAACGGTTAACAAAACACCCGTATCTAGGTACTGTCGGCTAGTAAGGACTCCGCCGGTACTACCGGTGGTGGATGATCCCGTTTCAACGGATATTTTCTGCCCCACATTAATGGTTGCCTTCTCGTTATCTAAAACCATTACTTTCGGGGCGGAAACCACAGTGACGCGCTCATCCGTACCTAGTGCTTGCAAGGTCGCGCGAATATCGTTATTCAATACATTTATAAGCTGCAAGCCCCCCACCTTAGGGATATATGAGCGTGGATCAACGAATCTCGTAATATCTCCAGTCACTGTTGGAATCGCTGGCGCTGACGGTAATGCGCCGGTAGAATTTCGCAATGAACCCACAGTACCGTTGCGTGCGCTAATAAACCACTCAATACCAAACCGCAAATCATCAGTTAGCTTTACTGAAGCGACCATAACCTCCACCAACACTTGCCGCCGTGGTACGTCAAGCTGCTTTAGCGCGAATTCTATTTTTTCATAGTCACCCGGCGATGCCATAATCAATAACTGATTATTGTCTGTGTCAGGAATAATTCGCACGTCTTTGGATACACTAATGCCGTCACCTGCGAACGCAACGATGCTTTGAGGTACAGCCGTGGTTACCGGCGTCGTTGTCCCTGGTGTACTTGCGATTTGCGCAGGACGCGCACCAGGAGCCAAGCTTGGCGTGCTACCAGCGCTGCTTTTACCGCCGTAAATCTCGCTGAGCAATTGTGCCAATCTTGCTGCTTTGCTGTTCTGCACTTTATAAATATTCAGCTTATTACCACCCGCAGTACCTCCAGAACGATCCAAACGCTCTACCCATTTTTTGGCTTCTTCCAAATAATGCGGTTGCGTACTGATAATCAATAAACTATTGACGCGCTCAATGGGAATGATTTTAACGATACCCGCTAAAGGGCTACCAGTAGACCCACCAAAAATACGGTCTAAATCGCCCTGTAGCACCTTTACATCCGTAGACATCGGAAATAGGCCAATGGAATAGCCATTCAAAAAATCTACGTCAAAAAGCTCAATGATTTCTAACATGTGGCGCAACTCTCGTTGCGTACCAGACAAAATAAGGAGGTTACGTAGTTCGTCAATGCGAATCGATGTTGCGGGTTCGATTACGTAGGGCTCAAGGATTCGTTGCATATCCTTGGCACCAGTGAATTTGGGTTGAATTATCTGGACGCTATAGCCTATCGGCAATGGTGTAGTAATAGCCCCTGCAGTTGGCGTCACTGTGCCGCGAATACCAAGTGAGGCAGGCATAATTTTATATAAGCCCTCTTCACGGATCATAACTTGGCCATTTTGGCGCAGCAGCATCTCTAAAATTGGGATTAAATCGCGCTTAGGTACTGGGCGCGAAAAGCGAATTGTTGCGGTACCCGCCGTGGTTGGATGAATCGTAAAAGATTCCTTTAGATAATCCCCCATGATCGATTGAATAATGGCGCGAATATCCAGCGCCTCAAACGCTAATTGAAATGACTCCTCCCCCACGCTCGGCACTAAGGCTGGCGGTGTCGGTCTAGGGTTAATGATGGCACCTGCGCCCTTATAGGTACGCGTTGCTTCAGCAAGTGCTACCTGTTGCGCTGTGATCGCTGCGAAAGGTTGCGGTGCGACTGCTAGTGCTCGCGGGGCTGGGACAACACCATCCGCAGCGGGCGTAGAAATAGACATGCCACTCGTTGGCGGCGTTGCGGCGCGAGTTACCCCGCTTGCAGGCGGTGGAACTGCAACGGGCGCAGTGGGCATGGTCGAACCAAGCGCCTTCAATTGCTCACCAGAGGTCACGACCGTTGCTTCGCCTGAAGCTGCTCCAACGCTATTATTCTGCCCTGCGTTACGCTCAGGATCTGTCACTTTTTTAAGTGCAGCACAGCTGGAAAGCATTACCCCTGCAACGAGCACGGCAAGGGCACGTTTTTTAGGCGACGCAAGAGTAAGAGCGAAATTTGGTGGTGTCATAACAAGCCTGTGAAATCAAAAAATATTAAATAGCGAAGCTAGTATCAAAAAATAAAGCTATTGCGGCGGGGGCGGTGTCACGTTTTGAAAGCGTCGCCGCGACGGTATTTGATCCGTTGAAACAGGACCGGCGCCGTAAGTTTGCGCTCCAGGCGCAGCAACGGCCTGACCCGTAGGAAATGGTGGTGCCGGTGGCATCTGTGGCATTGGTCCCGCACTAGATACCTGCGGATTAGGCTGCATACCAGGCTGCGGAAATGGAACACCATCAGCACGCATGCCTGGTTGAGCAGGCAAACCTGGTGTCGGGAAAGGATTTCGTGGCGAGGAAGAACTGCGTGCTAAATCTAAAGATTCAGTTTCATCACCTTGTTGCAACACCACTCGATTATTCATCACTTCGGATAAAACGATGCTCTTACCAGGGATGTTATCGCCTTTTTTAATGCCAAAACTCTTGCCGGTTACAGTTTCAAACAAATAAGCGGTCGTCATTTCGGGATTAATCAAGGTGCCTTTCAAGACATATTGCCCGCGCACCATAGACGGTGCTGCGGCCACGGGTGCCGTCGGCGGCGGTGCTGGGCGTCGACTAGGCACCATTAGCGGGCGTTCGACGGTTTCTGGCAAAATCGTTTCCATTGCCGCCAATTTAAAGGGCGGCACCAGATCAAATTCATTATTTACGGTCGCGCCAAATTTTTTGCGCACCATAGGCTTGAGCCAATTACCACCCCAATCGCTTTCAACGCCTATTCCCGCGACTAAACCACCAGCGCAACCGAGCCAAAACAAGGTCGGTACCCAATGAATAATACGAGCCTTCATGGTTTACCCCCTGCCGCTGCTTTAGGGAGGTATGTTGGCACTGGCTTGCCATTGGGCACCACCGGCGGGCCGGTAACACTCGTTGTGGGTGTGGGTGTTGGTGTTGGTGCAGGTGCCGACGTTTGCGCAGGCGTTGGTGTAGGTGTAGGTGTAGGCAACACCGGCGGTTTTGCAATACTGCCAGCCGTAGTACTGCCACTAACGATACCTCGGGAAACGGGCGGTGGCGCATTCACTGCCGGTACTGCACTCACCGAGGCTGCCGCATTCACCAATGCCATAGCCGCCACATCAAATTGCACCAATACCGTCGGCTCCTGCCCAGGATTTGACTTATGACCAGACCCAACTGTAGTGCGCATAACTAAATTATCTATAAGCAAATAAGGCTGAGCGGTTTCAATCGCGTAAAAAACCTTGCGAATATTGGGCATGGTGGTTTGCAAAACAAAGTTCGCAGATACATTGCGCACCAAACCATCGTCTTTAGGTGTCGATAATTGGGTGTTTGATACTACACCTTGACCAACCGCTGCCTCAATAATGGTTTTAACCGCATCCTGTAACTCAGCTGACGCCAACGCCGGTGTAGCTGCTTTTAGGTAGTATTTGCGGCTATCTTGCGCGCGTAATTCTTCGCGTTTTTCTAACAATGAAGTCCGCTGCGCGTTCGCCCGATCATAACTAGCAATTTTTTTATTCATTGTAAACAAACGTTCGTCGTAGTAGCGGTGCAGCAAAATCGCTGGTACAGCCATCGCCGCGACGACCAATAATAGCGCCAGCAATAACAACAATAAGGCAATCAAGCCACCACTATTAAATTTTTTCTTCGGTGTTGCAGCACTGCCCCCAGAAGAGTTTGCAGTTTCCATGGTAATTGCCATTAACGGACTCCTCGCTGAAGATTCGACAACTCAGGGGGAATTGGCGCATTTGGCACAGCTGTTGGCACAACCGCCGGCACAGGACGTCCACTTACGGTGCTAGGGGGCAAGGGCGTGGCAATAGGTGCTGTCGGGACAAGCCCACTGTTCGGATTTGCCGATGAGGGCGCTGTTTTCAATGGTACGGCGGAATCCGGCTTAGCAGCTTCAGACTTCAATTTAGCGGGAATGGTATTGGCGTCCTTAGCCGTGTCTCGAAGGGTGGCTTTTGGCGCATCCTTTGCCGTACTCTGTGGCGTTTCTTTTATGGCTTGTGATTGGTTTGCACCTGTTGCGGCCTTGCCATCTTTCGCCGCCGCCGTGCTCGCGCCTGTGCCAGCTGGCGCAACCGGTACCGTAACCACAGCGGGTATCAGCGCCGGTGCCACGCCCTGCGCCAAAGCTGTTTTTTCATCCATTATTACCCGTGGCTTTATTTCAGCAGCGATATGAAAACGCTCGGTATTTGGCATCGCCCCACGCGAAACCTGTGAGCGCGTCGATGTGTTCTGAAGTAAGGGCGACTTTTCGAATAACTCTATTAGCTTTGTTACCGATGCCGTTTCGCCTTGCACTTGCACTTCACGCACTTTCGGCGTCGCTTTAATTTCTAATGTCTGTACCCAGGTATTGTCGGGTAGCATTTTCGAAAACTCTTCAATCAATGTCACTGTCGCTTGGGTTGTCTGCTTCTTCGTGGCGATGAAGTTATATTCTGTGGCTAGGCGCGTAACTTCAGTGAGCACCCGCTCCGTGCCCTCATTCTCAATTTTTCCTTTTTCAAGAATCGGCAGGAGGCTGATTACATTTTCACGCTTTTGCCATACTGGAATAAACACCACGGCAAGCGTAAGCGCCACCACGAGCGCAATTAGTACGCGATTTAAAATCTGTAAACCGGTTAATTTTTGCTCTGGCCGCAATTCCGGTGGGAATAAATCAAAGTGCGTATTCTGGCCAACGAGATCATCTACCACCCCAATTGCACGCACTGTTAAGCCGGCCTTTGCTAAGGTTGCAATCACGGTTTCAAGCTGCGCTTTTGGTGTAGCAGCGAGCTGTGCGGTCAACATACCGGAGGTGCTATCGCGCTGCTCGATTTTGACATCATAAAACGCACTGGCCGCATTAAACGGTGTTTGCCGATCAAGATCAAACCCAACCACTTGACGCAAATTTTCTTCAGTAGCCAGTGGTAGTGAAATTCTTCGCCGCAACACTTCCGCTTGTGGCAAAACCAAGCGTACTGCATTCACATTCCCGCCTTCCGCACGTACTGAAGCCATCAGCCGACGCAATGCGGCCTCACCTTCATCAACACTTACAGTATTGGTTGGTGTTGCCGAGTTAATGCCCAGCTTTAAGGTACTAAGACTTCTACCGTCGAGATAAATATTCGCCAATTCAGACGGTGGCGACATCACGGTATGCAGCCACGCGGGCGTGACTATGGCAAGCTCACCCTTCCACCAACGCCAAAAATTACTCACGCGTTGTGTGAACGGTATGCCTACAGCTTGCGGCGAAAATGTTGAATTAGTTGCAGCCATTCGGGAAAATTCTCAAACCAAAAAATGTTGATGTTGCTAAAAATTACTTTATAACTTCTGCAGCGACGATAGGTGCAACAGTTGTTGCGGCGGCCGCGCCTGCAGTTCCTTCTTTCCAACTCAAAAACACATAAGGTCGTTTTGGATTTGGTGCTTTCATCACCACGGCATCACGAATAAACAATACTCCGTCAGGCATGGTTGCTTCAGAACGTACGCTAGCAATAAAACCGCTGCCAACACTTAAATACGGCCCCCCTGCTGAAAATGGCGGCACAAACTGCTTGGTTGCGCGGGCTTGCTCGCGCAATCCAATATATTCATCTACTTGAGCTACAGTTACATTTGGTATGGCTAACAACACCTCACGCGGCGCTATTTTTGCATCCACACCCGGTTGACGGGAATAGACAGTAATAATATTTTCAATCAATTTATAGCGCGCCGATGTCATTCCTAGCACCAAACGCAATTCTTCTTGCGCTTGAAACGGTGCGTTAGCCGGTTTGTAGTTCAGACCAGCGGCTTTGTATTCTGGTTCCTCAGCGCCCCGTAATCTTTTTAAAACATCCGGATCTTTCCAATCATTGATAGCATCTACCAAGGTATTTGCTTCTTCTTCCGGCACCCCTTTTGACACAAACAAGCTACGTAGCAGCGCTTCAGTTGCCCCGTTTATATCAATTTTACCAGACTCGTCCATAATGGTTATACGTAGTTTTGCGCCTTTGTATTCCCATTCATGCACTTCCCCGTTCGGATTCCATCGATCTGGCACTTGAATGGGCTTATAAAGCTCTAACATTGCTCGATGCACCCCAGCGTCAGCAATTACCTGTCCTTGGGTAATCGACATGCTATTAGACACAATTTGTACATCGGTACGCATGGCATAAATAAACGAAGCCGCAATAAGCGACAACAAGGTCACCACCCATAACACGATGACTAAGGCGATGCCGTGTTGATGATGCGGATGAACCATTGCTTGTTTTACGATTCGCCGCACTATGCCCGCCGCGGCCCGCATTGACGCTGGAAGTTAGTTTCATAACAACCTGCTTCTTCACCAATTCGCAATGCCACGACAATTTCCGGCAAGGATTTGCCATCTTGCAGCTCGATACGCAGGCGCACCAATTGTGGCATGCGTAGCGGGTTATCCCACGAATCCGCCCACTTTGGCTCGGCGGCATCAGTTTCCGCACCAAAATAGGCAATTTCAAGGTCTTTTACGTTTTCGAGCAAACGATGCGGCTTTGAGGCTGAAATACCATCAAAATCCTTCGCGAAAATATCAAAGCCATCGCGACGAATAAACAAAGAACTCATACGCTTACCGTTTACTTCATCATCAGCGACATAAATATGCGCCCACTGCAAACCACCTAAACTTGCCGCATCCGCAGCTAAGTTTAGCGACGTGACAAACTTAAGTGTAGATTTTTCGCCCGCAAACGCAATTTTTGATTCAGGAATTCCCCGCCAGCGCACCGGAAAGACTTGCCCCAATTCGCGCCGCAAGAAGGCCTGCACGCTGCGTTCGTGCGCGGCCTGAGCTACTTTGGCATCACCGGTATCCCAAGCGCGAATCCCAATATTTAAGCCCGAATAAAGCAACAATAACAACATACCCAATAACGCTAATGAAATAATCAATTCCAACAGCGTAAAACCCACGTTTTTGCGGCCTTTACAAGACGATGCGCTATTTTTTGGGCATTGCATTTTCATAATTTTGGCGCTAACTGTAGCGACGTCAAAACCACACGTCGTTCACGCTGATCGTCCGTTGTAAAAATAACACTAAGTTCCACCTCAAATAATTGCACATTCATGATCGGTGCGACGCCACCGGGTAACGCATCTAAGTTCGGATCTTCATACGGCCGCACATTGAGCGCCCACGCAAAATCATCATCAAACTTACCGTTCGAGGAACCTTCTTTTAAAGGTTCTTCAATGCCCGTGCTGGCGAGTTTTGATTCAGCCAAGGTACTTGCGCGAGCATAACGATCAGACAAAATAGCGCCATTTACACCACGCGAAAAAATTTGCATCAGCACACCAAGCGCCATCGCTAAAATAGTGAAGGCCACGAGAACTTCCAGCAAAGTAAAACCCGCTTGCCGCACGACGACTCTAGGTGCTGACTTACACACGTTCGTCATCAACCTTATCCAAGATAGAAACCTTGCCCGTAAGCCAATCTACATCTACATAAAATTTCCGCTCCCCCGCACCCACAGTGATTCTGCCGCCGTTGGATGTTCCATCGGGGAAAAAGCGAATGAACCCAATTTTATCGGTCACCACATCTGATTGCGCCGTGAATAGTTTCAAATCCAACTGATCATTAAGCTTACGCACACGGGAATCACCAGACATCGTAAACTCGCGTTTATCCAGATCAATGGTTAACATCGTTTCGCGCCGCGTATTGATAGCCGATGCACGCACAGCCCGCAAACTTGTTGCGATTTCACGGGTGTTAGATTTTAGGTCTGCGCCAGATACCCCATTGGAAACAAATTTCGGTAACAGCGTATAGGCGGCCGCGATGATGACGACCACGACCATCAACTCTAATAAAGAGAAGCCTGCTTGAGCGTGGATACGTTGCACACGCTGATTACAATGGAGAGACATTTAAAGATGCGCGTAAACACTACTAACGCGCTATCACTTAGTTATTCGTAATATCTTTATTGATGCCATCGCCGCCTTCTTTCCCATCAGCGCCGAGCGAAATAAGATCGAATGGCCGATTATCGGTGCCAGGGGATTTATAAATGATATCGGTGCTCCAAGGGTCTTTAATTTGCTCCGCTTTGCGAACATATGGGCCATTCCAATTGGCGACGCCGGTTGAAGTAATCAGCGCTTTTAAGCCATCTTGTTGCGTCGGATATTTACCCACATCCAACTTGTATAAATCCAGCGCTGCGCCGATATCACTTAACTGCGCTTTAGCGATACGCGCCTTCGCCGCATCACCTTGGTTAAACACGCGATTACCCACCCAAGCTGCGATCAAGCCAATGATGGTCACAACGATAATAATCTCGATGAGCGAAAATCCGCGCTGGCGGGGCTGGAGAAGTGTTACTGCTTTAATTGGCTTCATAGGAAGTCCTCGTTTTTGTCTTAACAGCTTTGTTATAAAAATTAAGTGGGTAAATCCATCATGCCGAACATTGCTACTAGCAACGACATAATGATGGCGCCGATTAAACATGCTAGCCCCATAATCATCACCGGCTGAATCAGCGCCAAGATGCGTTTAATGGTGGAGGCCACTTCGCGGTCGTACACGTCGGCTACTTGAAACAACATTTCATCGAGCTTGCCAGTTTCTTCACCTACAGCAATCATTTGCACTGCAAGTTTGGGAAAAATTTGGGTTTCAAGCATCGGCTTGCTCAAGCCGCGACCTTCCTTTAATTCACGCGAAACATGTTCAACAGCTTCAGAAAAAATAATATTACCCATCGTCTCGCGTAAGATGGAAAGCCCCGCCAATAGGGGCACACCGTTAGTGATCAAAGTGGCTAATGAGCGCGAAAACCGCGCCATCTCTACCTTGGTCACTAATTTTCCGACTAAGTTCATCTTTAAAAAACGCAAATCCCAGCCACGCCGACTTTTAGGGTTATTCAAGGAGCGATTAAAAAGCCAAATCGCCGCCAAAATCACCCCTAAAATAATCGGCCAATCATTGCGTAGGATGGACGCAGTATCCAGCACCAATTGCGTTGACCACGGCAACGCCTTACCGGATTGGTCAAAAATTTGCTTAAACTGTGGCACCACAAACATCAGCAAAATGATTACCGAAAGCGCTGCCACAAACAATAAAATAACGGGATATACCAACGCTGAGACCACACTATCTTTTAGTTCTTTGGAGCGCTCCATATGCTCCGCCAAGCGCATTAGCACATTGCCCATGCTGCCGCTAGCTTCACCTGCACGCACCATATTGATGTAAAAGCGTGAGAACACATCGCGACGTTTATCCAACGCTTTTGAGAGCGCCGCGCCACCGCGCACTTCATTGCGGATTTCATTGAGCAATTCAAATACTGCTTGCTTTTCTGCCAAGCCGAGCAAAATTTCTAAGCTGCGATCCAGCGGCAAACCAGCACGCAGCAAGGTCGCGACATCGCGCGTCATCAGCGCTACATCCGTATCCGCAATACCATTGCCAAAATAATTTCTTTTGCCCGGCGCTGCTTGCGTTACCCCTGAACCAATCGTTGCCGCCGCGCTCGCCTCTTCAACACGAATGGGAATCAGTCCCAACGCTTGCAAACGTGCAATCACGTCAGGCTGCGATGCGCTATCAAGCACACCTTCCTGGACTTCACCCGCAGGCGTGACGGCTTTGTATTGAAAGAGCGACACGTTAATCTTCTCTCGTGACGCGGAGTATTTCTTCGATCGTAGTGACACCAGCCATTGCCTTGCGCAGACCGTTTTCATACATCGTTTCCATACCTTCAGCTTGAGCGGCTTGGCGCAATTCTGAAGCAGTTGCATGACGCATCACATAGCCGCGCAGGTTATCTGTCATGGGCAACACTTCCATGATCGACTGCCGACTAAAGTAGCCATTTCCGCCACAGTGTTCACACCCTTTGGCGTGATACAAGGTAATCGGTGCAGCTTCGTCGCCTTTTTTAACAAAGCGCTTCAACCCAAGTTGCTCAACAATTTCAGCCACTGGATGATACGGTATTTTGCAGTGATTACACAGCATACGAATCAAGCGCTGCGCCTGTATGCCGATGATTGTAGACGTAAGCAAATAATCGTCTAATCCCATATCGAGCATACGGTTGATGGTGGCCGCCGCGTCATTAGTATGAACAGTGGATAGCACCAAATGACCCGTCAATGCTGACTGCACCGCAATTTGTGCCGTCTCTAAATCGCGAATCTCACCGATCATAATCACGTCGGGGTCTTGTCGCACAATCGCGCGCAAGGCGCTAGCAAAACTTAAATCAATTTGCGGTTTAACCTGAATTTGATTAATGCCCGCCATTTGATATTCAACCGGATCTTCAACAGTTAAAATCTTAATATCTGGTTTGTTTAAACGATCAAGCGCAGTATAGAGCGTCGTAGTTTTACCGCTACCGGTGGGGCCTGTAACCAAAATAATGCCGTAGGGCTGCGCCAAGATTTTTAGGAAAACCTCAAGATTGCCTTCGTCAAACCCGAGCTTATGGAAATCCAGCGCGACGCCACCTTTATCCAAAATCCTCATCACCACTGATTCACCATGCATCGTTGGCACGGTAGAAACCCGCAGATCAATCTCTTTTCCCTGTACCCGTAATTTTATGCGGCCGTCTTGCGGCAAACGGCGTTCGGCAATATCCAAATTCGCCATAATTTTGATACGCGAAATCACGGCTGCTGATAAACGGCTTGGGGGCGATTCGGTTTCGTGCAATACACCATCAATCCGATAGCGAACAATCAACCGATTTTCAAACGGCTCAATATGAATGTCCGATGCCCGCTGCTCAAGGGCACGGTTGATAATCAGATTCACCAAGCGAATTACCGGCGCTTCGGATGCTAGATCTTTTAGGTGTTCTATGTCGCCAAATTCTTGATCTTCATCGCGGTTGGTGATGTTGTCAACAATTTGGCCCATCGACGATTTACCCGCACCATACAATCGATCGTAAGCGGTTTCAAAATCATTGAGCACTAGTAATTTTGGCACGACACGCTTGCGGGTGGCGGCGCCAAAGGCCTGCACTACATAAGCATCGGCTGGATCAAGCATCGCTAAAACTACTTCTTCGTCAGTTTCCGTTAGCGGAATTGCCCGTGATTCCTGAATAAATCGCGCGCTAATTTTTTCTTCTAGGATTGGTAACTCAGGCATCTCGGCGGCTTCAACAATTACCCAGCCGCGTTGCTGCGCCAGCGCTTCCGCAAGTTCACGACCTGCAACTAAACCCATTCGCGTTAGGATTGCGCCAATTTTCTCGCGTGCGCCATCCGTCGCCGCCTGTACTTTTAAGGCACGATCTAGCGCTATTTGCTCCAATTTGCCGCGCGCGACAAGAATTTCGCCGATTAAACTCAAAATAGTTTTTCCATCAATCACTTAACCCTTTATTATACCAGCGCACTTCATCTGGTTTTGACTCATTTTCCCGCTTTGTTACATTGCCTTTCAAATATGAACCGTTCCCAGCTTGCCCAAGCGTCCGCCTTGTTTTGGCGACATTTGCGCCCCGCCCTCACCAATCCCGCTAAATTAGCTGGCTTGGTGCAGCGCATTGGCCAAATTTGGGCAAGCAAAGGCTTTACCGGTGCCATCAAACATCATGCCCCTGGCGTGGCGTTATATACGGATTATCCAAAATGGTTGGCAGAACGAGAACCACTGCAAATCATGGCGGGCGCATCTAGCAAAACAGACCCAACTATTAGCATTCTCGTGGTTTCAGACGCCAGTTCTAGCGCAGAGTTCCCGCAAATGCTAGAAAGTTTACTAGGGCAAAACAGCGCCGCGTGGGAATTGATATTGGATGGCCGCTTATGGGAACACCAAAGCAAACCCAATGACCCAAGGGTTAAAACCGTAGAAACGGCGGAAATAGCAGTTTCACCAGAAGACAATGCATTCGGCAAATCACTACAAAAACTTGCGCAGTACGCTACCGCACCCTATGTACACATTTATCAAAGCGGACACTTTCGGCTCGATTGGGTCAGCCAATGCGCTGTCGCCATTGCCAACGCGGCACCGACATTGCTGTATTGGGACCATGACCTAGTGGATGCACAAAAGCAACGTCACTCCCCTAACTTTAAGCCGCGCCTAAACCCAGAATTAGCGCTGTCGCAAAACTATATTGGCGTGGCGTGGATTGCCTCACGTGAGCTATTTTGTGCAACGAACTCAAAAGCACTGCTTAACGAAGCCAGCAGCATGAGTGCTTTTGACGCATGCTGCTACTATTTGCAATTAGAAATCGCCTTCGCCACGCACGGCAAAAGCAGCCATATTGCGCAAGTGTTAAGTCACCATCGCAGCGAAACTAAACTTTCATCTTTAGCCGACACCTTAAATTTCTTTCTACGCAAACACGATGTTGGCTACGACCACGCCACTTTCAACGGCGACGCCTTTCAGCTAAGGCCCGCAAATAAAGCCGCACCTAAAGTGAGTATTATCATCCCCACGCGCGATGGTTTGGGGCTTTTAAAACAGACTATTTCCACCTTACAGGCATTAACAACTTACCCCAATTACGAAATTATTATTGCTGATAATGACTCCACCGATCCCGCTACCTGCGCCTATCTGAACGATGTAAATGGTCACAATAAAATACGCGTTTTTAAAACACCGGGCGCATTTAACTTCTCTAAAATCAACAATCTTGCCACTGAGCATACCGATGGTGAATTGCTGCTTTTTTTAAATAATGACGTTGAAATTATTGAGCCAAATTGGCTTGATGAAATGGTCGGAAACGCACTGAATACTGGCGTTGGTGCCGTAGGCTGCATGCTGCTTTTTCCTAATCACACGATTCAACATGCAGGCATTGTGCTAGGTCTAGGCGGCTACGCAAAACATGTATTCGCCAATCAGCCCGAAGGCTATGCAGGCCCTAATGGCCGCGCCTGCTCACTGCAGCAAATGAGCGCCGTCACTGCTGCTTGTTTAATGGTGCAGCGCGTGCATTTTAATGCGGTAAACGGCTTTGATGAGCGCTATGCCGTGGCTTTTAACGACGTGGATTTATGTCTACGTTTACAAGCTGCAGGCTTGCGCAATATTTGGACGCCGAATGCGATCCTGTTACATCACGAATCCGCCAGCCGTGGCTATGATGACAGTCCCGCAAGTCAAACTCGGTTTTTAGTAGAAGCGCAACAATTTCACGCACGCTGGGATCACCAATTACGCGATGACCCATTTTATAACCCCAATTTAACACTAGCTGGCGCCGCATTTGCGCTGGGTTGGGAACGTCCGAGCAGCATCAACACCACAAGCCATGCCGACCACCCTGCCTAAGATGCTCACAAAGCTACTTGTGATCGCGCCAGCAGAAATAGCGACGGTGAATTTATTCGCCCATATTCCTTACCGACGCATGGCGGAAAAAGGCTTACTCCAGTATCGATTCCGCGATGAAACGCGCCTTGAGGATGCTGATATTTACTGGGCTGATACCATTATCGCAATGCGCTGCTGTTCCATTGTAGTAGCACTGCAACTATACCTAGCGCGTGCTCACGGCAAAACAATTTTGAGCTTTTGGGACGATGATTTTTTAGCCATCCCACCTTCATCGCAGAGTTATGCGCACTTTTCTAAACCGAGCATCAAGCGCTGGTTTCATCAAATTCTAAAGCAAAGTGATGCCATCATTGTCATCAACGACAGCCTAGGCAAAAAACTCAGTGCGATCGCAAAAAAGCCTTACATTATTCAGCCTATGGGTATTGATAGTATCGTCGCGCAACCGACTTATTTTGAAACTAACCAAGCATTTGTTCTAGGTTTTGCTGGGTCTGCCGATCATGCCGATGCGCTAGAACAGATCATCATGCCCGCATTGGAAAAACTCTGGGGGACTGGGGCGCAATTTCGCTTTGAAGTAATCGGCTGGAATAACCCTAGTTACGGGCGCTTTCCACACCTGATAAAGCTACTTCCGGCCACCAAAAGCTATTCTGAGTGGCTAACGATGCGCAACAATCTCAACTGGCACGCCACTTTAGCCGTACTGCCAGAGTCCGAATTTCACAGCCATAAGTTTTATAACAAGCTAGTTGAATTTGGCGCGGCGGGCATCCCCTGCGTGTACTCAAACGTAGCCCCTTACAAAGGCGTGGTACGAGATGGTGAAGAAGGCGTTTTATGCGACACGACCCCCGAAGCCTTTGCTAGCGCCATCACCCGATTATTTGACCCGCACTTGCGTAACCACGTAGCTCACACGTCATGGGAATTTGTACGCAACCATCACACGCCAGAAGCCACCGATGCCCAATGGTTGGCTACCTTACAACCGTTTCTGCAGCCCAGCACCAAATTTACATCAAAGCCGAACACCTTGTTACGTTTTGGCGCAAGGGTTTTGCAACGACTGTACCGCATCAAGGTTGCATTTTGGCGATGGCGACAGCGCTTTAAGCATTAACTCGCTCTAATTACTGCTACCGATAAAAATACAACACAACTCAAATCTGATTTGTGATGCCCACAAAATACAGGCATGATATTAGTAATCGCCCCCCGCTTTTTCATTATGAGGAAAATTACGCATGAGCCATCCTTCGATTTTACGCAACGCGGTATTGCTGGCACTTTATGGGGCAGCCGCATTCAGTCTTGGGGCATATACGCAAGTACACGCCCAAACACCAGCAGCTGAGCCAACCAAGGCGGCTGTCGACACTACTAAGCTTGAAACTCTAACAATCGTAGGCTCGCGCCGTGCCGCCACATCTGCCACTGACACTACCGTGCCAGTAGATTTAATCCCGCTCGCAAAAGTAAGCGAGCAGGGAGGGCAGTTTGATTTAGGCCAAACCTTGCAATATGTTTCGCCCTCCTTTAACTCCACACGCCAAACGGGAGCAGACGGTGCAGATTTAGTGGATTCGGCAGCTCTACGCGGCTTGGGCTCGGATCAAACCTTGGTATTGGTTAACGGCAAGCGCCGCCACACAACAGCGTTGGTAAATTTGTTCGGCGCACGCAATCGCGGCAATACTGGCACTGATATGAACGCCATTCCGCTCATGGCAATTGATAATGTACAAGTACTACGTGATGGCGCGGCTGCGCAATATGGGTCGGATGCAATCGCAGGTGTGATTGATATTGGTTTGAAAAAACGCTTAGGCTGTGAAGCGGTGGCAGGCTATAGCCAATATTCAGCAGGTGACGGCAAAAACTATTTAGCATCGGGCTACTGTGGTTTTCAAATTGCTGAAAAAGGCATCATTGGTGTAACAGCTGAATATGTTGATCGTGGCCGATCAAACCGTGCAGAAGCAGGTAATCCGCGCATCATCGGCGACACCCAAGCTAAGAACGCTACCGTTTATGTAAACGGCGAAGTGCCCTCAAGCAATATAGGGAAATTTTATTTCACCCTTGGCACCCAAACCCGCGACGCCTCATCAGCAGCATTTGCGCGCGGCGGGGTGGGCTCAGACGATATTCCATCACGTAACTCAGCGGCACAATATCCAAATGGTTTTGTACCGTTTATCAATGGCGATATTAGCGATAGCACCATTATCTTCGGCCATCGTGGGTTATTGGGCGATTGGAATGCTGATCTGTCACAAACATATGGTGCGAACAAGCTTGACTACAATATTAGCAATACCATCAACGCTTCTATCGCCAATAAAGACTTGCAAAGCGGTGGCAAGGGCTTGAGCGCCAGCAAATTTGATGCAGGCGGATTCTCATTTGGTCAACTCACCACCAATTTTGATATGAGCCGCTTTTATAGCGACATCGCTAACGGCATGAACATTGCGTTTGGTGCCGAGTATCGACGCGAAAATTATAAAATTAGGACGGGTGAATTAGGCTCCTACGTGGATGCCGATGGCGTGGGTGACGGTGGCAATGCTGGCAGTCAAGGTTTCCCCGGCTTTCAACCCAATGATGCCACTGATCGCAGCCGCACCAGCGTGGCGGCTTATATTGACGTCGAAACCGATTTGTCGGCTGCATTTAAAATTCAAACAGCCTTACGCGCAGAAAAATTTAGTGATTTTGGCTCCACTTTGACGGGTAAAGTAGCCGGTGCATACAAATTTAGTGATCAATTTTTACTACGTTCCTCCGCCAGTTCCGGCTTCCGCGCACCATCACTGCAGCAGGTTTTCTTCTCCTCCACCTTCACTGATTTTATTAGTGGCAAGCCGCAGGATGTGGTGCTAGCACCCAATGGCGGCGCCATTGCTAACGCTGCAGGCATTCCCAAACTGAAAGAAGAAAAATCCAAAAACTACACCTTAGGCTTCACGTTTAGCCCTACATCGGCAACTGCCGTCACCGCCGATTTATATCGCATCAATATCAGCGACCGCATTGTGTTATCGGGTCGATTTGATGCCGACAATTACCCAAGTTTGGGTGCCACCTTAGCGAAATTAGGTGTAGGTCAAGCGCAGTTTTTCGTCAATTCAGTGAATACCAAAACCCAAGGATTGGATTTAACGGTATCAAATAAAACTGATTTTGCCAACGGCAAATTATCGACATTTTTAGCGATGAACTATAGCAAAACTGATGTAACAGGCATCAAGGCTCCAGCGTCATTACGCGGTTTTGAAGATGTATTGTTATCCGAACGGGAGCGCTTATTTATCGAACAGGGCGGCCCGCGTAGCAAAGCCACGTTGGGCTTTGAATATACCCAAGGTGCAGTTTCAACGGATCTAAAAATTATTAGCTTTGGCGCACAAACTTTGGGCACCTTCTCCGGCACTGAAAACGGCGTACCCAACGCCCGCTACGCCCCAAAAACGTCTGCCGATTTGAGCATGACCTACAGCTTCGACAAAAACACCAAACTTACCTTTGGCGGCAATAATATTTTCAACGTAAAACCCAGCAAACAAGACGCCAATGAAACCGACAACGGCTTCATTTACGACAGCGTCCAGTTTGGTTTAAATGGTACATCGTACTTTGCACGGTTTTGGAAGCGGTTTTGAGTTTACGTAGCTAACCATATAGAGGCTTTATTTACGGGGTGTTTCAGCCTATTTTGGCTGAAACACCCCGTTTTTATTGGCTACACATCGAGTTTTCGTGCAAAAGAACAAAACCTAAACTTAATGGCTACTTTACTTTAATTTAATTTAGGTTGTATTCTAATTGAAGCCATTTGGTCAGCACAAAAAGTATCGCACGAAAATCTACGAAAAGGCCACGCAAGACTTACTGGTTGCGCCGAATCGCGCATTGAAGTAGCCTGAAGACACCCTAAATTAGGGCATCTTCAGACATCAAAACCTACCCTTTTGGGCACCTCGTACGTTACAAGATGAAACCTATTTTCAGCAACACGTCAAGCCCAAATAGGCTATGATAAAAGTTCTTTCAGCTCCTCGGAATTTTTATCATGCAAAACTTCATTCGATATCTAATTGTGGCCGCCTTGCTTTGCGGTTTTTCGAGCGTCGCCACGCCGGCTCGCGCGCAGGCATTTGCAGTCAGCACCACCACATCGCCACTCACTGGTTTATGGTGGAACGAAGCTGAGTCTGGTTGGGGTGTGGGTATTACGCAGCGAGCGGGCGCGGTGTTTGTGACTTGGTATGCCTATGAGGCCAACGGCTCGCCGAGCTGGTATGTGATGTCTAGCTGCCCCGTGGTGGCGGATGGTTGCACGGGTGATATTTATCGCGTATCCGGTGGTACGCCAATTACGAGTGCTTGGACGAAGCCTGCATTGTCTGTGCCTACCGTCGGGCGTGGTACTTTAAAATTTAGCAGTAACGATGCTGGTACGTTTAGCTACACCATCAACGGTAGCACGGTGACTAAGCCTATCGCGCGGCAAATTTTTGGTACAAAAACCGTTGGCGTCGACTACTCCGACCTTTGGTGGAATAGCGAAGAATCTGGCTGGGGCGCCACTATTACCCAACGCGGCGCAACGATGTTTGTAGTGATGTATACCTACGACCAAAATCGCAATCCGCTCTGGTACGTAGCGTCAAACTGCGCAATATTATCAACATTACTTATTACACCACCACCACCCTCAACCATCTGCAACGGTGATTTGTATCGCGTGTCTGGCGGATTACCACCCAATATGCCGTGGGGCAATACGGCAGTGAAGGCTGATGCAGTGGGCACCGTATCAGTTGTATTTTCTGGCGCCAATGCCGCAACATTGAACTATCGAATTGACGGCATTAGCGGCACCAAAAATCTCACGCGACAAATGGGCGATATGCAGCAAGCAGCCACTGTTACCAGCTTTTCACGCATTCAGACTGAAATTTTTGAACCCAAATGTAATAGTTGCCATTCAGCCGGTAAGCCCTTTGCAATCCAATCAGGCCTAGTGTTAGACGCAGCGGTTTCATATAAAAATATTATTAACGCTGCCGTGAAAGACCCCGTTGCTGTTTCTCACGCCTACAAACAAATTGTGCCAAACAAGCCAGAGTTGAGCTTTTTATATCAAAAGTTGCTGCTTTGGGACCCTGCGCAATTACAGCACTTTGGCAGCCCCATGCCGCTTGGCACTACCTCGCTTAGCGTTGGACAGTTAGACTTTATCAAGCGCTGGATTTTAGCGGGTGCACCAGAAACTGGCGATGCCATAGATGCGCAGTTACTGGCTGATCCGACCCCGCCTGCTTATCTACCCTTCACGCCGTTAGCGGCACCTGCAAAAGGGTTCCAGATCACATCGGGGCAATTTACGGTGACTCCAAAATTCGAGCGAGAGCTTTTCATTTACCGCAAGCTCAATAATCCGGGCGAAATTTACGTCAATAAAGTAGAGTCAAAAATGCGTAGCAACAGCCACCATTTAGTGCTGTACTCGTTCCCAAGCAACACCCCCGCTATCGCTATTCCGCCAGAAGGTGTCATTCGTGATTTACGTAATTTGGATAACACCATCAATATTGGCACTACGGTAGCAATGGGTTATCACACCTTCTTAGCAGGGGCGATGACGCCTAATTACACCTACACCTTCCCAGCAGGTGTTGCCTTAAAGATGCCTGCCAATATGGGGGTAGATTTAAACTCTCACTATGTGAATGCCAACACCACGGGCAATATTGTTGGTGAGGCCTATGCGAACTTTCATACGGTAGACGCAAGTGAAGTGCAGCACGCAGCCAGCACCTTAAATTTAGCCAATACCTCCCTTTCATTGCCGCCGGGTGTGCGCACTACGCAATCTAAATCATTTACTTTCAATGCTGAAACACGCATTGTGATGCTGACTTCTCACACCCATAAACTTGGCGAAAAATTCATTATTCGCATCAAAGGCGGTAGCCGCAATGGCGAAATTGTGTACACGAGTACTGATTGGGAGCATCCAGCGCCAGCAGTTTTCACTCCACCCTTGGTGTTAAAGGCTGGCGAAGGATTAACGAGCGAAATAACCTATAACAACACTACCAATCGCA
>JANMDR010000149.1:0-2544 GCA_031376425.1 Betaproteobacteria bacterium
GCCGCGCAACTCCTGCGTTTACATCCATCTAACGCTTATGCCGTGGATACCGGCAGCGGGCGAACTCAAAACCAAACCGACACAGCATTCTGTTAAGGAACTCCGCTCAATCGGCATTGCGCCCGATATTTTGCTGGTGCGGGCAGACCGCGAAATCCCGAAAGAAGAGCGCCGCAAACTGTCGCTGTTTTGCAATGTGAGGGAAAGCGCCGTTATCCAAGCCCTTGATGTCAAACATATTTATGATGTGCCGATGTCATATCACAAAGAAGGCCTCGACAGCGAAGTGCTGGCGGCCTTTGGCATTGATCCTGCGCCAAAGCCCCGCATGGAGCGCTGGGAGAAGGTCAGCCACGATATTCACAACCCGGAAGGTGAAGTGACAATTGCGATTGTCGGCAAATATACCGGCCTTAAAGACGCTTACAAATCGCTTATGGAAGCGCTCGCTCACGGCGGCATGGCCAACCGGGTGAAAGTTAATTTCGAGTGGATTGAGTCCGAGTTGTTTGAGAACGAAGATGCCGCGCCTTACCTCGAAAAAGTGGACGGCATTTTGGTGCCGGGCGGTTTCGGGGAGCGTGGCACTGAGGGCAAAATCCGCGCAGCAAAATTTGCCCGCGAGCGGAATGTGCCATATTTCGGAATATGCTTGGGCATGCAAATGGCGGTGATCGAAGCCGCGCGTTCGCTGGCGGGTATCAGCGACGCCACCTCGTCAGAATTCAGCGATAAAGGCACGCCGGTTGTGGGCCTCATGACCGAATGGCTGCGCGGCAATATGCTCGAAAAGCGCAAAGCCACAGGCGACCTTGGCGGCACGATGCGTCTCGGGGCCTATGCCGCAAAACTCGACGCCGGTTCGCGTATTGCGGCGATGTATTGCTCAACCGACATCAGCGAGCGTCACCGCCACCGCTATGAAGTGAACGCTGATTATAAAGAGCGCTTGGAAACCTGCGGATTGCATTTCGCCGGTATGTCACCCGACGGCGTGCTGCCTGAAACCGTGGAATACCCCGATCACCCATGGTTCATCGGCGTGCAATACCACCCGGAACTCAAATCAAAACCGTTTGAGCCACATCCACTGTTTGCCGGGTTTATCGCGGCGGCGGTGGAGCAGAGCCGGTTGGTTTAGAACGGTCTAGAATCAGCGCATATTTGGTACCACCGCTATAGCTATTGGTTTTATTCCTGCGTCGTTTAGTTGATCGAAAATCACCGACTGACTAGTCAAAAACGCTGTTCCTTTGAAATCTGTGCTCAACGACTCAGCGTTACGACATAGTTCCAATATACTAGACCTTTTATCTTGCAGTTGTAATTTATACCATGTGTTAGCCGCTTCCGGTAACCGTGAAACTGCTAAATCGACCAAGGGCAAATCAGAAACCTTGCCTTTATAGTTGTCACAAAAATCTTTACGGGCATACGCCCATTTCAATGTACTGTCTCTGTCCAATGTCCTAGTGGCTGCCAATTGCATATGTTTGATGAATGTGTCGTTTATTACGAAATTGATTGGTACTGGATAGAATTCATTTACCGAAGCAACCGCAATCCTGTCATCAATCGCGCGCTGTGCTAAAAGCAGACTTTCGGACTCTTTTTCTATCGCGATATAAACTGAGACGCATGCAAATATTGCCAAACCGATAATTGGGAAAACGAATTTATACCATTTCATGTGACTTTTTACCTAAAGCTTAAACAACGATAGAATTAGCATTAACAAACCAGGGTATCCCACTGAGTTTAGCATTGCCCCATGGATAGACGGGTTCTTTTCATAAATAGTCACTATCGCGCTCACCAACCAGACCCCAATGATCACGAAAGATAACAAGGAAAAATGTAAATTGCTTAAGATCAGTGCGGTAGTTACCTCGGCGCCAACTGATCTGCCGAAGGGTACCGCCAAAGCGACAGCCGGCAAAATACAAGCAATACCCCATATCGCAGCAGCCGGTGGCAATTCCACTCCACACGATGAATTCTTGCAAAAACTTTTCATTCTGGCCGAAATACCTTTTGTTTTGACACTCCAACTTGATATCTTAAAAGTGTAACTTGTAAAATAAAAAAGTCATCAGAGAATAGTATTGAGCACAACTAAGTATCAGTCTTTAATTTGCTGTTTGGTGGCTTTCCTTTTGTTAAACTTAACAACAAAACCCCGCCGGTTTTCACCAGCGAGGCATAACGCTTGCGGAGGTTCAAGCGGATTTAAGCAGCCTTCACAGCCACTTCCGGTGCGGTCATTTCATAGCCCAGAGCATAAGCACACAGCTTTATTGGTGATGCGGCCAAGCAGTATGTTGAGGCAATTGCTTAGGTTCAGCCAAACACCCGTTCAAAAATAGTGTCCACATGTTTGGTGTGATAACTTAAATCAAACAGATCGCGAATTTCAGCTTCGGTGAGTGCCGCTCTTACATCTTTATCACCCAGCAATTCTTCCAGAAAATCGGCCTGATGTTCCCACACTTTCATGGCGTTGCGCTGAACCAATGTATAAGAATCTTCGCGGGAACAACCGGC
>JANMDR010000257.1:0-6890 GCA_031376425.1 Betaproteobacteria bacterium
CGCGATCGTTTGTAAAATTCGATTCGTACAAACTGGACAACTTTTACAGTTTGCCACTTTGGTCAAAAAAAATCAACGATTACATCTAACACCAAAACTAAACATTAAATTATTTAACTGCTAGGTAATATTGTTCGGTTAGCCGAGTGTGTATTAAGCTACGATTATCATCTAACTCGCTACAAGTATGGCACAAACTAAAGTGAATTGGTGCACGATTTAGCGATTATCTAGCAGCCCAGCTCATGCATAGGGTTTCTTCAGGGTATGGTTCGAAACCATAGGTGTTCATTCACCCCCCCGCCAGTATCGTTGCCACTTCCGGCGCACTTTTCACGCCCAACTTGGCAAACACTTTGGCGCGATGTACTTCTACCGTGCGCACGCTCACATGTAGCTCATCGGCAATAATTTTATTGAGTTTGCCAGCGGCTACTTTTAACATCACTTCACGTTCGCGTTCGCTTAAAGACGCTAGCCTTGCGCGGCGTTCTTCGCCATTTTGATTTTGTACACGACTTGCGGCATCAACGGCCAAGGCTTGCTCAATCCGTTCGGCCAGCATATTGTCGGCGGTAGGTTTTTCTAAAAAATCAAACGCGCCTTTTTTAAGCGCTTCTACCGCCATGGGAATATCGCCGTGACCGCTTAAAAATAATACCGGATTACTAAAGCCACGCATAAGCAAGGCATCGTGGATGGCGGCTCCTGTGAGTGGCTCCATGCGAATATCGAGCAAAAAACAACCGGGTATAGTACGCGGCGCACCGCATGTTTCTAAATACTGCAATAGCGCCTCACCGCCTGAAAATGCCTGCGTTACAAGGCTTCTTGACGATAGCAGGAAGCTAATCGCATCGCGCACTGGCTCTTCATCATCAACAATATAGACGGTTGGCAGCAGCATACTAAATCTCCTCGGCAGCTTCAATATCACTTGCCACCGGCAAGGAGAAGCTAAATTTAGCGCCAGTGTTAGCAAAACTTTTTAATACATCAGCGGCTTCAAAAGCACCACCGTGGGCTTCGATAATAGAACGGCATATTGCCAATCCCATGCCCATGCCTTCGGCTTTTGTAGAGTAAAATGGCGCAGCTAATTGCTCCAAGGTGCGACCATCGAGGCCAGGACCATTATCAGATACCGCAATGCGCACCCATTGCGGTGCCACGACGCTTACTTCAAGGGCAATCCGTTTATCCAAGGATTCGGCCATAAATGCATCAGCGGCATTGCGCAATAAATTGATGATGACTTGCTCAATTAATACTGCATCTATATTCAGGGGGGGCAGCGCTGCTGGTAGCGCAATTTGCAGGCTAATTTTTTTATCCTGCATTTCGCGTTTTAACAGCACTTCAGCAGCACTAATGACTTCAGCCAAATTTACCGATTCACGTTGCGGTGTGCGCCGCGTTAAGAACGCCCGAATACGCTGGACGATGCGCCCAGCGTTGGCGGATTGCTGGCCTAACCGCTCCAGCGCTGCGAGCACTACGGCATCGTCAAAACCATTGCGCTTTAAGGTATTAATCACCCCCGCGTTATAACTAGAAATTGCCATCAAGGGCTGATTTAGTTCGTGCGCCAAGGTGGATGCTACTTCACCCAACATCGTTAAGCGAGCATGGTATTGCATGGTTTGAATACGCTGTTGTTCACGCTCTTCTAATTGCCGTCGTTCGGTAATATCCAGTATCGAGCCCATCCAGCCAATTTGTTTGCCACTGGCATCCACTAGTGGCGTTTCAAAAATCATCACCACCAAATTACGCCCGTCACGATGCCGCCAATTTGCCTGATAGCCTTCGCGCGGTGCGCCACCGGCCATATTGCGTAAATGCCGCTGCATGGTTTCTTCCATTTCATTAGGCGGCCAATAGGGCATGGGGGGCAACGAGCCAACAAGCTCACTTGAACTCCAACCGACCATTTCTTCTAGGGTACGATTTACATACACCATGCGGCCTTCAAGGTCACGCGCACGCAAGCCCACCACCACTGAATCTTCCATAGCAGAACGCCACGCGGCTTCGGTACGCCATGCGCTTTCGGCGTGTGCCACTTCACGCATTTGCCGCCGCAACATCCACGTGGCAATAACAATTAACAACAAAAAACCAGCCATCAACAATAGCGGCAGCGCTTGATACCACGGTGGCAAGGGCTGGCGCACAGTAAGCTCTAAAAATGCATCGGGAATTGCCGTTTCAAAGCTTAAACGATAGCGCGGGCGCACTGTATTAGTAAGAGTGCCTACGGGGAAGGTGCCACCCACGGTGTCACGGGTGCTGGCAATTTCTTGGTCGCTACTGTCTAACAGCCGCAACTCATATTTACGCGCCAACCACCATGGCGTTTGTTGCTGCAAAAGAGCGGCGGGTGAATAGCGCACAATTAAATTACCCCCAGCGCGTGTAGCATTTAGTGGTGCCAGCAAATGAGATGAAAGCCCGCGTGATTCCAAATTATTGGGCTGCAAACCCTTGGCCAATCCCTTGGGATTTAGCATCGGCTTCTCAGCCTGCGGCGGCAGGTGCGCGACCACACGATTTTGCGCATCTAACCAAGAAATAGATTGCCAAAAGCGCTGCAAACCCGCAGTTACGTCTTTATTCACCGCGAAACTATCCGGCGTCATTGTGGCTGCCGCCACGCTGGACGCGAGCAATTGCAACTGTTCATTTTCTGATTCTAATCGTGTACGCAATTGCACTTCTAGCGATAACGCATCAGCAATCATGGTTTGCTGCAAGATATCTCTATCGGTCGCGTCCGAGCGCTCCAGCAGCACCATCACCACACCCACAAAACCTAAAGAGAGCAGGAGCGGTAATACCCAAAGTGCGCGCAGCAATGCCGCGCGCTGTGAAGGCTGCGGCAGTTGATTACGTGCCGGCGTGTAGGTAGATAATGCTGACTTTGACATAACAGTAGTTTAGCAAGTTCGCCAAGCCTGCTACCGGAACTACGCGAACAATCAAAGTCGCAACTTTCATAAAGTATATGGTCTGGCCTGACGGTTTCCATTGATCCGTTTCTAGGTTCAGGGCTCAGTCTTTCGTAAGATCAAGGCATCGCCACTTCAATTATGTGGTGCAAAATAGCGCGCTTTCGTGCGAAGACACAATTTAATTTTATCCGCTTTTAATGCTATCTTGCCCATACGCTGTGCGCAAAACTAGGCAGCTCTATATATTTTGCAATTTTAACTAAGACTTTCTATGAAAATTATTCGCCCCTACGGACAAAGCCTCAATGCTAACCAAATGCGAACTTTGGTAGATAAAGAGAAAAATACGCATGACATCGCAGAGTTTTCAGAGCAACACAGCGAGTTGATTATTGCCCACTGGGTTTCCGTGATTGACAAAATCGTCCGTAAGCCCAAGCAATCCAACGGTGGCAATCCTGCGGGGAGAGTAGCCGTGGCCGTCACTTTGGTTCAGTACAACCTGCGCAACATATTGGGTAATGCAGCATGGGAAGTGGTCAAAACAAAACTTCCAGCAAATGCTGCGAGACAACCATATTTTGATGCCCTCTGGCGCTTCAAAATTCATCCCTACGGTTCTAAAAAACCTCCGCAGCCACCCTCGCCTATCCCAAATACCGAACCGAAAAAAGTACCTCATATTAAAGGACGATGGTACAGCCGCTTTCTCGGCGATATCGCACCTGAAAATGTGACGGACACAATAGCCGCCAGTGTCATCGAAAAAATTCGCCAACATCTAGATCACAATGAATTGCGATTTGGCGAAGAAAGTGGAACGCGCCAAAATGGAAAAATCCCCGCCCAAGCAAAAAGCATTAGCGGCAACGTATTAAAGCAGCATTGGCAAAAACTAAATTGGACAGAACAAGACAAACAAGAATACGCCGTGCTTGATGTTGCGACGGCTATTTACGGTGCAGCCAAGAAGGACGTAAACGAAAAATTTAGTGCGAAGTCGCATAAGATACAGCTCAGTCACGCGGGCAAATGCTTGTTTGAGCATTGGGCAAAAGTCTTTAAGAATGTTGACGGCACGGTCATGACCATTGCACAAGCGCAAGCCGCGAAGCCATCGCTATTAGCCCTGCATCACGCCGTCAAAGCGTGCTACGCACGATTACTAAAGCATACACAAAAATCTGACGCCGCTTTACTCAAGACGCTCCCCAAAAGCACGGCTGAACTTTATCAATTGCTCAGTCATCAAGCTGAAAATCGTGACCTCGCCAGCTTGGTGCAATTGGGCAAAGTGCTGTATTACCGCGATGCAGAGAAAGAAACCGTTGATCTTGCCAAAAGCCGTTTCTGGGGCAGTGATGGGCAAGCCAAAATCAAACGCGCCGAAGCCTTTGTGCGCGTCTGGCGGCATGTGATTGGGCAGGCTAATTTGACGTTGGCGGCATGGGCATCGATGAAGATGCCGTTCGAGAGCGATATTCTCGGCACAAGCAAGCACATTCAAGCGGCGATCGCGCCGGATAGTTTTGATGCGGCCTTGTTTGATAAAAACACCGCCTTAGTCTTCGGCAACGATGCCGATTTCTTCACTGGGAACGATGACCAGCGCAAGACCACGCTGCAATCCGCGATTGGCGGCATGATTGACTTACGCAATGCTGCCTTTCACTTCAAAGAGCGCGATACGTTTCTAAAGGTGCTGAAAGATAAATTACCCAAAACAACCCTCAACATGGCCTGCATCGAAAAGTTGTGGGATGCTGCAACAAAAAAACGCACAGCCCGCCTGCTTGCTACCTTGCAAGGCTCTCACGCCCCACACTACTTCACGCAAGAACAAATGCGGGCTCTCATCAATGCAATAACTGCTGATAATCACTCGCACCTACCGCTACCACGGTTCTCGCGCGTGCTTGAGCGGCACGGCAATATCCGGTCAAATGGCCTGCCACCCACGGCCAACCGTAACGATCTCGAACAAAACCCCGCCCAAAAATGCCAATACATCACCTTAAAACTCGTCTATGAGCGCGCTTTCCGTCCATGGTTAGAGCAAGCTAGTACAGCACAATTGAATGAGTGGATAACCGCCGCGCTCAAACGTACCACCGAGCAGGCCAAAAAAATGAACGCCAAAGGCGATCTCGATAAACAACTGCTCATCAGCGCGCGTGCCGAAGCCTTGCCACGCCCCAAAGCAGAAGAAGATATCCGCCAATTTTTCTTTGACTTATCTGCCGCCACCGCCAGCGAAATGCGCGTCCAGCGTGGCTACGAAAGTGACGCCGAAAAAGCGCAAGAGCAAGCCGAATACATTGATGAATTGCTCTGCGATGTCGTGGCCTTGGCCTTTCAGGCCTATCTTGGCAAGCAACAATTTGGCTGGCTGCTCGCATTAAAGCCCGATCTCGCCTTGCCACAAGCGCCGCTGTGCGCGATTGAACAGTTTCAGATACCCGAAAGCAGTAGTGCCGCCCACCCTTGGCAGCAGGCGTTGTACTTCCTGCTACATCTCATGCCTGTCGGCGAAGTCTCGCAACTGCTGCATCAATTGGCGAAATGGGAGATCACCGCAGGCAGAGTCACGGCCTTGGCGGCAGACGAAAAAACGCTCTTGGAAGCCCTGCAATACACGCTAAAGCTTTACCTCGACATGCACGACAGCCACTACACCAGCACCGAGACAGATGGCAAATCCATGCCTAAAGTAGAGAAAGAGACGCTCAATGCCTTTGTGGATTTTTATGAAAATAAAGCCGCGTTTGATTTAGCCTTTCCTGAGCAGGGCGATAGCGGTGCCGGTGCACAGTACCTGCCGCAGCGCGGCTTGCGGGAGATTCGCCGTTTTGGGCATATCCCTGTGCTCAAGGCGCTGGTGGGGCAGCATAAGATAACCCTCGCTACCGTTGATGTTTGCCTGAATGGGGAAAAAATCTCGGAAGGCAAAACCCAATCGCCCATCGCAGCGGCACAACAGCAGCGAGAAGCGTTGCACAAAAAATGGGCGCTAAAAAGAGACTTTACGGATAACGATTGCCGTCAATACTGCGACGCATTACAAAAGGTCATCAAACACCGTCACGCCGCCAGCCAAAGCCGACTTGTTGATCACGTTGCCTCACACCGTATTGTGCTGAAAGTACTTGCAAGGCTGGTAGACTTTTCCGGGATGTATGAGCGTGACCTCACGTTTGTCACCTTGGCACTTTTGCACGACCAGAGTGTGACGAGAGATAACTTCTTCACGACAAAAGGTCGGGACAAATTCGACAAGGGGCAAATTTTTGAGGCATTGGACAATTGCAACACCACACATGACGACACAAAAGATGTCTTGAACAAATTAACGACACACATTGCCTATCAGAAAGACAGCAGCAAAAGAAAGACACGAAATAACCTCGCCCATTTCAACATGCTACAAAGCAGCGCTGGGCAATTGAAGACACCACTCAACTTAACCGATTGGATCAACCACACACGCGACCTCGTGGCCTATGACCGCAAGCTGAAAAACGCAGTAACAAAAGCGGTGCAGGAGCTGCTCAGGCGTGAAGGCATTGACCTTGAATGGCAAATGGGCAGCGACCACAAACTATCGCAAGCGACACTGCGCGTGCGGTCGGCAAGTCACTTAGGCGGCAAAAAACTGGAGCAGAACACCCCGATTGCGGAGAACCTGCATTCTCAGCAATTGGTGAAAATATTAGCCGGCGCATTTGGTGGTACGGTCAAGCCAAGCAATGATGTCAGCACATTGCAACTCAGCACCATCAATTGGCAATCACAGCAGCAAAAATTCAAAAAAAAGGAGTATGCTAACGCGCCACAGCGCCCGAATCGCCCCAAATAATGTTGACGAAATTGATGAAAAGCCAATCGCCTTAAGCATTTACGCGGAAGCTGTTGGAGACCACTCCCAAATAAAGGGGG
>JANMDR010000308.1:0-12909 GCA_031376425.1 Betaproteobacteria bacterium
TTAAAGGTAAAACAGGCTCATTGACTGCATTGCCAGTGATTGAAACCGCCGCTGGCGACGTTTCAGCATTCGTGCCAACTAACGTGATTTCGATTACTGATGGTCAGATTTTCTTGGAATCAGATTTGTTTAACGCCGGTATTCGCCCAGCGATTAACGCGGGTATCTCGGTATCGCGCGTGGGTGGTGCAGCACAAACTAAGGTCATCAAAAACCTCGGTGGTGGTGTGCGTTTGGCCTTGGCGCAGTATCGCGAGCTAGCAGCGTTTGCGCAATTCGCGTCTGATCTTGATGAAGCTACGCGTAAGCAGCTTGAGCGTGGTCGTATGGTGACTGAATTGATGAAGCAAGCCCAATACCAGCCGTTGCAAGTAAATGAAATGGCGCTGACATTGTTTGCCGCTAATAACGGTTATTTGGACGATGTTGAAGTGAAGCGTGCCTTGGCGTTTGAAAAAGCGCTATCCAGCTTCATGAAAACAAAGTACGGCAGCTTGATGGATAAAATCGAATCTTCGAAAGCGATGAGCAAAGAAGATGATGCAGCGATGCATGATGCGATTAAAGACTTCAAGAAAACCGGTAGCTACTAAAGTTGCTGCTGTTTTAAATTTTGTCATTGCATTCCAACAGGTTTGATTTAAGAGACCAATATGGCCGGTTCTAAAGAGATTCGCACCAAGATTAAGAGCGTAGAAAACACGCGCAAGATCACTAAAGCGATGGAAATGGTTGCAGCATCGAAGATGCGCAAGGCGCAGGAGCGCATGCGTGCGGCGCGTCCGTACGGCGAAAAAATTCGCAGCGTCTGCGCTAACCTCTCCCATGCAACTGCGGATTATAAGCATCCCTTCCTCGTGAAGCGCGATAATATAAAGCGTATTGGCGTGATTGTAGTGACGTCTGACAAAGGGCTTTGCGGCGGGTTGAATACCAACGTTTTGCGTTTGTTGGTCACCAAAGTGAAAGAATGGGAGGGCGCTAAGGTTGAAGTGCAAGGCACGGCGATTGGTGGTAAGGGCTTCGGTTTTATGTCGCGTTATGGCATGAATATTCCATCCCACGTAATCGGTCTGGGCGACAAGCCACATTTAGACCAGTTAATCGGTGCCATTAAACTCCAGCTTGATGCCTATACCAAAGGTGAAATCGACGCCTTGCATATTTGCTATACCAAGTTCATCAACACGATGAAGCAAGAGCCCGTATGTGAGCAGTTACTTCCGTTGTCAGGCGAGCGTTTAGGTGCGCCCGACACGAGTTGGGATTATCTCTACGAACCAGATCCGCAAACTGTGCTGGATCAATTGCTTATTCGCTACATTGAAGCCTTAATTTACCAAGCCGTTTCTGAAAATATCGCGTCAGAGCAGTCGGCTCGTATGGTGGCGATGAAAGCCGCATCGGATAACGCCAAAACGGTAATCGGCGAATTAAAACTGATTTATAACAAGTCTCGGCAAGCGGCAATTACCAAGGAAATTTCGGAAATTGTTGGCGGCGCGGCGGCTTTGGCTTAGCAAAAAACTAAGTAAAAAATTAAACACTGATTAGCACTAAACATCGAATAGGAATCCAACATGAATGCAGTGACCCAAAATACATCAGGCGAAATCGTACAGATTATCGGCGCTGTGGTTGACGTAGAATTCGATCGCAAACATATGCCAAAAGTTTATGATGCGCTTAAGCAAGACCAAATTGGTCTAACGCTTGAAGTGCAACAGCAGCTAGGTGACGGCTTGGTGCGTACCATTGCGCTCGGTTCTACTGATGGTATGAAGCGCGGCATGCGCGTTGAAAATACCGGCAAGCCGATTATGGTGCCAGTGGGCAAAGCCACATTGGGTCGTATTATGGATGTGTTGGGTCGCCCGATTGATGAAGCTGGCCCAGTGAGTGGTGAAACCTTGCGCGGTATTCATCAAAAAGCACCAACATTTGATGAGTTGTCGCCAAGCCAAGATTTGTTAGAGACCGGCATTAAAGTTATCGATTTGATTTGCCCGTTTGCTAAAGGCGGTAAGGTGGGCTTGTTCGGTGGTGCCGGTGTGTGCAAGACCGTAAACATGATGGAACTCATCAACAACATTGCCAAGCAACACGGTGGCTATTCGGTATTTGCTGGTGTAGGCGAGCGTACCCGTGAAGGTAACGACTTCTACCATGAGATGAAAGACTCAAACGTTCTCGACAAAGTAGCCTTGGTTTACGGCCAGATGAATGAGCCACCAGGCAACCGTTTACGCGTGGCGTTAACCGGCTTGACGATGGCTGAGCATTTCCGTGACGAAGGCCGCGACGTATTATTTTTCGTAGACAATATCTATCGCTTCACTTTGGCCGGTACGGAAGTATCAGCCTTGTTGGGTCGTATGCCGTCAGCTGTGGGTTACCAGCCAACATTGGCGGAAGAAATGGGTCGCTTACAAGAGCGCATCACTTCTACCAAGAAGGGCTCCATTACTTCGATTCAAGCCGTTTATGTTCCAGCCGATGACTTAACCGATCCAAGCCCGGCCACTACCTTCGGCCACTTAGATGCGACAGTGGTATTGTCACGCGACATCGCCTCATTGGGTATTTATCCGGCGGTTGATCCGCTCGATTCTACATCGCGTCAAATTGATCCAAACGTGATCGGTGAAGAGCACTACAACACGACGCGCGCCGTACAAAATACTTTACAGCGCTATAAAGAATTGCGCGACATTATTGCTATTTTGGGTATGGACGAATTGTCCCCTGACGACAAATTGATCGTGTATCGCGCTCGCAAAATTCAGCGTTTCTTGTCCCAGCCATTTAGTGTGGCCGAAGTATTTACCGGTTCACCAGGCAAATACGTGACGCTTAAAGAAACAATTCGTGGCTTCAAAATGATCGTAAATGGCGAAGTTGATAGCTTACCAGAACAAGCCTTCTACATGGTTGGCACGATTGATGAAGCAATTGAACGCGCTAAAACAATGAAGTAAGCAAATAGACTCACAAGCGTAGCGCACACTAAATTGACAGTGAATTCGTAGCAAAAATCTGGTCGCAAATTATGGCAAAAACTATCCAAGTAAATATCGTCTCTGCTGAGCAAGCAATTTTCAGTGGTGAGGCCGAGCGCGTAATCGCCCCAGGCGAAAGCGGCGAGTTGGGCATTTTGCCAAGTCATGCGCCATTGATGACGCGCATCCGCCCTGGCACCGTAAAGGTAAAGCTTGTAGGTCAGGAAGCTGAAGAACTTATCTATGTTTCCGGTGGCGTTATGGAAGTGCAGCCAAAGGTAATCACCATTTTGGCAGATACGTCGGTGCGTGCAGCGGATTTAGATGAAGCCAAATTGATGGAAGCTAAGCGCTTAGCGGAAGAAGCCTTGGCAAATCGCGCTAGCAATCATGATCGTGCCACGGTTGAAGGCGAGCTAGCACAATTAGCCGCTCAATTGGCGGCCATACAAAAATTGCGCAGAATTAAATAAATTGGGTTATACTAGAAGTACCGTAACGGTTTAGAGGCGCAACACAATCCAGGCAGCGGAAGTTCCGCTGCCTTTTTTTTCGTCCAAAATTAGGGTTTGTTAGCATATTGAGGTTTGAAGGGCGCATTGCAATGTCACAAAATGGGCAATGCGGAAACGGGATGCAAAGCGCTTTTCCTATGAAAACCGTAAAAATAGTTGATTGTGTTATGAAACAAAGTCGGCTTTTTAGTTTAGTCTTGCGTTTCCTATGAGCAGCTTAATATTTGCTAATACCTAGCCAATAACTCAGCCAATATCAATATGAAATCAGACTTGTCGTGCCTCTTTCAGTGTGAATGCGAAATTCAATGATATGGAATCCTTGCTTTTAGGCACTGTTACCACCTAGAATTTAGCTAGGGAACGCATAGGATGTGAATAAATGAACGAAAATAATGCTGCAACCCTCCAAGTGTTGTAAAAAAAACACAGGTAAAAATAAATTTACGCAGCCCTGAGCCAATTTTCAAAAAAAATATTTCGAGAACTCATTCAAATCATGCAACCGTCGAAACTAACAGAACAGCCCGTTTCTCTTAATAGTCTGGGGGTGATTATTTTAGCCGCAGGTGCGGGCAAACGCATGAAATCGCCACTGCCAAAGGTATTGCAGCCCATTGGCGGTGTGCCAATGCTAGGACATGTGATTGCAACAGCCAGCAAGCTCATGCCCAAAAGCATCACTGTAGTCTACGGTCATCAAGGCGATGAAGTGCGTGCCGCATTCGCAAACAATGCGCTCACATGGGCCTTGCAATCCAAACAATTGGGCACCGGTGATGCAGTACGCCAAGCCTTGCCGTTCTGCGCTCCAGACAGTATTGCGCTTATTTTATACGGCGATATTCCCCTTATCACCGAAGCAACAATTCGCCGTCTCTGCGCAGAAGCGACGGCGCAAAACGCTTTGGTATGGCTTACGCAAAATATGCCAAATCCTGCGGGCTTAGGGCGCATCATCCGTGACGATGCGGGGAATTTACAGGAAATCAAGAACGAGCGCGATGCCTCAGCCGAGCAAAAACAAATTAAGGAAATTTGGACTGGATTGCTGGCCTGTCCAGTGCAAAAGCTCAATGAATGGCTGCCAAAACTAGGCAAAGGTAACGCCGAGGAAGAATACTACCTTACCGATGTAATGGCATTTGCCGCCGCCGAAAACACCACGCAGTCTAGTTGTAATCCCGAACACACGTGGGAATGCGCTGGCGTAAACGATCAAATCGAACGTGCCAGAGCCGAAAGACAATACCAGTTAAACGCAGCAAATACGCTCATGGTAAATGATGGCGTGACCTTCGCTGACCCTGCACGATTTGATCTTCGCGGTAACTTACAATGTGCTCCTAACGTCACGATAGATATCAACTGCATTTTTGAAGGCGCGGTAAATTTAGGCGATAATGTGAAAGTAGGCGCTAACTGTGTGCTTAAAGATTGTAGTATTGCGGCTGGTACACAGCTACACCCCTTCACCATGATTGATGGTGCTGAAATTGGGGTAAATTGCAAAATAGGTCCCTATGCTAGAATTCGCCCTAATACCACTTTGGCGCAGGATGTGCATATTGGTAACTTTGTCGAACTCAAGGCGGCTAAGGTGGCGGCGGGCAGTAAAGCCAATCATTTAAGTTATTTGGGTGACGCGGTTATTGGTAGTGGGGTGAATATTGGTGCTGGCACCATCACTTGTAATTATGATGGTGCTCACAAATACCAAACCATTATTGAAGACAATGTGTTTGTTGGTTCCGATGTGCAATTGGTGGCTCCGGTGCGCGTGGCCGCTGGCGCTACCATTGCGGCAGGTACTACCGTGTGGCGTGATATTGAAAGCGCGGGCTTGATCTTGAATCCGAAAACGCAAACTGCCAAAAATGATTGGCAGCGTCCTGTAAAGAAGTAATACGCATTGGCGAGAGACGTCTTCACATAAGACATCTCTCCGCCATTAAATCAAAAACTTAAATCACTCAAAAACGAACTCAACTATGTGTGGCATCGTAGCAGCCATTGCGCAACGCAATATTGTTTCAATCCTCACGGACGGATTGAGTAAGCTTGAATATCGGGGCTATGATTCTGCTGGAATTGCAGTGATCCGTGATGAATCGGCTAACCCAGCAGCACAAAATAATGTCATACAAACGATGCGCCGCACTGGCCGTGTGGCGCAGTTGGTCGCGCAGATTGCTGCGGATAATATCACTGGCACGCGTGGAATTGGTCACACCCGTTGGGCAACGCACGGTGGGGTGACGGAAGCCAATGCTCACCCGCATACTTCCAACGAAAATATTGCGGTAGTACATAACGGTATCATCGAAAATGCTGGTTACCATAAAGCCATTTTGATGGCACAAGGCTATGTATTTAGCTCGCAAACCGATACGGAAGTTATTGCCCACTTAATTGATGCTTGCTATCGCAGCAGCAAAAATTTACTCATCGCTACCCAGCGAGCGGTAGCGCAATTGGAAGGCGCTTACGCCATCGCCGTGCTGTGTCGCGATGAACCCGATACGATTACCTGCGCTCGCCGTGGTTGCCCATTGCTTATTGGTGTGGGTAAAGCGGGCGAAAATTTTATTGCCTCTGATGCCAGCGCCATCATTGCCGAGACCGATACTGTCATTTACCTAGAAGAAGGTGATGTGGCATGCGTGACTGAAACCACAGTGCAAATTTTTGATGCGCAGGCACTGCCTGTCTCACGAGCCAAAGTAACGCTAGACGTCGCCGCTGAAGACGGTGTGTTGGGTGTGTATCAGCATTATATGCAAAAAGAAATTCATGAACAACCACGTGCGGCTGCCGACACTCTAGCGCCTTGGATTGCCGAAGATGCCGATTTACCGTTAACTGATGCGCAATTAGGCGCAGGTGCAGCCGTCATTTTGCGTGAGGCACCGGCAGTCCTCATCCTTGCTAGCGGCTCTAGTTATTTGGCGGGCTTGGTTGCTAAATACTGGATTGAATCCCTAGCCGGTGTTGCTTGTCACGTGGAATATGGGCATGAATACCGCTATCGCGTCAGCGTGCCGAATCCGCAGCAGTTGGTCATTGCCATTTCGCAATCTGGTGAAACCTTAGATACTTTAGAAGCGGTAAAGCGTGCCAAGCAGCTTGGCCATACCCATATCTTAGCGCTCTGCAATGTGCCGCAAAGTGCCATTCCCCGAGCCTCTTCAATCGTTTACTTGACGCGCGCGGGGAAAGAAATTGGAGTCGCATCTACCAAAGCCTTTGTGACGCAATTATGCGCCCTGTTTACGCTAACCTTAATGCTCGGTCGTGAGCGTGGAACGCTTAGCATCGCGCAATTGCAAGAATACGTGGCGCTGTTACGCACCTTACCTAGTAGCTTGCAGCACGCCCTTAATTTAGAGCCGCAAATTATGTTGTGGGCAGAGCGCTTTGCTAAAAAAGATCATGCCCTGTTTTTAGGTCGTGGTGCTCATTATCCAATCGCTCAAGAGGGTGCCCTAAAGCTTAAAGAAATTACCTATATACATGCCGAAGCCTATGCTGCAGGCGAGTTAAAACACGGCCCTTTAGCCTTGGTAGACGCGCAAATGCCGGTAGTGGTCATTGCCCCTAATGATGCATTGATTGAAAAACTAAAATCTAATATGTCAGAAGTGAGCGCACGTGGCGGTGAATTGTTTGTATTTGCTGACGCCGATAGCCATTTTGAAGAAGTACCAGGCGAGGGCGTGCATGTGATTCGCACACCGCGTCATTTAGGGATTTTATCGCCCATCGTGCATAGTGTGCCGGTGCAATTGTTGGCGTACCATACGGCTTTGCAGCGCGGTACCGACGTGGATAAGCCGCGCAATTTGGCTAAAAGCGTCACCGTGGAATAGCACATATCTAACTTAAAATTATGAAAATTCTCGTTATTGGTTCTGGTGGGCGTGAACACGCATTGGCGTGGCGCTTAGCCCAAAATGAAAAAGTCTCGCGTGTCTATGTGGCGCCCGGCAACGCCGGTACCGCAGCAGAAGAGGGTGTGGTAAATGTTGCGATGACCGATATCGCCGAGCTCATCACTTTTGCAAAAGCCAATCAAATCTATTTAACGGTGGTCGGTCCAGAAGCGCCATTGGCTGCGGGTATAGTGGATGCATTCCAAATGGCAGGCTTGCGTATTTTTGGTCCAAGCCGATTAGCCGCACAATTGGAATCCAGTAAAGATTTTGCCAAGCAATTTATGGTGCGTCACGGCATTCCCACCGCGCGTTACCAAACATTTACCGATATCACTAAGGCCAAAGCTTACATTGAGGCTGAAGGCGCACCTATCGTTATTAAAGCCGATGGCTTGGCGGCAGGCAAAGGTGTGGTTGTCGCCATGACTGTGGCGGCAGCACTTGAAGCAGTGGATACCATTTTGGGAAACGCGCCAGCGGGCGCACGGGTGGTGATTGAAGAATGCATGATTGGCGAAGAAGCTAGTTTCATTTGTTTGTGCGATGGGAAAACCGCGCTGCCATTTGCCTCAAGCCAAGACCACAAACGTATTTTTGATGGTGATGAAGGCTCCAATACCGGCGGCATGGGCGCTTACTCACCGGCACCCGTCGTCACGCCGGAAGTACATGCCAGAGCGATGCGCGAAGTTATCATGCCGACACTGCGCGGCATGGCGCAGGAAGGTGCGCCGTTTACGGGCTTTTTATATGCGGGATTGATGATCGATGCGAACGGTGCGCCAAGAGTTGTCGAATTTAATGCGCGTTTAGGAGACCCTGAAACGCAACCCATTTTGATGCGATTAAAAACGGATTTGCTGGGTTTGTTAGATCATGCCGTAGCGGGCACCTTGATTGATACCAATGCCGATTGGGATCGTCGCGCTGCCCTTGGTGTTGTGATGGCAGCAGGTGGCTATCCTGACAATCCGCGTAAAGGTGATGTTATTACCGACTTACCGATGAAATCAGACGATAAAACTACCAAAGTTTTTCACGCGGGCACCATTGTCCAGGATGGCAAAGTGCTTACCAACGGCGGTCGTGTATTGTGCGTTACCGCCTTGGGTGACACCGTTAAACTAGCCGCTAAAGCTGCATACGAAGGGTTAGAAGCGATTAAATTCGATGGTATGCAGTATCGGCGCGATATTGGATATCGTGCGTTTCTAAGGCGGGATTAATCATGAATAGCGAAAGCGTTAAAACCTATTTGCTCAATCTTCAGGCGCAAATTGTTACGGCGCTAGGCACCTTAGAGCAACACCCCTTTATTGTCGATGAATGGCAACGCGCTGAAGGTGGTGGCGGGCTATCGCGGTTAATCGAGGGCGGTACATTTTTAGAGCGTGGCGCAGTTTTGTTTTCCCATGTGCTCGGCAGTAAGTTACCGCCTACCGCAGCAGCAAATCGCCCTGAACTCGCTGGGCGTCCGTGGGAAGCGATGGGCGTATCCTTGGTGCTCCATCCGCGCAATCCGTTCGCCCCCACGGTTCACATGAACGTACGCTGCTTTATGGCTAAAGCGGTAGCGGCGGACGAAACAGATGCGTGGTGGTTCGGTGGCGGCATGGATTTAACGCCCTACTATGGTTTTGTTGAAGATGCCGTGCATTTTCATAAAACTAACCAAGACGCCTTAAATATAGTCGACTCCCGCTATTACCCAGAGTTTAAAAAATGGTGCGATGACTATTTTTATTTAAAGCACCGGCAAGAAGCGCGCGGCATCGGCGGCGTTTTTTTCGATGACTTCCATGAACAAAATTTTGAGCACGCCTTTAAGCTCATGCAAGTTGTTGGCAACGCCTTCGTTCCTGCCTATCTTCCTATTGCCATCAAGCGTAACGCTATGCCCTACACTGAAGTACACCGCGATTGGCAAGCTATCCGCCGTGGCAGATACGTAGAGTTTAATTTAGTGTTTGATCGCGGTACTTTATTCGGCCTACAATCGGGCGGCCGCACAGAATCCATTTTGGCGTCCCTCCCGCCCACAGTGCAGTGGCGCTATCGCCATGAGCCTGAAGTTGGTAGTGCGGAAGCAAAACTACTAAGCGATTTTTTACCGGTGCGGGATTGGTTGAAAGCATGATTGCTGCTGTCCAAGATGTGGTTCAACAACAACTCGACGCCTACAACGCCCATGATGCGCTAGCGTTAGCCAATTTATATGCCGAAGATGCTCAACAATTCGAACACCCGAGCAATTTGATCGCCAGCGGTAGGGCTGCAATTCAAGCGCGCTTCGCCACCCGTTTCGCCGAAGCGAAACCACACGCCAAGCTTATCAGCCGAATTGTGTCTGGTAACTTTGTGGTTGATCACGAAGTGATAACCCGCAACCTTGCTGAAGGCAAAGTGGACGTTGAGTTAGTGGCAATGTATGAGGTGGTGAATAGAAAGATTGCAAAGGCTTGGTTTCGGTTTACAGCATAGCATTAGGTAGTCAAACACTAATGGCGTGTATTACGAGCGCAATGAAAGTTGTCTTGGTTGCTTGGGTGGCCACTTGTTACGTCGTTGCAACCAAGTCTGCGCACCATACGCGGCATAATAAATTATAGTGGTGAATAATACCAGTCTAGGCAATAGGTAATATCGGTATTCTGTATGGGAGACGGCCATTGTAAAAACGGCATAAAACAAGCTAATGCCGCTGATGAAGCGTAGTGGCCGCGGTCCGAAACACATAGTCCAGAAGGTGTAAGAAAGATAGAGCCCCGATGCTAAAAATATACCTGTAAGCTCAAGCTTGGTTGGATACCACCGCGCTGGTGGGAAAATTTGTTCGAACACTGAGTATGGTTCAATTTTTTGTGGAAATATTCCGACATATAACTTAACCAATGCGTGAGAAAGCTCGTCTAACGGAACAACCATTGAGAATGTAGGCACTGCTGCTAAACCATCTAATACAATTTGTCGCGACGCATTTGGTACGCCGTGGCCGATGAACGGCCATAAATGCGGTGTTTTTACGCCCGAAAAATTTGCTGATTCATACGGCCAGAAAATGCCTGTGTGCCATAAAATCCAGAAGCATTGAAGTAAAGCAAAACTTAGGCCTAGGCCAGCATAAATTGGATGTCGCCAGGCGCTGGTCTTCGGGGATGTGGGCAGGTTACTTCGGCATAAAAAATCTATCGCTAAGGCGCCACCCAACACCGCTGGCCCATATAAATAGTAATTCGGTTTCAGTAGCGCCGCCATTGCCATCGCCAGGCCCGCTACAAAAAATAATGTTGATTTGTTGAGCGCCGATCCAACAAGTGCGCGTGAGCAAAAGGCAATGCCGAGAAGAAAAAAAGCTAGCGACGGCAAATCGGACATTTTGCCGACCGAAGTACCAAACAACACAATAAAGGTTGCGGTATAGGCAGCAATGGCAGCCGCATTTTTCGCAATTTTGTCTTCTGCAGCGAGCAGATAGGGATATAGCGCAGTTTTGAGTGAATATGCACAGAGTAAAATCAAAAGTAGATTCAACGCAAGCGCGACATAACTTTGCGTTATGTAATTGCTACCGAGTATTTTCGGTATAGCAAAAAACAGCATCGAGGCTACTGGACGCAGGGCTTCTTTACACGCATATTTGATGGTACTGGAATCGGCTGCTAAACCATCAGCGCAACGTTCACCACCTAGGTCATAGCTTACTTCATCTATTCCTGTTGGGAATACCATTGCTGATTGAACCTCAATTTCCATACACGATTTTCAAAATGAAACTCACAATTAAAATAGTTGCGCTCCCGCCATAAAATGGTCAGCATCGCGTTAGTAGTTAGTATAATAGAGAAAGCGTCGTCTTTTTACCCACCAAAACTAAAATTCTTCTATGTTCAATAGCCAGATGGATCGCGTATCAATGCGAAGCAAACGAACCCTTGGGTTATTCCTCGTCGGGGCAGTACCACTTGTTGTGGCGATAGTTTTGGCAACCTATTATGCCAACCAGCAACGTCCAAGCACCATACTTGCGGCGGAACTCAGTAGCTTGGCACCAATAGGCGAGATAGTCGTTGGTAACGTAGTAGAGCAAAATTTCCTATGCCCTGTTGATGAATTGGAATCATTTAGATTGATGGCGGCAACTTATGCGCGAACCAATAGCGCTAAATATAAAGTGACACTGAGCGGCGGTCTCCACTACGGTAAAGAAGATTTCTTAATAGAGTCGGCCAATGTTAAGGATAACGCATGGGTTGATTTCAAATTGAGAGGCGCTTGGAAGCGCTGTAAAGGGCGCACAATCAGAATCACTATTGCGGCAATAGATGCGGTGCCGGGAAATGCGCTTACCTTCTATACGGCAAGCCCCTATTACAAGGCAAAAATTTCACTGCCAAAAAAATTAGAGCTTGAAAATCGGCAGCTCGCATTGGAGGTGAATACTGCAGCAGGCACCGGTGAAAAACTGATACCACCAATTATTGAAGATGTTAAAAATAATAATCCAGCCAGCGCTCCGCTAAATATACCTCGCGAGTCACAATCCGAGTTAAAAACAAACTACGAAAATATTGGTCATTTTGGGGAGGTGACTGCAGCGCAAGTAATTGAGCAATCAATTACTTGCCCAGTAGGAACTCTAAAATCCGTAAGAGTGCTCGCCGCCACGTTTGTGCGCAAGAATACCGCTCGATATAAATTTAGCCTCGCTGATGGCGCAGAACCACCGCAAGTACTGAATGTAGATGCCAGCACCGTAAAAGATAATGATTGGATTAAATTTGTGCTTCCGAAGCAAATTGAAAAATGCGCAGGCAAAACGCTTTCGCTGAAACTCGTATCAAGCGATGCAAAGCTTGGTGACGCGCTTACTTTTTATCATAAGCCCGCTTATTATTCAGGTGCTCTCGTTGCGCCGACGGATCCAGCGTTTACGGGTAGACAACTTTTGATTGAAATGAATCGTTGAAGTGTGCGGATGAGTAAAAAACGTGCAAAATTATCGTGGATTTGGGGTGTGTGAATGGCATTTCTATCAACAATTCAACTCGAAGCCCTCCAGCTCAAAAGCCTCGGTAAAAACGTGCGCATTAGCGATAAAGCCGCACTTTATAACACTGACCAAATGGTCATTGGCGATCATGCGCGCATTGATGATTTTTGCGTGGTTTCGGGCAAGGTGACCATTGGCCGTAATGTCCATTTTGCGGTGTTTTGCAACGTAGCAGGTGGCACTGAAGGGGTTACGTTTGAGGATTTTTCAGGTCTTGCTTACGGCTGCCATGTGTTTTCGCAAAGCGATGACTATACAGGACGTAGTTTAACGAACCCTACCGTGCCTACCGCGTACAAATATGAAACTAAATTGCCGGTCGTTATTGTGCTACATTGTAACGTTTGTACGAATTCTTTGATATTACAGGGCGAAACATTTGGCGAAGGATGCGCTGTATGCGCGATTTC
>JANMDR010000317.1:0-9472 GCA_031376425.1 Betaproteobacteria bacterium
CCAGTTATGTTGTTCATAGCGCGATCATGTCGGCTACTTGATAGCCCAAATTGGTGATCCCGAACACTTCCCCTTTGTGCCCCCGATCAACGACGAGCCCCTTCGAAATGAGTTGCTCAAGAGCATGTTCCCACTTAACCACCTCGCGGTGTTCATTCGACGGTATTAAGTTCTTGCCGTTCGTTTGGATCACAGCGCCATGCATATAACGCGCATGAATAATCGTTCCGCCAGAATTCTGGCTTGCCTCCTTTAAAAGTACCCTCGCTTCCGGCGAAAGTTCTGGAAGCTGAGTCCCAGACTCGACTACTTCTGAAGATGTGTGTGGTGTTTCAGGGGACTGAAACAATGGATGCTCGTTCACCTTGAGTTGTAGGTGACGGTAAAACTTGTCCCTGAAGGAGCCGTGACTGTCATAGCTCTCATAGAGACCGCGACTTTGACAAGATTCTTTGAAACTCTTCAAGCACTGGAACTGGTCAATTTCGACTGTTTCGAGTGCAACAGGTTGACTCGAAAAGTACAGCATTGCAGGCTTGCCGCTCGCGATGTGCTCCTCAATTTCCTCGACAGTACCGCTTAGGTGTCGCCCAGTGGGGGTTCCTATCCTGGTCCAGAACACGCCCACCAGAAGATCGCACTTCGCCAAAACTTGGCTATTGATGATGTACTGCGCTGGCGCGCCCATTTCCGGTGATGAATGCGATTCCCATCCAATGGGTAAAAGTACAACTTTACGCGCGTTGGAGTGTACGGCGTTCCATTCGTAGACGACCTCGCGGACTATCGCGCGTTCCGAAGCGACATCGCCCGGTGATGCGATCATCACATTGAAGGTTGTAGCGGCATAGCTCACGATTTAACTTTCCGCGCAACGTAACGTAATGTATACCGCAAAACGGGCAAAATAAAATCGTCGTTGCAGGATATATTCATTCAATAAAACCTTGATCAGAATTGCAGCTATTGGCTGAAAGCATAGATACTGCACAAGTATACGATTAAAATAGACTCCATGAAACCACGCAAACCAGTTTTGCCATCCGTTCGTTTAACAGATCAAGCAGACCAAGTTCGAGAGCGAATTCGTTACTTACATTATAGTCTGAGCATCGAGAAAGTCTACCTGTATTGGGAGCGATTTTTTCATTCGCTGGATCTGGAATGGGCTGCGGCATCCACTCAAAATGTGCATGCGCGAGTTGGGGGGGCGTTTTTGTCGATGTTGGCTACTGAACGCAACGCGTCGGCCTCCCCGCATAATTAAGCGCTTAGTGCTTTGTTGTTTTTGTACAAGTTACCCACGGCGAGGAGCGTTCTTGTACTCTGCCATTGCCGTGGCAAACCGCGCGACTGTGCCGGGCACTAGCGGCCGGTACAGATAGCGAAGGAGCCAGCCAGGAAGCCCGCGCCCGCGTTCTTCCAGCGCGACACGGGCGCGCGGATGGTCCATGAATCGGAAGCCAGACACCCTGTATCCAGAGTCTGCCTTCTTGAATTCGATTCGGGAGAGGTGCTTCACCGATTTGTAGCCATAGTGCTGGGGTGCGATCAGGCGCAGCGGAGCGCCGTGCTCAACTGTAAGTGGCTCGCCGTCGAGCATATCGGCTAGCAATACATCTGGCGCGAGTAAGTCGCGCAAAAGCATGCCGGTTCGAGCGCCGTCTTGGCCACGCAAAGCAATGAGAGTTGCCTCCGGGAGAGGACGCGCGATTGGTACCACGACCTTGTCGTAGAAGTCGGCAAAGCGAACTCCGCTCCATCGTAGCGATCGACGGCTCCATGTCGTGACGCAATGAAAGTCGCTAACTTGCTCAACCCGCGGCAGGTCGATCAGTGCGTTTGGAAGGTGGAGTTGGTGTTCAACATCGCCGATGACTTCAAGCTCAAGCCGCGACGTAACCTTGGGAAAGCGGCGTGCGAACTGCGTGAGGCCGAAACGGGGAAACGATGGAGTGTCCCGTTGCCCGGGAGGTAGTGGCTGGCTCATAGGGGTTAGGCCGCCTAACGTTAAATTGACCAGCGCAAAGCGTGAGTGTCGAATGGCCTGGTAAATGGATAGCGCACTATTTTTCCTTTACCTTAAGAGTGGTATTCCTTAATCAGGCTTTCGACAGGAATGCCAAGCCCAGCATGCAAACGCCGAATCATCGGTAAGGTTAATTGACGCGTATGATTAAAAATCTCATAAATACGATTACTATTTCCAATCATAGGCTCAAGGTCTTTAATCGATAAGCCAGATTGCTCCATTCTGAATTTGATCGCCTCAACCGGATCAGGCAAATCCAAAGGGAAATGTTTGTTTTCATAGGCCTCTACTAACGTAACCCAAACATCTAGCCGATCGCCCTCTGGCGAGCCAAATTTCGCCATCATAAGCGATTCAATTTCTTTAAGCGCAGCTTTGTAATCAGCCTTAGTTCGTATCGGTTTAATATCCATTCTTATCACCTTCAAATAGTTTGAACGTCGATTCTGTCGTACTGTTTATGCGTACCGAAAAATCGAACACGAACAATCCTGCCCCGCCGTGGGATGTCCGCTGACCGAACGGTTAGGCATCGTTGCGCCTCGCGCCGCCGAGTGCTGCGTCTCGCACCACGGCCCAGTTTGACCCTTGTTCCTGTTCAATGAGCGCGACAGAAGGGAAGGCCAGGTGCAGCGCACGAGGACAATCCTCAAGGGTAGCGTCCGTATTATTTGGCGATCTCATGTTCCTTGGGTGCGCTAGCGTTATGTGGGCTTCGTGAGCCCGTGCAACCTGGTCCTGAAGCAGCCATTTGCGAAGCTCCTGAAACCGTTCGGACCCATTCACACAGGGAAGGAGCACCCCGTGGCCAGAGAAGCGCTGAGGCAAGCCAAAGTCAAGGGCGACTGGCCCATGCTGCCATGTGGCTACCTGGGCAAAGATTGAGCTTGGGTCCAGTTCTGCAATCTCATCCTCTCGGCACAGCGTGACGTGAGCCGCGATGAGCGATGCCTGCGCGGGATCGAGTACGCGGCGGAATGAGTCCAACTGCGTGCCCCAAGGTGCTGGCACGAAAAGCGTGAGTTGAGTTCGGCTAATCTTGGCGGCGGACATGACAGTGGAATTGCAGCGCGGGTGATTCACTACTTATGACGTGTGGGAAATTGGGGGGGGGCTAAAAATTAACTAAGCGCGTTCGCCAGCTTGCTCGTCCGCTTTTCCAGTCGCGCGATATCATCGCGCAGGGTTTCTAGTTGCGCTTGGAAGTTTCTTACTTCGGGGCGGCTTACTAATAATTGTGCTTCGTGCACTAAGTATTCGGCACCGTTTTCACCTAGACGCTTAAATGATTCGCGGGTGCCCTCGTGCACGCTACGTACGGTATTGGCAATTCGGTGTGCAGCGATTTCGCCGATGATTTTACTTAAATCGTGTTCGGCGTCCCAGCTTAAATGGTTTGCTAATTCGTGCAATAGGGCAGCTAGTTCGGTATTGCCGGAGAAGGTGGCTAACTTTAGGGCGTCGCGTCCGCTGGTAATGCTTGCAGGAAGGGTGGCAAGGGGGATAGAAACGGTTAAATCTGTTGGCGCAGATGCGTGTTCGCTTTCATGCTCTTTTTCACTCCCACATGGTTCTAAAACGCCTTGTGGGGTAACGCGTAGCGCAATAGTTAGGTTTGCCACGCTTACAAAAATGCGACACGCAGCGAAGGCTTGCAAGCGTTGCTGGGCGATGGGGTAATCGCCCAGCACGCGGTTGGCAAATTTAGCGCTTAAGTGATTCAGTGGTGTCATGCACTTTGTGGCTTAGTTACCTAGGCTGGCTACGGTTAAAGCTTTAGCTAAGTTGCTGAATGCCCGCGACGAGCCAAGTGGCATCTTGTTCATCAACGCGCTTAACTACGTGCCAAACTTCATCAAATTTTTCTACTTGCGTTTCGCCATCAAACTGCAATTCACCGGTGAAGCGTACGCTGGCAATGGCTTTGCTGTTTTCAGTCACCACTTCAAGCACGGTGACATCAAGCTTGGTGACGTCGGTGCGTTGCGTTTCGCCTTTGCGTTCCTGAATTTGCATGGAGATTTCTGCATACATTTCTGGCGTGGTGAAATCGCGAATATCGGCTTTATCACCAACGTCATTCGCGGCTTGCATGCGGATGAAAGCACCGCGTGCGTGGCGTGCAAATGGTTCTACCGCAAAATCAGCAGGAATGCGCGGTGCTTGCGCTAGGGCGTTAGCTTCTGCTGGGCTGGCTACTGCTTGCAAACGGCTACCTATTTCTGGTGTGGCAAAGCTACCGCCGCTGCTTGGGCTGCTGCTGGCGCGCTGTATTGGCGCTGGCGCATAATCGGGTGCATTATTGCCCGCGCCTGCATATTGCAAATTGCTTGGCGCACTGTTGTTGCTATTGCTTCTATTGCGCCACATACGGAACAAATAAAACGCGGCAACGGCAAAACCGATGAGGATGATGAAGTCAAAAATCTTGAAGCCACCAAATCCGCCCATGCCACCACCCATGAACATGGAGGCCAATAAGCCACCAGCAGCTAATCCAGCGAGTGGTCCTAGCCATTTATTACCGGCAGCAGCAGGAGCGGCAGCGGCGGCTGGTTTGGCTGCGGTGGCAGCAGCCGTAGAAGCGGCAGCAGGTGCTGCCGCAGGTGAAACGGTAGAGGCGGCGCTTGGCGGTGTGGCTGCGGCTGCTGGTTTGGCGCTGTCACGCTGCATACCAGTTGATTTGCCGCTGCCAAAACGGCTTTTGGCATCAGCAGGCAAGGCCAGAGCCATAGATACCGCAATGGCTAAACTTATCAAAAATGTTTTCATATTAATCTCCTTAAATATACGCACTAAGTCTTAGATTTTATAACCACGATGCACGGCGGCTACACCAGCCGTTAAATTAAAATATTCAACACGCGATAATCCCACATCTTCCATCATCTTTGCTAGTGTTGCTTGATCGGGGTGCATGCGAATAGATTCAGCTAAATAACGATAGCTGCCTTCATCTTTTGCGATCAATTTACCCATGAGCGGCAGCAGTTTAAACGAGTACGCGTCGTAAGCCTTTTGTAATGGTTGGGCCACTTTTGAAAATTCCAAGACCAGTAGTCGGCCACCAGGTTTTAATACGCGCTTCATCTCCGCAAGCGCTTGATCCTTGTGTGTCATGTTGCGTAAGCCAAACGCCACGCTCACCACATCAAAGGTATTGTCGGCAAAGCAGAGCTTTTCCGCATCGCAAAGCAATGCTGGCACACTGTAGCCCGCATTGAGCAATCGATTACGGCCCACACCCAGCATTGCTGCATTAATATCGGTTTGCCAGACCATGCCGCCATTTTTACCATTTTGTACTTGCCCTAAGCCAGCAGCCTTAGCCCATGCCAAGGTTAAATCACCAGAACCAGCGGCCACGTCAAGCACGTTTTCACCAAACCGCACCGCAGCCAGATCAACGCAAAATTTCTTCCATACGCGATGTAGCCCAGCCGACATTACATCATTCATCACGTCATAGCTTGGGGCGACGGACGAAAATACGGATGCCACTTTTCCGGCTTTTTGATTTTCGTCTACTTGGGTAAAGCCAAAATGGGTTTTGTCGGTCATGCTTGGCATCCTTTTTTACCGGCGGTAACGGTTACGGTTGGCGCGTTGGCAATATCTTGAAAATCGCGGCTAGCGCCCGCTTGGGCTAAGCGCTCTAAATATTGCTGCCAGTAGCGGTCGTGATTTTTCCCCAAATCATAAAAGTAATCCCACGCGTACAAGCCGGTATTATGGCCATCGGAAAAACCCAGCTTTACGGCATAAGTGCCAACGGGTTCCACCTCAGTTATCGCTACTGTACGCTTACCTACTTGCAACACTTCCTGACCCGCACCGTGGCCACGCACCTCAGCGGAGGGCGAATACACCCGCAAAAATTCCCAAGAAAGGCGAAAATTTGCATCATCATCAAAGCTAATTTCTAGCACACGGCTGGCTTGGTGCAGGGTAAGTTGGGTGGGATGCGGCATATTTAACGGGGCTTCTCTTGATTTGTATGGTGCGATGATACCAGCATGAACACCACATTAAGCGCTTCTTGGTAATTCAAAGTAGTAATCAAACCGTCATATCAAAAGCAGTAATCAAACCGTCATATTTCCGAAATACAATGTGAGGACGGAAACCAAAACGATTGGGAAACAATGAATCCCGTTATTTTAGTAGTTGAAGATGAACCGGCTATTGCTGATTTAATTACCATTAACTTGGAAATGAGTGGTTACCGCGTGATGCGTGCCACCACTGCCGAACGCGCTATGCCTTTACTGGCGCAAGAGTTGCCCGATTTGGCGCTGCTTGACTGGATGTTGCCGGGTATCTCCGGTTTAGAGTTCGCCCAGCGCCTGCGTGAAGACGCCCGCACAAAAAATTTGCCCATCATTTTGCTCACCGCCAAGGGTGAGGAAGAAGACAAAATTCGCGGCCTAGGTGTTGGTGCGGATGATTATGTGACGAAGCCATTTTCTGTGCGCGAGCTTGAAGCCCGTATTAAGGCCGTGTTGCGCCGCCGCGCACCACAAATGACGGACGATATTGTTAAATATCACGGCCTCACGCTTGATCCAAGTAGCAGAAAAATCACCGGCAAACTCGGTGAAGCTTTATTGCCCCTGACAATGGGGCCAACCGAATATCGCTTGCTACACTTTTTTATGACGCATACTGATCGCGTTTATTCACGCCTGCAGTTGCTAGATTTGGTGTGGGGTGATCATATTTTCATTGAGGAACGTACTGTGGATGTACACATCCGGCGTCTGCGTTCGGCCTTGCAGGTGAGTGGTCACGATGTTTTGGTGCAAACGGTGCGTAGCGCGGGTTATCGATTTTCAATTGATGCATAGCAATGCACGGCAATAAAATGCGTTGCATAATTGCGCATGAATTTTTCGCGCAAATTAATCCTCGCTGGCAGTTTTTTATTACTGATTGCTTTGCCTGAAGCTGCCCGCTTTGTCTATTTGGATGCAGGCTTAACTAAAAATAGGCATCCAGCCTTGGCGAGCCTGCCCGCGCATATGCTTTGGGCATGGCAGCGGCCTGAAGACCTACGCGACCTGCCTGCTGATATTGGTGTAGCTTATGTGGCAAGCTCAATCACTATTGAAGGCGAAACTGCAACGGTGCAGGCACGGCAACATCCGCTGCTAATGGCACCATCCACAGCACGTGTACCCGTGGTGCACGTGGATGTTTCATGGCGCAATCCACCAGCACTCAATGCGGTACAGAGTGAGGTTATTATCAAAGCGCTACGCGAAGCGGTAGCGTTGAGCAATACCCAAGTAGTACAGCTTGATTTTGAAGTGCGGCGCTCGCAGCGTCAATTTTTATCCGATGTTGTGATTGCGGCCCGTCGGCAACTACCCGCTAATGTGGCACTATCGATGACTGCTTTGGCATCCTGGTGCGCGGGGGACAATTGGCTGGCTGGTACAGCAGCAGATGAGGTTGTGCCAATGGCTTTTAGAATGGCCGCAGGGGACACAGAAATTCGCGCTTTATTGGCTAAGAACGGGCGGTTTCAGCCGCTGCACTGCCAGCATGCCATCGGCACCGCCACTGATGAGCCGCTGCAAAATTTACCGCCAACATCCCCTTTAGTTACAAATAATGCCCAAAGCAAAAATTTCAGGCATTATCACTTTTCCCCGAAACCTTGGATGCCCTCACAATGGAAGCAATGGCAACAATGATAAAGTTAACGCAGGCTCTGTTGAAGCCACAACGCTTTCTTAAGGTAATGTCGTTTGCCTGTGTGAGCGCATTATGTCTAACAGTGGCGGCACCACAGCAAAGCGCCTATGCCAGTGGTGGCGACGGTATTAGCTACAACCTGTTTCAGCCTGAAACTTATGTACCGAAGGTTGATATTGCCAGCTATGCAGCCGGAAATGTTGGCGTGGTGCCAACAACGTACTGGCGCATTTACCAAATGCTGGCTTATCGTGCGTTCACCGGAAACCCCTTAAGCAAGGCTGAAGTAGAGCTACTCAATATCAACGGCTGGCTTGTCAATAATAGTAAAAAAACACCGCATTTTAGCTATGAAAAAGATGAGGGTCTTAACACGTGGTTAGAGGCACGCCAAAAGGTAAAGGGTGGGGCAGCAATAAAAACCATTGGTATTGATGCCAGCGCCGGTAACTACAGTAGTTATGAAAATTGCCCAGCGGACGCATTTAATCGCGCCGCGCAAACCCTGAAAGAGCGGGCAAAATCAGCCACCGAAGCGCAGCTAAAACTGTGGTTGGACGGCCAAGATGCGGTGTTTAAAAATTGCGATAGTAAGCGTACTTGGGAGACGAACAAAGTAGAGGGTGATACAAAAATTACCCTAATTGCACCACCGGAACTGCCTGCAAACGCCGAGGCGTGGTTAGTACATGATCGGCAATATCAACTCGCCGCCGCTCACTTTTATGCGGAAAAGTTTGATGAGGCGCGCCGCCAATTTACCGTCATTGCCGCGAATAATGCATCCCCGTGGCAACCCTTTGGTGCCCATTTGGCCGCGCGTTGTTTAGTGCGTAAAGCTACCCTGTACTACAGCCCCAATGATGCGAGCAAGGGCGATCAAGCGGCCTTGCGTGCCAAGCAAGTCGCGCTGTTAAGCCAGGCGCGTGCAGAACTGTTGCCCCTGGCTAAAACCTATCCGCCAGCGCAGCAATTGCTAGGATTTGTGGATGGTCAATTACGGCCCGTTGCGCGTATAAACGAGCTCGGTGCGCTGTTGGCAAGCAGCAAAATTGATGCCGCCTCGTTGCAACAGATTACCGATTACGTGTTCTTGCTAACAAAAGTGGGTAATAATGAAATTACCGCCTCAAAAGACCCGATGACCTCATGGATAGGGCTTATGCAGGCTGCTAATGGTGGGGAAGAGAATCGCGATTCACTAGCCGCAGCAAAGAGTAGCAGCCTAGAGGTTGCACGTAAAAATTGGCAAGCCGATAAAACTAAAGCGGTTTGGTTGTTAGCTATATTTGCCAATGCTAACGCGGGTAATATCACCGCCGAGGAGCGCAAAGCTGTGGTGAGTATTGCGGAATCGTCACCCTTATATCAGCCGCTAAATTATGAATTAGCCAAACTGCTTATCGCGGAGAAAAAGCTTAACGACGCTGATGAGATTGTTACCCGTGTGTTGGCTAAGCAAAAAAGCAGCATGATCAAATCTACCCGTAATCGCTGGTTAGGTTTGAAAGTGAGCACGGCTAAAACCCAAGCAGAGTTTTTTGCGGCCTTGCCGCGTGAGCATGCTGATGTGGAAATGCCCCCGCCGATTCCGAATGAAGGCTTAAAAACCGCTACGCTTCTGGATCAAGACTATACCGATAGGCTCTATCACGATTTTTCTAATGCTGATTTATTAGGGTTATTAGATGCACCTAATTTTCCGTCAAGTGATAAGAATAAAGCATTGAAAGAAGTTAT
>JANMDR010000337.1:0-43101 GCA_031376425.1 Betaproteobacteria bacterium
TGCACGTCAACCGGAAAGTGCTGCCGCGCATATGCAGGAGGTGGAAATGACCGCACGCGCGGCATTACAACAAATTCGCGAGGCGGTTTCCGGTATGCGCAATATTAAACTTGCCGCAGAGCTTGAAGACGCACAATCTACACTACTTTCCGCCGGCATTAAATTGAGTCACCAGAAAATCGATCTGGCGCTTTCCAATGCATTAGAAACCACTTTAGCGCTTGCTGTGCGCGAGGCCGTGACCAATATTATTCGTCATTCGAATGCGAAAAACGTGGAGATTAGCTTACAAGGTATGGAGGCTAGCCTGCAGTTATCGTTAGAAATAAAAGATGATGGTAACGGTGGCGAAATTAAATTCGGTAATGGACTCACGGGGATGCGCGAGAGAATAGAGTTAATCGGCGGGCGACTAGAAGTAAGCAGTACTGCCAACGGCGGCACCTGCTTGGCATTAGTATGTGCAAACGTCACGCCTGAGCTTTCAGAAAAATTAGTGATAGGCTGCCCAACATGATGCGCATCGTTATTGCCGAAGATCAAGCCATGTTGCGCGGTGCGCTAGTAGCGCTGCTTAATTTGGAAGATGATATTGAAGTGGTTGCCCAAGCGGCAGATGGCGAAGCCGCGTGGCAGGCGGTATTGGCGTATCAACCTGACTTATTGGTTTCCGATATTGAAATGCCCAAGCTAACAGGCTTGGAATTAGCCCAGCGATTACACGATCACAAAACTAGGTGCACGTTGGAGCAAGCGCTGACAACGGCAGTTGTTATTGTTACTACTTTTGCCCGCGCCGGATATTTGCGTCGCGCATTGGATGCGGGAGTGCGCGGTTACTTGCTTAAAGATGCGCCATCAGCACAACTAGCCAAGGCATTGCGGGAAGTGCATAGCGGTGGGCGCGTAATTGACTCACAATTAGCGATGGCCGCATGGACCGAGCAAGACCCTTTAAGTGACCGCGAGCGTCACGTGTTGCGGCTAGCTGGTGAAGGCGTAAGCTCAGCCGAAATCGCTAAACAATTGAACCTAAGCCAAGGCACTGTACGCAATTATTTATCTGAATCTATGAGTAAACTAGGTGCAGCCAATCGTATTGAAGCTTATCGTATGGCGCGGCAACAAGGGTGGTTGTAGTGGCGTAAAACAATGCTGCTACTTTTGAAAACGCGCCAGAGGCCCTATTTATTGCTATCTTCAGACAGTATTTGCCCCATTGACTTGCCACTTTTGGCGAGTAATTCGCGACCCACCGCGCGTTCGCCATAACGTAATGTGCGTTGTAAATAAGTGTTTAGCGCATCTACGTTTTCGCAGTTTAATTTGATGTTGCCAGCGACTTGCTCATTATGCAATTGGGTCGCAACAAGGCGTTCATCGCGCAAGGCGTTTAAACGGGTGCTGTCCCACTTTAGCGCTTTGCCTATGTCCGCAGCAGCGAGTAAGGCGGCGAGGGAGGTTTCGAAGCGCACAATTTTGTTGGCGATGGCGCTGCAGTTTAAACGGCGCTTCTCACTACCGTAATGGGCCGCGCCGCAATAGCCTGCTAAACCTTGTGGCGGTGCCAGAGCATGCTGCAAGCCCAAAAGTTCATACGCCAAGGTAGCTTGGGCAAATGGCGCTAGTGCTTTTATATTGTCCTCATCAAAAAGGTTATTCACGGTAGGGTAGCGTGAGGTATAGTCGCTCGCAGCAAGTGCCCGGCTGATTGCGGTTTCCACCCCCGTTTGCTCGTCACGCAATTCAAAAACCTTCCCAGCGCTTGCGGCATTAGCAGCATTTGGCTGGGCTGCCAGCAACAGCCAAGGCACAGCATTATCGCTATCCATTGCTGCCCATTGCGCCACGGTGATGGCGGCGCAGGCAGGTTGGATATTGGTGGCGGTAGCAGACCCATTTTCATTTTCAATGAGATCACGTGCCCCGTCAATATTGCAGGCGTATACGGCGGCGGCATAAATGCTGGTATCGTTTTTTGCCAAAGCTAATTTTACTAGGGGTATCACCGCGCTTTGAGTTGCTTTTACCATTGATTTTTGTAAAGCAATCGCCTCTTTGGCAGCACAAGACTCATTACTTTGGCACAAACCCTTTTGCCGCACTTCCGCTCGTTGCGCGGCCGCTACCTCTATGGCTTGCCAGTTAGCGCGTAGAACCTGCATATAAAGCCCCAGGGCTTGATCAGCAGGTACGGCGCTTTGCAATAAGCGTTGTACCGGCTGCGCTAACGCAGCATTGGTATTGGTCATGCTGATAGCATTGGGAGCGGCACGTACTTCAGCTACTTCTGATGGTGAAAGGCCGCAAATCGCTAACTCAGAATTATTATAGATTTCAGCAAGTAGGGGTGCGCCGACGGACATCGCCGAACGCGGCTTTGTTGGCAATGGATACGCAGTTGGGTTTGTATGGGCATCGCTTCGCAACACATCAGAACCGGCTGTGGATGCACTATTAACAGGCGTTTTCGGCGCATTTTCAGCCGTAGTGACCGGCGCAGTTTCTTGTGAGAGTAATACTAATTTATAAATACCAAGACCTAAAAAAAGTAAAACCGCGCCGAGTATTAATATAGCGCGTAACCATTGTGGCAGCCAATTATTCAAGCGCCTGCCTTGACTATTATGCGTGCCATCATATGCGCATCCGCGTATTGCCCATTACGAAAGGCATAGTGGCGCATCGTGCCTTCAATGGTAAAACCATATTTCTGGTAAAGCGCGATTGCGGGTAGATTACTGGTGTACACACTTAACTCAATCCGCGTGGCTTGGAGCCAGTTATCGGCAAGATTTAGTCCAGCCTCTACCAACGCTGCACCCACGCCACGGCGCGTATAGGCGTCGTGCACGGCCATACCCAGCCCATATACATGGCGCATCCGTGGTGACTTGCTCACCACATGCAGCCCTAAATTTCCGATCACTTTATCGTCAAGTACGGCTACTAATAAATGATCGCCCTTGGGAAACTCTGCCAAGCGGGTTTTCCACATTTCCAGTGAAGGTAGAGGCAGTTGCAAGGTGTTAGCTTGTGCTAATGGCTGCGCCATCATTTCGCATAGGGCAGCATAGTCGCCAGGTTCGACGGCGCGGATTGTTATGGGCATAGACACCTTTTCGTATGGCACAAATTTTATTGTAAACATCATTGCAGCATTGATTGCCGAAGTTGAGCGATGAGGTTACCATCGAATGATATAATAAGTTGTGTTTGCGCTATATGAAGCGACGTGAAAATAGATGCGATAAGAAAGCAAAATGAAACCGCTTAAATTTACAATTTCCTCACAAAAAATCGCGTCATTCATTATTGTTTTGCTCACGCTTTTTTTCTCTCCTTCCGTGTTCGCAGAGAAATTATTACTAGGCGGATCGGGTTCAACAACGGCGCTGGTGAAACTGCTCGCAGACGCGTATAACAAAAAAAATCCGCAAGATATGGTGACGGTAGCACCGGCGCTGGGTAGGTCAGGCGGCATAAAGGCGTTACAAGCAAAATCAATTGATATTGCATTGATGGCAAAGCCGCTAACAGAGAGTGAGCGGCAATTGACAAGTGCTGTGAATACTGAGTTTGCGCGTACACCAGTGGTATTTGCGATTGCCACCAGTAATCCGAAAAATGATATTACCTTGTCCGAAATTGAAGCACTGTACACGACGCCGGATTTGAACTGGCCAGACGGTACGCGCGTGCGTTTGGTGTTGCGCCCGAGTACCGATATCGATAGCGAAATTGTTTCCGGAATTTCAACGGGTGTGGCTAACGCGTTGGTGACGGCGGCGGCACGTCCCGGCGCACTTATTGCGGCAACGGATGAAGACGCAATTACGGCTATTCAGCGTTTGCCTGGTGCCTTCGGCGTTACTACATTAGGACAAATACTAGTCGATAAGCGTCCCTTAAAAGCGCTTTCAATTGACCTTAAAGTGCCGAGCGCAGCAGCGATTAAATCGGGAAGTTATCCTTATTTTAAGCGCCATTTTTTTGCTGTACCGCAGAGCACGAGTGTTGGTGCAGGTGCCATAACTAAGCGCTTTCTTGCGTTTGTTTTTTCTGCAGAAGGACAAAATCTACTTGCCACTCACGGTTGCTGGGTTGGCGAGTTCAAAGGCACTTAAGTTTTGGTCACGTCTGCATCCAGTGCCGACAAGGGCTCATTACCAGCGCTTACCGCGATCACGGTGGCGTTTTGTGTGCTTTTTGCAATTGTGCCTCCGACAATTTCTTACCTGTTCGAACATGCGCGTTTGGCATCGGATTTGCGCATCGAGGCGCTAACGCGAGCGCGCGCCATCAATGCTCTGATCTTGCGTGAACCGCAGTTTTGGCGGTTTATGCAAAATGAGCTGTTCGTCGTGCTGGATAACGAACTAACCGATATTCCGGCACTGGCAACGCGCATCGTGTATACCGAAAGCGGTACTGACGCTATTGTTGCTGAGCGCTTAGGTGGGGTAGGGCGTGTAGGTGGGATGGCGAACGGTGGGTTGACCCTAACCCAATCAGTCATACTCTATGATACTGGCAAGGTTATCGGGCGCGTTGAGGCAATTGCGTCGCAGCGCCCGTTGCTGATGCACACAGCTGCGGTTGGCTTGGCGACAACGCTCTTGGCGTTTTTGCTGTTCTGGGTAGTGCGTAGCTTGCCACTGGCCGCCTTGCGTCGTACGCTCCGTGAGCTAAGTGCCGAGTCGGCACGCGCTGAGCAGGCCAATCAAGCGAAGTCGGCATTTTTGGCCAGTATGAGTCACGAAATTCGGACGCCGATGAATGGTGTAATTGGCATGACAGGACTGTTGCTGGATACAAAACTTGATGATGAGCAACGCGAGTATGTAGAAACTATCCGTATTAGTGGCGCTAGTTTATTGACCATCATTAACGAGGTGCTCGATTTTTCAAAAATTGAATCCGGTAAAATGGAGTTAGAAACTCAGCCATTCGAACTTGCCCGCTGCATTGAAGATGTCTTTAGTCTAGTTGCACCGCAGGCGCAGCCTAAAGGTTTGGATTTACTCTATCTAGTAGAAAACGATGTGCCCGCGTGGATTGACGGTGACGTGAATCGCTTGCGCCAAGTGCTTATCAATCTGGTGAACAATGGGGTTAAATTTACGACGCATGGCGAAATCTATGTGCGGGTGGCGAAGTTAAGCGGTGATGCTGAACAATTAACGCTCGCCGTTTCGGTGCGTGATACTGGCATGGGTATCGCAGTTGAAAAGCAGGCTGAACTTTTTCAACCTTTTTATCAATTAGATGCCAGCACATCGCGTAAGTTCGGCGGAACAGGACTTGGTCTGGCAATTTCTTCGCGTCTGGTAAAATTGATGGGGGGGGAGATTAACGTCACCAGCAGTTTAGGGAAGGGCGCTACCTTTGATTTTACGCTACGCACGCGACCGGTACCGGCAATGGCAGTACGGTACTCGCAATCGGATGAATTTTCGATCCAAGGTAAAAGCATATTGTTGGTCGATGATAATGTCACGGCACTGAATATACTTAGTACTGTTGTGCGCCGCTGGGGTTTAACCTGCCAAATTGCCGCCTCACCTAGTGCCGCGCTAGAAATATTGCGTAGCAACGCTAAGTTTGATGCAGCCATTTTTGATTACCACATGCCTGGCATGGACGGCGTGGAGCTTGCACGTGAAACACGACTTATTCAAGGGCGCTGGTCGCTGCCCTTGGTGCTTTTTTCATCGTCCGATCCGGCACATGAAACAGCGGGTGGCGATACGCTTTTTGCGGTGCGTATTGCAAAGCCATTACGCCAGTCACTTTTATTTGAGGCCTTGGTTGAGGTATTAAGCGGCAGTCGCAGCGTAACGGTTAAAGAGGTAGAAAAAGCAATCTCAGCCGAGGAGCGCGCACGCCGTGCGCAAGTACGGATACTGGTGGCCGAAGATAACACGGTTAATTTGCGCTTAATCACCTTGATGTTAGGCAAGCTTGCCTACCGTGCGGATATGGCGGCAAACGGCATCGAAGCAGTGCAAGCGGTACAACGTCAAGACTACAATATTATTTTGATGGATGTGCAAATGCCGGAAATGGATGGTCTGGAGGCCACGCGTCTGATTCGCGCGCAGAACGGGCTCAGTCAACCGCATATCATCGCCGTTACTGCCAACGTGATGGAAGAAGACCGCCGTCGTTATACTGAGGCTGGGATGAACGGTTTTCTAGCAAAACCCTTTACCGTCGATGAGTTAGCTGCGGTACTTTCAGTTGCAATTGGCGATAGTATGGGAAGCTTTAGTAGGAGCCATCCAGCGCAGCCGCAAAAATTTGGAAACAGTGAACGCTTAAGGTCAGACGCGGTACCGCCAGCGCGGACTGTACCTGCAATAAATGCAGCAGAGGGTGTGAAAGATATTGCTAAAAACGCACCAGCTCTGCTCGATGTGTTGCGTGTTGAAGAAATTATTGATTTAGTCAATGACGGCGTCGATGATGTTTTCACCGGTATGCTGCTTAGTTTGCAACGTGATATTGATGAATTCCACGCGCTGATTGCTGAAAAAAATCCTACAGCAGATGCGGTGTGTCGCGCCGCCCACGGCTTGAAGGGCTCAAGCCGCAGCATGGGGGCGCAAGCATTAGGGGAGCTATTTGCAGAAAGTGAGCGTTTTGGCTTGGCTGACGATATATTGGCAGTGAAGCGGGTGATGGCCGAGAACCCATTGCTGGCGAGTCAATCGTTGGAAGCGATGGCTACCATAGCAAAATCCAAGCGTTGATCAAAATAGCATCGGGTGATGCGCTAAACTTATCATAGACGGTTGGATAGACAGTTGGCTTATAGAATAATAATTAGGGGGTTTTGATGGCAAAATTATCGCGCAATGTTTTTGGACGCTACGCTTTTACACATTATGTGCAATCGAGTTTTTGCTTTTTTTTCGTGTGTGCAAGCTTCGTTTTTTCGGCAGTGGACGCTAACACCACGGCAACGGGCACTGTCGCTGCACCTGTGCCAGCAGCAACATTCACCATTGGTGTAGTGCCTAATGTGAGCGCTCGGGTGATCCTTACTAATTATCAACCCATGCGTGACTACTTTGCGCGCGTACTCAAGACCAATGTAGAAATTGCCACAGCTGCCGATTTTGTTTCCTTTAACGCGGCCAGTCAACGTGGCGATTATCAACTGGTCATCACCCCAGCCAACCTCGGGCGCGTGGCACAGCTGGACGCGAACTTAACGGTAGTGGCAAGCTATGAGCCACCTATTCCGGCCTTGCTTGTTACTGGCGTTACAAATACCAACGACGCACTAGAACAGCTCAAGGGTAAGTCTTTGGCGCTAGCTAATCCGCAATCACTACTTGCGCTCACGGGTTTAAGGTGGTTGCGAGAACAAGGTCTAGTGGCTGGGCGCGACTTCAATATCGTGCGTGCAGGCAATGACGATAGTTTAGGAACCCTGATTCGTACCGGCGATGCACCGCTGGCGATGATGAGTATGGGAGAATTTAAAACCATCGGTGAGGCAACACGAAAAAATCTGCGTATCGTGCGTGAGTTTGCAAAAGTACCGAGCTTTTTAGTCATGACGCATCCTAATCTCAGTGCCGAGTTACAGCAGCAAATTAAAACACTCATTTTGCAATTTCCACAGTCGGAAGAAGGGAAGAAGTTTTTCACCCTCTCCGGCGTGGCGAATATTCGCGCTATCGCGCCTGCAGAATTAACTGCGCTTGATGTTTTTGTAGCGCAAACGCGGGCGGGGCTTGCGGCCAGCAAATAAGTTGTATTGATAAAAAGTTATGTAAGCGGAAAAGTTATATAAGTAAAGCATTCATGTCTTCAGTGTTAACCCCTAAAAGCAGCAGATGGCTGCAATTGAGCTTTCGCAGTAAGCTCGTGCTCGGCGGTATCGCCGTGCAAATCGTTGCGATGGCGGTGATCACTTGGCACAGCGCCTATCTTATTGACACTTATTTTCGGGCGGAGTTAGTTGCTCGCGCTGAAAGGCAATCGCCGCTGTTTAATGCGGCTCTTGCGGCGCCGATGTTGCAACGCGACTACGCGACCGTTCAAGCAATATTGAATGAAAGCCGAACCAAGGATTTGGTATCCTATCTCATTGTTTATGATACGCAAGGGCGCGTTGTAGGGCAAACTGGATGGCTTGAGAACTCAACTAAGCCAGACATGAGTTTACCGCAGCCAGTAACCTTAGTTGATGGTGGCTCTAGGTTTGATTTTAAAACGCCACTGCAACTAGAAGGTGTAGCATTGGGCACGCTGTACTTCGGTTTGCCGGGAACGTTTATCGAAACAACGCGTAATGAAATGTTGCTGCAGATGGTTGTGGTAAGCGCCGTTGCGGTGATTCTATTTTCGCTGTTGTTGGGGCTAATTGCATATTTTCTGACCCGTCCTTTAAAGCAGCTTACACGCGCAAGCCAGCAGATGCGGTCGGGGGATTATGATGTACAACTTTCGACTGGGGGGGGCGATGAAATTAGCGTGTTGACCGATGATTTTCGGCATATGGCGGCGGAGGTAAAGCGCAAGGTTTCAACTTTAATTGAAAGTGAGGCGCTACAGCGTGACTACGCAACTGCGCTAGAGCAAGAGCATGCGGCGCTTGAACGTGCGCGTGCAGTGGCTGAATCAGCTAACCGCGCCAAATCAGATTTTTTGGCTAATATGAGTCACGAAATTCGCACGCCCATGCATGGAATTTTAGGCACGATTGAACTCATTGGCGAAGATACACTAAGCGAGCAACAACGTGAGCGTATTGACATCGTCCATCGTTCTGGGGCTTCCTTATTGCTGATGCTAAACAATGTGTTGGATTTTTCGCGGTTTCAAGCGGGTAAGTTTGAGCTTGATATTGTTACCTTTAACCTCGCTAAAGTTGCGCAAGATTCTGCGAATCTTTTTGCGGCTATTGCCTCTGCGAAGGGCGTGAAAATTGCAACAGAAATCTCCCCAGCGCTGGCACCTGAATTAAATGGTGATCCGATTCGTATTAGACAAATTTTGGTAAATTTGTTGGGCAATGCCGTAAAGTTTTCTGAAAGCGGTACGGTAACCATAAGATTCAAAGCGCTGGAATCAACGGGTTTATTGATAGAAGTACAAGACCAAGGTATTGGTATTGCGCCAGAGGCGCTAACACGTATTTTTGAGCCTTTTGCGCAGGCCGATAATTCTACCTCTCGAAAGTACGGCGGAACTGGATTAGGCTTGGCAATTTCTGGTCAAATTGTCAAGCTCATGAATGGTGAATTGAGCGTTGAATCGTCTGGTACCAATGGTTCCACTTTTCGCGTGCGCTTGCCTTTAGTTACACCGGCTGTTGCCATTGCTAGCCCCGCTGAAATTGATGATGCAAAATCTATTGCGGCAGCAAATCTTAAAGTGCAGGGGGCAGATAGTGTTAGCTTCATTCAACAACGATGCCTAGCACGGGGCGTGCGAATTTTGCTGGCGGAGGATAACTACATTAATCAGTTTCTTGCTAAGGCCATGCTGGTAAAAATTGGCTGCCAAGTTGAAGTAGCAGTCAATGGCATTAAAGCTGTTGAGTTATTTAAAACGGGCCAGTTTGACGTCGTACTCATGGATTGTCACATGCCAGAGATGAGCGGGTACGAGGCAGCAGCGGCGATTCGCACCGCTGAAGCAATTTCCGGTGCCGCAAGAACGCCCATTATCGCGATCACCGCCAATGTACAGAATGGTGAACGCGAGCGCTGTATCAGTGTGGGCATGGATGACTATTTAGCAAAGCCATTTAATCAAGCGGAAATTGCCACGATTATTGCAAAATGGCTGGAAGCTGCACCGGCCAAAAATAACCTATCACCACGCGAAGATGCAAATAGTAAAACACTGCATTCTAACGATGCGCTAAAGCACCCAGCAGAATCGCTCCGTTCAAAAGTGCCAATCGTAGCGGCCAATGTGGTGAGCGCTTCGGTTTTGGCCGTCGCTGATAGGCAAACGGGTGTACTGATAATTGATGACGACGCTATTCAGCGTGCATTGGTATCGGCAATGCTAAAACGCATCGGCGTCACGCAGCTATTTACCGCAGCAGACGGTGCCGCCGCACTTGATTGCATGCATATGAACGGCGCTGTTATTGGCTTAGTGATTTGTGATTTGCAAATGCCCGGTATGGACGGCATGGCATTGCTGCGCCGCATTGTTGAGGCAGGGCATAAGCCAACGGTAATTATTTCAAGTGGGTCTGATGCGGTAATTACGCGTAGCGTTGAATTGATGGTTGCAGCGCTTGGGCTTGCGGTGCTAGGGTCATTGCCGAAGCCGGTTTCGGCAACGGTGTTAAATGCGCTTTATTCAAGCTATCGCGCAGCGGCAATCGAAAACATGACGGCTCAGCACGTTAGCGTGTTGCCAAGTGATTTACTGCGTGCCTTAGCTAATGCAGAATTCGAACCATTTTTTCAACCGAAAGTACGCATGAGTGATGGCGCTCTCGCTGGGGTTGAGGTATTGGTGCGTTGGATTCACCCAACCCACGGTGTGCTGCGGCCTTCGGAATTTTTGCCCTTTGTGGAGCAACAAGGCCACTTAGGCGAAATGACGACGCAACTGATAGCAAGATCAATTGACCTTGGCGGAAAATGGAGGGTGGCGGGGCACAAGCTAAAGTTAAATATAAACCTATCGCTCTCTGCCCTTGAGAACCCTTTATTTTGTGAGGAAGTGCAAACCATACTCGCCGCACATGGGCTCGCCCCGCATGATATTACGTTTGAAATTCTTGAAACGGCGGCCATGGTGGATGTAGGACGCACGTTGGAAATCATGACCCGCCTTCGTCTTAACGGCTTTGGTTTAGCAATTGATGATTTTGGAATCGGGTTTTCATCATTTGAACAATTATCCAGCATCCCTTTCACAGAATTAAAAATCGACCGTTCATTCGTAAATGGAGTTGCCCAATCAGCACGCTTAGCGGCAATGGTGCGCTCCTGTATCGAGCTTGCTCAACGCCTTAATTTAAAAGTGGTTGCGGAAGGTGTGGAATTACGCGAAGACTGGGATTTTTTGCTTGCCGCAGGTGCCAACGAAGCCCAAGGCTACCTAATCGCCAAGCCAATGCCCGCAGCCCAGTTTTTGCAATGGATGGAAAATTGGCCGCAACAGGGGCTTGACCGTGCGTTAGAGCCGCGCGACATAACGGCTTGAGGGCTTTTTAAATCAGGCTCTTTTCACGGAAAATAAATGCACCAAGATAAAACTATATTTTCATGCAAAGGTGGGCATTTGGTACTGCCTGCGACGCCGATGTTGGATCGTCGCGATGGGGGACAGTTGATGGTACTGCCGCCGCGTATGGTGTGGGATCGCACGGCGTTGGATGCGCAAGAGCTTAGCTATTTTTCGGCGCTGGTCGCGGCAGGTGCTGCGGCAATGCTGGCTGTGCTGCCGCAATTGCAGGATGGTTGTATCAATTATTGGGATGCGGGCAATTGGGCGCTCAATGATGCTGCATCACCAGCGGGGCTTAAAAATGGCAGCGAACATCGCAAACTCCATCTCCACCTATTGGGGCGCAGCCCACAATCACTGCATGCCGATTGGCGCTGGGGTGAATCCCCCAAATTTCCTGATTATGCCGACCGTAATAGCTGGATGGCGGGGTTTAATGCCTTAAATTTGACTGAAACGGCGGCAATTGCCGCTAAGACTAAGCTGATTTTGGTAGAAAAGTATGGTTTTAGCGTAGCTGAAATTGAGGTATTTTAAGCGGCCACTGTGGTAAAATCGTGGGTTAGTAATTTTTTTCTGCGCTCATTTTCGGAATTTATTCATGTTAGAAGCCATTCGCGTTGCCGCCCAAACCACAGCGGCCAAAATCATTCTCACCCTAATTACGATTCCATTTGCCTTCTGGGGTGTGGAATCCTACATTCGTGGCAACCCTAGTGCCGATGCTGTGGCCACAGTGGAGGGTAATAAAATTACCCAGCAAGAATTCACCAACGCCCAGCGTAATCAGCTAGAGCGCTTCCGTCAGCAGTTTGGTGGCAATATTGATCAATCGATCATGGAAACGCCAGAAATGCGCAAAAACATTCTGGATCAAATGATTGATCAACGCTTGGTTTCTACCGTGACCAAGTCTAGCGGTTTGATGGTGAGTGATGCGGCTTTAATTGAGAAATTAAAATCAGAAGCATCATTGCAAGACGGCGGCAAATTTTCGGCAACGCGGTATGAAAATTTCCTTAAAAACCAAGGCCTCTCAGCAGCTAATTTTGAAAGCATGTTGCGTCAGGATTTGGAGCGCTCGCAGTTTACCGAAAGCGTGATCAACACTTCCATCGTCGGTAAAAAAAGCGTTCAGCAATATTTAGAAGCTACTGAGCAGCAGCGCGAAATTGCCGTAGTGAATTTAACGCTAGATCAATATATGGCCAAGGTTGCCATCACGCCGGAGCGCATCAAGACTTATTATGAAGAGAAAAAAGTTGAGTTTACGATTCCTGAACAAGTAAAGCTTGAGTATCTTGAGGTAAGCGTTGACGCCGTAGCTTCTCAAACTCAGCTTACTGCAGAAGAAATTCAAAAAGCTTATGAAGGCAAAAAAGATAGCTACACCACTAAAGAAGAGCGCAAAGCCAGCCATATTTTGATTTCCGTTACCCCGACATCAAAAGACGCCGACAAAGCAGCCGCCAAAGCCAAAGCCGATGCGCTTTACGCTGAAGTAAAAAAAGCGCCTGCTAAATTTGCCGAGTTAGCCAAGGCCAATTCGCAAGACCCAGGCTCAGCACCTAGCGGTGGTGATTTAGGGTTTTTTGGCCGTGGTGCAATGGTAAAACCATTTGAGGCAGCCGTATTCGGCGCTGCTGTGGGCGATATCATGCCGCCAGTGTTGTCGGATTTCGGCTATCACATCATCACGCTAACAGGATTAAAGCCGCAGAAAATCAAAACGCTGGCTGAAGCCACACCAGAAATCGAAGGCGAATTGAAGAAAACAAAAGCCCAAGCTGCTTTTGCTGCTTCGGCTGAAAAGTTTAAAGACCTCGTGTTTGAAAAGCCCAGCAGCCTAAAAGATGCGGCTGACGCAGTGAAACTCACACCACGTCAAACGCAATTTTTCAGCAAAGCCGCCGCCACGCCACCGTTTAATAACCCTAAAGTAATCGCAGCGGTGTTTACTGATGACGTGCTTAAAAATAAGCGTAATAGCGAAGCAGTCGAGTTCTCACCCGGCAATTTGATCTCCGCACGTTTGTTAGAAACCAAACCGGCCATCGTGCGTCCTTTTGAAGAAGTACAAAAAATCATTGCTGATCGCCTGCAACGCGAAGAAGCCGTAAAGCTCGCTAAAGCCGATGGTGAGGCCAAGTTAAAAGCCCTGCGCGAAGGTAAAACGGGCGAAGTTACTTTCCCCGCTGTATTGGCTGTTAGCCGCAACAACCCTGCTGGCTTGCCACCAAGTGTAATCACCGAAGCCATGCGCGCTAATCCTAAGGCGTTGCCAGCCTATGTAGGCGTGGATAATCCGGGCGCTGGCTACAGCTTGGTATTAGTGAGCAAAGTAATTCCCCCAGCAGCACCGGACGAAGCCAAAGCGAAAAGCCAGCGTGATCGTTTTGCGCAATCCATCTCGCAGCAAGAGTTAGCATCTACCTTGCTGGCCGTGCGTGCCAAGTCTGATGTAAGCGTGAATAAAGGCGCGTTAGATAAGAAACCGGATGCGCCTGAGGTAAAGTAAGTTTTAGATTGATCGATAATTTCGATCAACCGCTAAAAAGCCCACGGCAATTGCCATGGGCTTTTTTTATTCCCCTTCCGTGGTGGTGGTGCCCAGCAGAGGACGGCATCGTGTTTTTTGGCTGCAACGACGCCTGATCCACATGATTTAACCGTCCCGTGATAAAAATCGCAATAAAAATCCGTATGTATAAGTAAGCGGTTATTGCTTGCTTTTTGTTTATAGCGCGCCGCTTGATGTTGTCACGCTTTGCCTTGCGGCAGGTCGCAATGCCAAAAAACCTTAAGCGGATTATGAAAGTAAAAAAACCATCAACACGGACACCTGCTGGCTCTCCAATTTATATGGGGGGTCTTGGCTTGTTGGAAGTAATGTTATTTTTATTTATAGTAGGTGCCACTTTGGTGGTGGGCTATGCGTGGCTGGCGGCTAAACAGCAGGCGACACGCGCAGAAGCAAGCGCCGCACAGTTGCAGCAGGCTAATCGCTATATTGACGCCTTTGCTGCCGCTAAATTTAGATTACCTTGCCCCGCACCAGTTAATGGTAATGGCATTGAAGATTGTAGTTTAGCGAAGGGGGTATTGCCCTATCGCACCCTGCGGCTTGATGGCTCTGCGGCGCAAAAAGGCGTGGGGCAGTTGCAGTACATCGTCAATCCTACGTTGACACCGGCACCGAGTAACTTGTTTGAGCCCCATAAATGGGATCGTACACAACATGACTTTAAGCAGATAAGCTCAGCAGATTATTGCCGCCGATTAATTGCCACCAACACCACCCCTCTGGGCGCGCAAGTACGTAATACGACAGGTGTGCTGCGCCCCGTGGCGTACGCGATTGCCCACCCTGGTAATGGCGATGCGGATGGTGATGGCACAGCGTTCGATGGTGCTAATGGTAGTCCTGCTGCTGTTATGGAAGCGCCTCAAAATACCCTAATTATGGGTGCCTATGATGATTCAGTAATGGCGCGTACCACCGCTGAACTTTATTTTACGTCTGATTGTGATGTGCTGTTAACTACCTTAGATATGCTCGCGCTTGGTGTGGATGTTACTGATGAAGTGCAGAGTGCGGCGATTGCCGCCACGGTGACGGCAAGTGTGCTTACCCTCATAGGCGGCGTTAAAATTGGCGTCACGATATTAAAAATAACCTTAGCAGGTGTTGCGCTCGGTGCGGCGATTACCACCCTTACCGGCGCAACTGGTTTATTATCAGCGGCAATCGCGGGCTGCGCTGTACTAGTTGGCTGTGCTGAGCTGCCCCACGCCATTGCCACAGTAGCAGCCGCTGTTGCTGCAGTTACTGCCGGTGGCGTAGCGATTGCCGCCGGTATTGCCTCGCTGGTGCCGGCATTAGTTTATGTTGGTTTGACGCTCACTGTTGCCATTATGGCTGGCGTTTCAACCAGTCAAACGGTGGATTTAACCGAAGCCAAACAAATTGCGCGCGATAGTCTCGCCGCCGCTACTGCAAATCGCGTTGCGGCCAACGCAAAATTGATAGAAGCGCAAAACAATGCCGCCCCTACCAATAACGCGCAAGCAGCAGCGCGCACAGCGCTCTTCAACGAAGCGAATAATCCCAGCAACGGTATCATCGCCACCACCAACGCCTTGGGCGTACCTGCTGGTACTACACCCGTAAATACGCTGGATGGCGATATTGCCGATGCTATTGTTCACCTCGGCTATTTAAATGACGCGCAATACAATGAGGCTGCGGCTCGCTCTGAGTTAAAAGTAGCGCAACAGACTGTTCCTGAAGATCCGGCGGTCACCGCCAATAAGCAAACCCTGCTCGACAACGCCATAGCCGCTGTTGCCTTTGCGCAATTGGGTTACAACAATCGCCGCCAAAACCTGATCGCCTATAGCCGCCGCGCGTATTGCGTCACCACCACCTCAGGCAACCCTGCCGTGACCACCACTGATTGCAATTTGTTTTACGACGGTCGCAGTCGAATGACGGCTAGGTTGAACACCTTTGAGGCTAAATTTAATGAGGCGTACTTAAACAACAAAAAACTAGAAGGCGCACAACAAACCTATAACGCTGCCGTCGCTACCGAAGCTCAAGCACAAGCAAGCCTAAACCAGCTTTTAAACGCGAACACCACACCAACAGCAGGAACGGCCACCCAAGCGACAGTGTGGGCGGGTGCTGAAGCAATTTTAAAACGCGCCGATGCCATGGGGGGCACAAAACCATGAAGTATCATCCCAGCAATTGTTTGAAATCACCTATCTGTGAGAAGACAAAGTCGTCGAGTGACCATTTAAGGGTAAATAGCGGCTTCACGCTCATTGAAATTGCCGTCGTGCTTGCTGTATCAGCGGCCATAGGCTTAGCTATTTGGAAGCTGCTACCGGCCATGCGCAGCACCACTAACGTAGACGCTCCGCGCATTGCGCTGCAAGATGCGCAAACCGCCCTAGAAGGCTTTATATTGCAGCACAACCGCCTACCCTGTCCGGCAACAGTCGCGAATGGCGTGGAGGACTGTAGTAGCGCCGTGCAAGTAGGTACACTACCCTATGCCACGATAGGGCTTGCTGCGGGTTCATCTTTGCCACCGTTACGTTATGGTGTGTATCGCAACGCCGCAGCGATAATTAAAACCGATGCGGATTTAGCGCAAGCTAAACAACGCTACCTGCCCACGTCTCCCGTTAATGTGATCGGTGCAATCAATGGCCTAGACTTTTGCGTAGCTGTAAAAAATGCCATCGCTAGCCCAAATGCGCTTGCCGCTTCAGCCGGTGGCATGACGATTGCCTACGGGCTGGCGTACGCAGGGGCAAATGGCAGTTTTGAAGGTGCGAACGCAGATACTAGCCCTACATTCGAACTCGCGTCCGCCGCGCAAAGTAATGCTTACGACGATAAGGTCATCGTCACGGGGCTTTCCGAGCTATTTGGCCGATTAAATTGCCCGCAGCGTTTAGGCAATGCCAATGGTGCTGTGCGCTCGCTCTATGCGGCCTTTGATAATGATTTAAACGCGGGCTTTTATGCCCAATATCGGGAGTTTGTGGTGTTGGTACGCGCCAATAATGAAGCGTTTGCTATTGCTACTTTAGCGCTGGCCTCAGCTGATCTCGGCATCGCAATTGCCGGTGGTGCTACATCCATTGCTTTGGCAGCAGCTACGGTGGGCGTGGGCGCGGGTGTTGTTGTGGGTGCAGGGCTTGCTATCGCGGCTGCAACGGCGGCAGAGATTGCGGCTGCCGCAGGGCTGGTGTCGGCCAGCATTGCACTGGCTAAAGCGATTAATCAGCGCGATGCTGCAAACACCAATAAATTAACCGTTACCGCACCAACACTCGCCCGTGCACGTGCGACCGCCATCGCGGCGATAAAGCAGGGGTTGTTGCCATGAGAACCAAAATGCTCGCTAATAAAGCTGTAAATATCGGCAAAAATAGACACTCAAAAAATCGTAAAAAAAGTGGAGGTTTGCTATCACAGAACGGTTTCAGCCTAATTGAAGCGGCCATTGCGCTATTAGTACTGGGCATTATTGCCCTAGCATTTGCAAGTTATTGGAAAACCGCTACACAGGTGCGCGTGGCAGATAACCAAACGACAATACTTACCCGCGCACAGGCGGCCTTGGTGAGTTTTGCTTACACCAATAGTCGCATGCCCTGTCCGGCGGCAGATCGTAGCGGGTTGGAAGCAACCGGTTGTCCACCATCGCTGGAAGTAGGTTTTTTGCCTTGGCGCACATTAGGTTTGCCGGATGCTGCTGCGGGCAGTATTCGCTATGGGGTGTATCGCAATCCCGCGCTCAATGCCGATTTAGCGATTAGTGTTGATCGTTTTGCGCCGCTGGTGCCGGATAGTGTCATTGCGCAAAACATAGCACCTGTGAGCATTAATCGCTTACTCGGTAATACAAATTTAATTGATCTGTGTTCGGTCTTAAGTCGATCTGGCGATTTACCCAATCCAACTGCGGCTGACCACTTGCAAACCGTGGATGCCGTTACTACCGACCGCCGCAATGTGGCCTTCGCGATGGCATTGCCCGGCATGGGCGACGCCGACGGTGATGGTAATTCTTTCGATGGTCTGCAGTCAGGCACCGCACCCATTTTTGATGCGCCATCTAGAATGCAGTCGGTTGATTATGACGATAAAGTAGTGGCCATGTCGGCACCCACGTTGTTTGCTGCGCTTTCCTGCGGGCTAGGGTTTTCCGCCGCAGTGCATTCTCATTTCAATGCGCTCAATGCCGCGCAAATTATGGCAAAAGGCATGGATGATTATCGTTATCAGCTCATTTTAAATGCACTTATGGCCGCCGCTGGGGTGGCCTCTAGCATTGCCACGATTGCTACAGCTACTGCGGGTGTGGCTTCTTCCATTGCCACATCCACGGCAGCTATTGCGATTACGCTCCTAGCTTATGGCACTGTTAGCGGCATTTTGGTGCCTGCAGGATTAGCCGTCACTGCCAATGCTGCGGGCTTGGTAGCAGCTTTAGCCACTTCGGCAAAAGCCATTGCTGTTTCGATTGCGGCCGATGTGTTGGCCGGAACATTCGCGCCGTATGTAACTAACTCGGCAGACCTTGCCAATACCATTCGCGCCAATGCGCTGGCAGCAGATGCGGAGGGGTTTTAGTCTTGCCAGTCAAGTTAAAATTGTCCCTAAAAAGACAATTATGTTTTGCGCATTTTTGTGTCATAGTATTGTTTATGACTGCAGCCAACAATGCGGATGCCACATCCCTCACCAACTTATTGCATCGCTGGCGCGATGGCGATGGTGCAGCCTATAACGCAGTCATTGAGCAATCTTATGAGGCTCTACGCAAGCTCGCCCACGCACGCGTCAATCGTGTGGGTGGCGAGGCGGGCATGGCACCGACTGAATTGCTACACGAGGCCTTAATAAAAGTGGCCGATGCCCCAAAAGACTGGCAATCGCGTGCGCATTTTTTTGCCAGTATGTCACTTACTTTGCGTTCGGTGTTAATTGATTTTGCGCGCGCCCAGCAGGCCGAAAGACGTGGTGGTGAATTTGCCATGGTCACCTTTACAGAGTCTGGTCAGGCCAGTCAGCCTGCCACCCACGCTGGATTGCTAGAGCTTGAGGACGCATTGTGCGAAATAGAAGCAGTTGATCCACGATCCGGTGAAATTTTACACCTCACTTATTTTGCAGATTTAACGGTAGAAGAAGTAGCGAGTGTACTTAATATTTCTGCGCCATCGGTATATCGTGAACTGCGCTTTGCGCGGGGTTGGCTGAAAGATAAGTTAAAAGAAAAACTGAAGGCATAATTCACTGTAAGCGCAGCATGTGTGCGCAATCTTCGCTTTGTGTTTTATATTAAAGAGCTGCCGTATTTAATAAACTAATAACGAACCCAGTGCCATGACCACTCACGTCACCCCCACTCCGCCGAACGTTGCAAATAGCCTAAATGGCAACCTAACCGGCAGCGATTTTCAGAAGATAAAATCGATCTTCAATACCGTGGTTGATTTACCCGAGCACGAGCGTGAGCAAGCGTTAGCGCGGCTCACCGATGATGTGGCCGTAATCGCCCGAGTGCGATCCATACTCGCCGAAAGTGCTACGGATTCTAATACTATTGCGTACGCAATTAGCGCTGCATCTGGCAGTTTGGCCGCAGGCATGGAAACACCTGAGCTGGCATCGGGCGATATTGTTGGCGCGTGGAAATTGGTGGAAGAAATTGGTCGCGGTGGCATGGGTAGCGTATTTTTAGTTGAGCGTAGTGATGGTCATTTTCAACAACGTGCCGCACTTAAATTATTGGCTGGATTTGCTAGCGCTAAAGCACAGGAACACTTGGCGCGTGAGCGGCAAATATTGGCAGCGCTTAGTCATCCCAATATCGCTCGGCTGCTTGATGGCGGTGCTACCCCTCGTGGACGCCCGTATTTAGTGCTTGAACACGTAAATGGTCAAGCGATAGATAAATACTGCAGCGATAAAAAGCTTTCAATTGCGCAGATAATCACGCTCTATATTACTGTGTGTGACACCGTTGCCTTTGCGCATCGTCAACTCGTCGTGCACTGTGATTTAAAGCCATCCAATATTTTAATTAGCAACGAAGGCCGCCCCGTGCTGCTCGATTTTGGCGTATCGCGTTTGCTTAGCGAGGCAGCAAAAGAAAAAGCGGAAACAGCGCCCCTGCAAGAAACTAGTGTGCCAAGCGCGGCAGGTGCGAGCGCTACGCAAACGTCGGCGGCTTACACCCCCCGCTATGCCAGCCCGGAGCAGAAAACCGGTAGCCGTGTGGGCTTGGCAAGTGACGTATATAGTTTGGGAGTGATGTTGGCGGAGTTGTTGGGCGTGAAAACTGGCAGTAGTGAGCCGGCAAAGTTTGATGCTCCAAATTCTAGCACCCTCAATCTTAGTGGACTGAATCCAGACTTAACCGCCATTATTAGGCGTGCCACCGCGGCAACGCCAGCAGATCGCTACACCGGTGCGGATGCGTTGGCAGCTGATTTGCATCGCGCCCTCACGCACCAGCCAGTCGCAGCGCACGCGCGTACACCTGCCTATATAGGCAAAAAATTTGTGCGCCGCAATTGGCCATGGTTAGTTGGCGCTAGCGCTTTTGTGATTACGGTAGGTGGTTTTTCATGGCGTACCGTGATTGAACGCGATAACGCCGTAAAAGCCGAACGTGCATCGCGCGAAGTAAAAGATTACATGATTGCGGTATTTCAGGGCGCAGACCCTGAGGTGTCAGGCCAGCGCGATTTACCGGTATCGGCGCTCCTAGATGCAGGCCGTGAACGCATGGCAACGCGCCTAAAAGATCAGCCCGAAACTAGAGCAGAAATGAGTGGTATTTTAGGCAGTGTGTACCAAAATATTGGAAAGCGCGAACAAGCGTTAAAGCTTTTTGATGAAGCGATAGAAATTGAGCGCGGAAATAATCGCCCCGCTGTCTTGGCAGACTTGCTCTATAAAAAAGCCTTCACCATTTACGATATGGAGGATTTTCCAAAGGCAGAGCCCTTGGCATTGGAGGTGCTTAAATTGCGCACGCAAACAGCACCAGTGTCGGAGGGAATGGTAAAAGTGCTGCAACTGGTGGGTCTCATCGCCTCCTATCAGGGCAAGTACAAAGAGGCGGACGCAAATTTGAGCGCTGCGTTAAGCATGGCTATTTCGCTTACCGACGAAAATAGTACGCTTACCGGTAGCGCCCAAGTTGATTTTGCGAGGCATCTTGTAAACGTAGATGGGGGCGATAAATTAGCCGAGAAATATGCTCGTAATGCACGGCAAACTTTTTTAAAAAATCTTGGCAGCGAAGCAATTTTATACGTTGAAGCACTGGAAATTTTAGTGGTGGCTCTCGGTGTATCCGGGCGCAACGATGAGGCTATTCCAATTGCGCGTGAAATGAGTGAAAAGCGTACAAAACTGTACGGAGAAGTAAGTAATCAAAATGGTTTCGGCTTGTCTACCCACGCAAATGCTCTGTATCGTGCTGGGCGCCCGCTTGAGGCAATCCCACTGCTGGAGCGCTGTATCACGATTCAAGAAAAACTGGATGGTCGCCAAACGCTGGCTATCACCTATCCCATGATGCAATTAGTGCGGTCTCACATCAGCGCGGGTGGATATGACCAAGCCTTGCTATTGGCGAGGGAATTGGTAGGTATAAATAGTAAATTTTTGGAACCAAGCGATGTCAACGTTCTAGCTTCAAAGTATGAACTGGTGGAAGTGCTCCTAAGGTTGAGAAAGCTTGATGAGGTTGAACGCATCGGCACCGAACTACTACGGTTGCGGGAGGCAAACCCAAAAACGCAACAGTGGCACCTTGGACAGTCAAAATTACAGATTGCAACTCTACTTAGACTGCAGGGTAAATACGGGGAAGCCGCCGATATATTAGCCAGTACAGAAAAGATGCAGGCGTTTGCGGTGCCCTACCGACATGCAAAAATAGTTTGGGAAAAAGGGCGGTTGGCCATTGCCCGGGGCGAGTATGAGGAGGCGCTTGCCCTCTTTGTAAAAGCCGAAACACTCGATGGTGGTGACAGTGGTGTTGCTCATCCTGATACATGGTTGTTCAAACTGGACCGAGCCGAACTCCTAGCCAAGATTGGTCAACGCGAGTCTGCCCGTGAACTAGCCAAGCAAATCGCTATAAATGCGAAGGCATCCATAGACCCTAACGGTGTATTTGCTAAACAATTAGGGCTGCTGACCAAGTAAAGACCAAGTAGGTCGACAAATACGCCACAGAAGTTTACATCACTAAAAAATATTTTTAGTGCGCATGATAGGAATTAGCCTAAAAAATACGTAAGCACGATTACGGTGGATTTTTGCCGATTTTATGCACTGCTTCCTTGAGCAGTATTGCTACGTAAAAATATTTAGATGATTCTGCGATGACTAAAACGAGGCATGCACTAAATCTGTGCGCATACCCCTGTACACCACGCCGCCTAGCCGGTTTTGGCTTACTGGAGGTCTTACTATTCGTGTTTGTGGTGGGTGCTACTTTGCTGGTCGGCTATGCGTGGTTAATGGCAAAAAAGCAGGCCGCGCAGGCGCAGGCGCAAATGGCGCAGCTTGAGCAGGCCAATAAATATGTAGATGCATTTGTGGCCGTAAAATTTCGTCTGCCGTGCCCCGGTAACGCCAATGGCGATGAAGACTGTTCGCTCAGTAAAGGGTTGTTGCCTTATCGTACCTTGGGGTTTGACGGCAGCACCGTGCAAACCGCAGGTGGGCGCTTGCGCTATATCGCTAATTCCACCTTATTTACCGAACCGACCAATTTGTTTGAGCCCTCAAAATGGGACGTGGCTGCCGGTGCTAAGCATGACTATAAGCAACTCAGCTCACTTGATTATTGCGCTAATTTGACCGTAGCAAAAACTAACAGTTCGAGCGCTGCGGTTCGCACCAAGGCTGGCGTGTTGCGCCCAGTAGCTTACGCTATCGTGCACCCGGGAACCAGTGATGCTGACGGTAATGGTGATGCGCTTGATGGGCTGAACGGCGGAACGGCAGCCATAGTTGCAGCACCCGAAAATAATAGTGTTATCGCAGCTTATGACGATGCGGTTTTGGCACGAGGTGTTGAAGAACTATCGCTAAATAGTGATTGCGAAAACATTAGCGCATCAATCAATACGCTGGCCTTGGCTGTTGATGTGGTCGATGAAGTCAATAGCGCTAAAGGATTTGCCACAGCAACGGCGGCAGTGCTTACCGCCATAGGCGGGGTAAAAACCGCGATCATTGCGGCTAAACTAATCAAAGCCACCACTGCCCTAGGGGCATCGGTGGTGACCTTGGGCACGGCGTCCACGGCGCTCGCTAGCGCCATTGGCACCTGTGTAGTGGTAGTGGGCTGTGCAGAAATTCCTCACGCAGCAGCATCGGTTGCAGCGGCGGTGATTGCGGTGACGGCATCTGGTGTAGCCGTTGCCGCCGGTTTGGCGGCGCTGCCCGCGCAAGGTGTCTACACCGGCATGATGTTAGCTGTTACGGTATTGACAGGGGTTAGCACGAGGCAAGATATTGATTTAGCCCCCATGCGACAGGCGGCGCTTGATAATTTGAATGACGCTGTGGTCAAGCGGCAGGCCGCTGCCCAAAATTTAGCCACCGCGCAAGCAAATGGTAGCAGCACTAACACGGCGCAGCTCGCAGCCTACAATGCCCTTTACGCTGAAGCGCGCGATGTGGTTGCCGCCACCAATGCCGCTGGCAGGCCAGTAGGTACGAGGTCTATCTATGAGTTGGACCCTTGGGTTGCAGATACGGTTAGGCGCATAAATCTTCGCAATGAGGCTAGATATAATGAGCTTGCCGCGCGTGATGAGTTGCGCATCGCGCAGACGGCCACACCGGTGGATGCCGCTGTAGTGGCCACCAAGCAAGCCCTAGTAAACAATGCGGTGGCAGCGGTGGCAGTTGCGGATTTTGATTACCCCGCAAGCCGTGCCAATCTGTTGCGCGAATCTAAGTTAGGTTACTGTGTCACTACAACTAGCACCAATAGCAGCGGGGTGGTGACCAGCACTACCAACTGTTATGTATACGACGGTAGCGGGCGGGTCGCGCCTAAAGTGGATGATTACACCGCTAAATATGATGCTTACTTTACCAAGGGCAAAGCCATTTCAGCCGCGCAAAAAGTGTATGACGATGCAGTGGCTATCGAAAACCAAGCGCGCGCAAGCTATAACCAATTAGTGGCCGCCACCCCAAATACCACGCCAGTTACAGGTAACGAGCTCATGCCTTGGGCTGGAGCGGATGCAATTTTAAAGCGTGCCGATGCGCTGGGGGGGATGAAATGATTCGCAACTTAGGCGCAACTTGTTTGCTCAGCAATTTGCTGAAGAAGCTCTATTTTTTAGGTAATAGAACTAGCTTTGGCTCAGTGATTTCGAAAAAGCCTAATGCTGCGGGCTTTACGCTTATTGAGATTGCGGTTGTTTTGGCGATTGCTGCTGCATTGGGGCTTGCGGTGTGGCGGCTTTACCCGGCAATGCATTCGGCCACCACAGTGGATGTGCCGGCCAGTGCGCTTGACGAAGCTAAGAACGCAATTGCAGGTTTTGTGCTGCGTGCGCATCGGCTACCCTGTCCTGCAAGTGATACGGTAAACAACAACACGGGATTAGAAAATTGTGCAGCTGGCGCGTCCGTTGGCTCCTTGCCCTATGCCACCCTTGGTTTGGGCGCCACGCCTGCATTACGCGGACTACGTTATGGTGTCTACCGCAATGCCAATGCGGTGATAACGCAAGATGCCGATTTAGCGCAGCTAAAGGCGCGGTATTTGCCCCTTACGCCAGTCGCGTTTTCATCGGGTGCTAATGGGCTCGATTTCTGCGTTGGCTTAAAAAACGCGATGGTCGCGCCGACATCTTTATCAGCCAATGCGAATGGCATGCCCATTGCCTACGGTCTAGCACACGCGGGGCAAAACGGGGTGTTTGATGGTCTGCAAACCTCTACCGCGCCCACCTTCGAGCTCCCCACCAAGCCTGCCACCGTTAGCTACGATGATCGCGTAGCCACAGTGGGTATGGGCGAGCTATTTGCGCGGCTACGTTGTGTGGAGCGCCTAAGCGCAGTTAACAGCAGCGTGCGTGCGTTGTATGCCGCCTATGACACTGACCGTGTAGCGCGACAATATGCGGACTACCGCGCATTTGCCGAGCGTGTCAGGCTCAATGGTAAAACCTTTGCGGCCATTGCTCTCGCGCAAGCTACTGTGGATCTGGCGATTGCTGGTGTGAGCAATCTATCAGCGGCCACATTAACTGCCGCCACGGGGGGTGGTGCCGCCGCAGTGTTGGTACCCACCAGCTTGGCGCTGGCTGCTGCGACTTTGGCATTTGCAGCAGCTACTGCTGCCGTCGTGATGGCTGAATCAGCCTATATCACAGCGCAAAAGCAAACTACTGCTGCGGCTAACCATGTGACCAATGTAACCGCACCCGCACTTACGCGTGCTACGGCAATCGCGACGCTCGAAGTAAAACGAGGGCTTACAAAATGAGAACACCAAGCGTAAAAATGTGTAGCAAAAAGCCTAAATTAAAGTCTCTACAAGGTTTTAGTTTAATTGAAACAGCCATTGCCTTAGCTGTGTTTGGGCTGGTGGCGTTATTGCTCATTGGCTTTTGGAAAACCGCATCGCAGGTGCGCGTGGTAGAGCGCGATGCCGAGCAGCTTGCACGTGCACAGGCAGCAGTGTTGAGCTACGTTTATGTAAATGCACGGCTACCCTGTGCGGCCGCTGATAAAGCTGGCGTGGAAGTTTTCAGTTGCCCAGCCGCAACGACGGTGGGCTATTTGCCGTGGCGAACCTTAGGCTTACCCGACGCGGCAGCGGGCAATATTCGTTACGGTGTTTATCGCAACACCGCAGGTGATCTTGATTTAACAGAACGTAAAGACCGTTTCGCCCCCTTAGTACCAGACAACACTATTACTATTAACTCTGGCCTTGTGAGCATTAATCGGCTGTTAGGCAACGCCAACAACTTAGATTTTTGCGCCGCGTTAAGCAAAATGGCTGCTGCGCCGACGGCAGGGAACCCGCTCTATCTCCATACGATAGAACGCGGCGGCGTTAATCGCCGTAATGTCGCCTTTGCATTGGCGCTGCCGGGGTTGTTGGATGCGGATGGGGATGGTCAAGCTTTTGATGGAAATCAAATTAGCACAGGCTCGGTGTTTGATGCTCCTTCGCGCCCGCGCGATGCGCAATATGACGACACGGTGTTGGCAACATCCCCGCAAACAATGTTTGCTTCTATGTCCTGCAGTTTGGGGCTTACGGCTGCAGGCCACACCCATTTTAATACCCTAAACTCAGCGCAAATAATGGCTAAAGGCATGTCTGACTACAGCCTCCATTTAAACTTGGCTGCTCTTGCGGCGGATGCTAACGTAGCAGGTGGAATTGCAACGGTGTTTAGCGCCGCTGCTGGCCTAGCCACGGCTACCGCAGCCTTAGCACTCGCCGTGGCAAATACCACCTTGACTTATGGCACTTTCGCTGTAGCAGTAGTGGCCGGCGGCGTTGCCGTTGCGGCAGCAGCGGCAGCTGTTGCGGCAGCGGCGGTTTTAGGGGCAACTGCGATAGCCGCAGCGGTGGAGGCCAATGCAACGAAAAATGATTTTGCAAACAATATGTCCGCAGCAACGGCGCTTGCGCAGTCGGTTCGTACCAATGCGTTGGCAGGAGATGCAGCAGGACTGTAGGTTAATTTTCAGAAAATTACGACGCATGACGATGCAAATTGTGGCTACTTTATTGCATAATTGTGGGCATGAAACCCGATGCTAAATCAGTCTCTAAACCGTCAGCAAAAGCCGACCCGCAATCCCTTACCCATTTGCTCGACAATTGGCGTGCAGGCGATGGTAATGCCTATGACGCCATCATCGCAACATCATACGAAGAGCTACGCCGCTTGGCACGGCAGCGGCTCAGTAAGATGGGTGGTTTTGTGGGGCTATCGGCCACTGATTTATTGCACGAAGCGCTCATTAAGGTAGCGGATTCACCTAAAGATTGGCAATCGCGTGCGCATTTTTTTGCCAGCATGTCGTTAACGTTAAGGTCAGTGTTGGTTGACTTTGCGCGGGAGCAATTAGCAGATAAACGTGGTGGCGAATATATTGCCGTAACTTTTACTGAATCGCATCTTGCCGATAACGCCAATTCACGCACCACATCGCCAACGTCGCACAGTGAGTTGTTACAACTAGATGAAGAATTGCACGAGCTAGAAATAATGGATGCCCGCGCCGCCGAAGTGTTGCACCTAACTTATTTTGCAAGTTTAACCCGTGATGAAATTGCCACGGTCATGAAAATATCCGTACCCACAGTAGACCGTGAATTGCGCTTTGCACGTGGCTGGCTAAAAACAAAACTACAAAAAAAATACGACACACTGAATCAAAAAAATCATGAAAACGACCCCCTCTGACGTTGACTTTAAACGCATCAAAGAAATATTTAATACCATCATTGACCTAGAGCCTGAGAAGCGCGAAGCGGCGCTACGAACGCTTCACGATGACCCAGCAGTCGGCCCCGAAATAGTGTGGTGGGTGCGTTCTATCATGACTGAAAGCGGCACCGATTCTGGTCAGACCGCGCAAGCTGTTGATGCGGTATCGAGTGTATTGGCTGCAGGCAGCGATATGGGTGCTGAATTACATGCCGGTGACGTAGTAGGTGCGTGGAGACTAATCGAAGAAATTGGGCGTGGGGGGATGGGCAGCGTATTTTTAGTTGAACGCAGTGATGGTCACTTTGAACAACGCGCTGCACTCAAACTATTGGCGGGTTACGCTACCGAACGTGCCATGACCCATCTAGCGCGTGAGCGGCAGATACTTGCGGCGCTTACACACCCCAATATCGCCCGCCTGCTAGACGGCGGTGCTACCCCACGGGGGCGTCCATATTTAGTGCTTGAGCATGTAAATGGGCAGGCGATAGATCAGTATTGTGGCGATAAAAAATTGAGTGAAGCGGCTACCCTCAATCTGTTTATTGAAGTGTGCAAAGCCGTTGCATTTGCGCACCGACAGTTGGTGGTGCACTGCGATTTAAAGCCATCCAATATTTTAGTGACCACAGATGGTCGTCCGATTTTGCTTGATTTTGGTGTGTCGCGACTCATGGCGGAATCGGCGCAGGATGCGCCAGAAATGGTTGCGCCAACAGCATCAGAAGTTAGCCCTGCCTCCTCTCCTGCGCCCGCCAGCGCGACCCTCACCAGCGCTGCCTACACGCCGCGTTACGCCAGCCCTGAACAAATCGCGGGGCAGCGTGTAGGGTTGGCAACGGACGTATTTAGTCTGGGCTTGATGTTGGCTGAGTTACTCGGTGTAAAGCTGATTACTGGTCAGCCGATAAATGCACCAGTGCTTAGAGCGTTAGATGCTGATTTAGCCGCCATTGTCACCCGTGCAGTAGCACCCGCGCCTGCAGATCGCTACGCCGGTGTGGACGCGTTAGCTGACGATTTGCATCGCTATTTAAAGCATCAAACTGTAGCGGCTCGCATCACTACACCGCAATACATTGCCGCGAAATTTACCCGCCGCAATTGGCCTTGGCTTGCGGCGGCTGGCGCATTCTTCGCCACCGTCAGCCTTTTTGCATGGCGCACGGTAATTGAGCGCGATAATGCCAGAGCTGCCGAAGCCACCGCGCGCACGGCAGAACGTGCGGCAACAGAAGTAAAAGATTATATGGTTTCAGTATTTCAAGGAGCTGACCCAGAAATATCCGGTCAGCGCGATTTACCAGTATCTGCGTTGCTTGATGCTGGCCGCGAACGGCTGGCGACGCGTTTAAAAGATCAACCGCAAACCAGAGCGGAGATGACAGGTATTTTGGGGAGTGTGTATCAAAATATTGGTAAGCGCGAACAAGCCCTAACGATGTTTGATGACGCCATCGCGCTGGAGCGCAGTAATAACCGCGCAGTGCAGTTGGCCGATGTACTCTATAAAAAAGCGTACACCATTTACGACATGGAGGAGTTTGAAAAGGCTATGCCATTAGCTGAAGAGTTGTTAAGATTGCGCGAACAAACTGCACCTGAATCTGTAGAGATGGTGGAAGCACTGCGTCTGATGGCAATGATAAAAACCTATCTAGGCCAGCGTGCGCTCGTACCGTCACTGCTTGATCGTGCGCGCGCCATGGCAGTGCGCCTTCGCGGTGAAGATAGCGTGGAAGTGGCGAAAGTATATTTGGATTTTGGGCGCTACTATTTTTATATAGATTCGCATTATATTGAAGCTGAAGACATCGCTCGCAAAGCCTTAGTAATTTTTGAAAAAAAGAGGGGTAGAAATCACTTTCTATATGCCGATGCACTTGAAGCACTGGGACTAGCGCTGATTAAAACGAAAAAGCCCGACGAAGCGATTCAGGTTATTCGTGAAATGAGTGAGCGCCGTACCGCGCTATATGGCGAAGTGAGTAATCAAAATGGGTTCGGACTTTATTCTTATGCCCAAGTGTTAAATAATGCCGGTCGCCGTTTGGAAGCGATTCCATTGCTCGAACGCTGTATCGTAATTCAGACAAAACTTGATGGTCGGGAGGCGGTAGCAACTGCCGCGCCAATGATTGTATTAGCCGAAATATTTGCCACTATAGGTAATGATATAGCCGCACTATTGCTGGCAAACGAAGTTGATGCGATTTATACCAAACTTGTTGCTACCGCTGATCCAGCTTGGCTGCGCATCCAAGTCAGAAGAGCTAGATTACTTATCCAAAGTGGTAACTTAGCTGAAGCAAAACGTATCGCTGACTATGCCTTGGCACAAGCGGTTGCCGGTAAGGAGGGATCGTTAAGATCAAGTGGGGTGAGCCTTAAATTTGAAGTCGCTAAATTATTACGCCTGCAATCCAAACTGAGCGAGGCTGAAAACTTGCTTGACTCTATTTCGAAAGAAGCAGTATTTCTCAAGGGTGGTTTCTTTGCAGCAATGCAAGTAGAAAGGGCACATATTTCTGCCGCTCAAGGTAAAACTGAAAAAGCATTAACGCAATTTGAAGCTGCCGAGACCTTAGCCGTGCAAGCAAGTGCACTCAATCATCCTGATGCGTGGTTGATTAAACTAAATCGTGCCGAACTCTTAGCCAAGTCTGGTCAACGCGAGATTGCCAGCGAACTCGCTACACAAATAATGTTGAACGCTAAACCTTCTATTGATCCCAAAGGTAGTATCGCGAAGCGCTTGGCAAAATTGATGACGTGATGAGCACACGCAGCAGTTTATCTAAATGATTTTACTGTCACAAAACTGTTTAATAACTTCGTGTATGCTACGCCTGCGATATGTGAAACTAAACACAAAAAATGATATCGTGATTGGTTTCTAGCCATCGGCATCACCAAATAAAAATACACACTGCTCTTATCCACTGCTTTGCCAATATTAGGGAAACTCGAATAATGAAAATTAAATCTAACTTGCCTGCGCACTTAAAGCCTGTTTTAAAGCTTTCTACGAGAGCGGTATTGATGTCGCTGGCGGCTGTTACTTTTTCTGTCGCATTTGCAGTGGCTTCACCTAACCTTTACGCGGCTAATGCCGAAGTAGAACACGATCACGTAGAGCTTGATGCAACCATTGATGTGCCTTATCGGTCAGCAAGTGCCACCGAAGCGCGTTCGTTTAAATTGCAGCTGGCCTATCCAACTAACGCAGCCGTGCAGGTGGCGCGTTGGCATGTGCAGTTACGCGCACCCAGCGGTGCTGTCGTTGACGAATGGCGTGGTGTATCGCCGCTTGAACGTGGCGCGGCTGACCTTAAAATTGAGTGGGCAGGACGTGTTGGCAAAAATGCGAAACTAGCCGATGGCATTTATACCGTGCATATGAGCGCACTAAGCGTCGAGCGCACAGCGCATCGCGCGTTAGCGCCAGAAATGACCGCGCTTGATGACATTGCCACCTTGACCAACGGCGATCTCATTGGGCAATCATGGGAAATGCGTGTAGGTAATCCGCCTACGCCAAAAATGCCAGCGTTTGCGGCGATGAAAACCAGTGCCACAGCCAACATAGAAGCAAAAAATACTGAATCTAGCGCTGCCGCTAAGGCAGGTGATACAAATGCAGCACCATCCACCGCATCGCTACCTTACACAGTTTATTACGGCAACCTGCATAGCCAAACCAATCATTCCGATGGCGGCGGCAATGTGGCTACTTGTACGTCATCACAGGCTGCTCAGACGGGTCAATTTGGCCCGGCGGATGCCTTTGTCTACGGTAAAAATGCGGGTCTTGATGTATTGATGACATCGGAACACAACCATTATTTTGATGGTTCATCAGGTACCAATGGAGCGGCTACGTTTACGGGTGTACGTAATTTATATCAATCTGGTGTGACTGCAGCGGCAAATTTTAACGCGGCCAACCCGGGATTTTTGGCAATCTACGGCATGGAATGGGGTGTGATTAGCAACGGTGGTCATATGAATATTTTTGGCTCTAATGATTTGCTCGGTTGGGAAACCAATTCTAGCGGCCAACTTTTAGCCGATGCACTCACGCCGAAAAGCGATTACGCTACAATTTATTCTGTGATGAAGCAGCGCGGTTTGGTGGGACAGTTTAATCATCCAGATACCTCAGGGCAATTTGTAATCGGCGGCACATCGTTAGCGTATAACGCCGATGGTGATGAAGTAATGGCACTGGCAGAGATCATGAACACCTCTGCATTCTCTAGCAACACAACGGAGACTGAAACCGGCCGCAGCAATTTTGAAAGCGCGTTTAATATGTTGTTAGAGCGCGGTTTTCATGTGGCACCTGCCAGTAATCAGGATAACCATTGCGCCAATTGGGGCACGGCCTATACCAATCGTACCGCCGTTTTGCTCCCCAATGGCACTACCTTAAACACCGCGAATTACCTTGCTGCGCTCAAGGCGCGTCGAGTCTTCGCAACGATGGATAAAAATTCGCAGTTAGTGCTCACCGCAAACGGCAAAATAATGGGCGAGCGTTTTCAAAACAGTGGCACGCTCTCGCTCAAGGCTAACTTTGCCAATAGTGCTGGCCGTAGCGTTTCTACCGTGTCTATTTTTGAAGGTGTGCCCGGTCGCAACGGCACCGTGACGACCCTAGCTACGACCGCCACCGCAACAACAACACCTTCCCTAGGGAAGCATTTTTACTACTCCAAAGTAACGCAAGATGACGGCAAAATCTTATGGTCGGCTCCAATTTGGGTGGAGCAGGTGGCTGCCACTGTGGATACCACTGCACCTGTCGTTAGCGCCTCAAGTGCCGGCACCAGCGGCACCATCACTTTTAACGCTACCGCAACTGATAACGTCGGCGTGGCTCGCGTTGATTTTTATGTTGATAATGTGCTTAAAGGCAACAGCACCTCAGCACCCTACAGCTATGCTTTTGCGTCTACTACGGTAACTGACGGTGTACATAGCCTAGTGGCGAAAGCCGTTGATGCAGCGGGCAATGTGGGTAGTTCAGCAGCGCAAAACTTTACGGTGACCAATGCCCCAGTAACGGTGAGTTTTAACGAAGCTGAGTCCAACGGCAGCATTGCCGCAGCCAACGTGGTCGCGCGCAATGTAACGAATATCGTCGGCACGATGGGCAACACTACGGATAAAGACTACTTTGCAGTAGCCCTAAACGCCAATGAAAAAATCACGTTAAACATGACCGGCCCTACTGGTAAAGACTATGATTTGTATCTGCTAAGTTCGGCTGGTGCAACCTTAACCTCATCCACCGGATCAACCGCGACTGAAACATTGACTTACACCAATAATGCAACCGCTAAAACGGTATATATTCAGGTTTTAGCCTATAGCGGTAGCAGCACAACCTTAACGTATAACGTAAAAATTACGCGGCAGTAAAATGCTTGTAAGTTGATGGAAAAAAAGAGCGCTTCGGCGCTCTTTTTACGTTACCGTACCCTTTATATTTGGTTTACGCGCATTAATAAAAGCATGACGGGTTTGTTTCGTTTACACTTCACCCATCATTTATTCTTACCATAGCGTATGCAAAGTTTTCCCGTCGTTTCGCGCCTTTCACTGCAGTTTTCGGCACCGCAATTGCTCGCAGAAGCCTTAGCCATTGATGGCGAAATTTGGCGTGCGCATTTCAATTCACAGTATCACGATGGCGGTTGGCATGGCGTGGCCTTGCGCTCCACTGGGGGTGATAGCACGCGCTTATTTTCTGATCCTAGCCGTGCCGTAGAGCCAATAGATACGCCGCTGTTGGCGCAGTGCCCTGCCATTACTGCAGCGCTTGCCCAACTGCAATGCCCGATTCGCGATGTGCGCCTCTTGCGGCTGGCAGCAGGTTCGGTTATCCGCGAACATTGTGATCCTGATTTGCGCTTTGATGAAGGTCAGGCACGCCTGCATATCCCTTTAGTTACTCATCCGCTCGTGGAGTTTTATGTGGATGGTGAACGGGTGATGATGGAGGCCGGTGAATGCTGGTTTTTAGAGTTATCCCATCACCATCGGGTGCATAACGCGAGCAATATTGAGCGCATCCATTTGGTGATCGATTGCGATGCTAATGCTTGGCTGCAAGCCGCTATTTTAGCGGGTGACTATCCGCGACGAGCCGCCATTTCGCCATCTGGGCAAGATCAGTTTTATGCATTTAAAAAACAAGTATGGCAAGACCCAGCGCTGCAGCAGCAACTGAGCGGCATTGAGGATAAAGCAGTTTTTGCCCAACAGGCAGTGGTTTTAGGAACTGCACGTGGTTTACACTTTAACGATGGCGATGTATTAGCGCAAAAGTACCCTGCGCAGCAACATGTGGCATTTGATGAAGCCTATGCCTCGTCGTTGGCTGGCTGGGTACCCGTGAAAGCCTCAGTAGTTTCCAGCGAATGCATGTTTGATTTTGCCTATTTTGGGGCATTGCGTTTGCGCGAGCCTTTTTTTGAAAGCTCAGTACAAATCGCCATGCGCTCACCTTTTAACAAGGCATTTCGGCAGCAGCGGCGTGCACTGTCGCTCACGCGCATTGAGTCTAGTATCACGCCCACCGCATTTATTTTTCATGCATCGCGCTGCGGTTCAACATTGCTGTCGCAAATGCTTAGCGCCTTGCCATCGCACATTGTGGCGGCCGAGCCGCCGCCGCTTGATACCTTGCTGCGTGATGTGTCGCAAGCGCTGCATTTGAGTGAGGCAGAGCGGGTAGAGCACGTGCGCGCACTGGTAGCGGCCATGGCGCAGCCGACACGCGGCGAAACCGCTTTTGTGATTAAAATGGACGCATGGACAATCTTTGAATTGCCGTTGTTACTAAGGGCATTTCCTAACACACCGTGGGTTTTTTTGTATCGGGACCCGGTAGAAATTGCCGTTTCGCAGATGCGCCAACGCGCGTCCTACATGATACCTGGCGTTATTGGTCATTGGCCCGGCACCGTCGGCTGGCAGGAAAGTATGGCCATGCTAGCTGAAGAATTAATCGCCCGCACTATTGGTAATGTGATGGCGCAAGCCGTTAAAATGCTGAAGCAATACGGCGGCGTGGCAATGCATTACAATCAGCTACCCGAAGTGGCATGGACGAGTTTTGCAGCCACATTTGGGGTAGCGCCAACGCCGGAAAATATTGCCTTGATGTAGCACGCGGCAAAATGGGATGCGAAAACGCCGTATTTTGAATTCGTGGCCGATGCGCAAGATAAACAAACAAAGGCCACACCGCTATTGCGTGAGTATGCAGCACAATGGGCAGGGGCGCATTATGCGGCGCTAGAAACTTTGCGCGGCGAATAGTACGCCGTTGGCACAGTAAATAGTTTGAAATTTTTAAGGAAAAGCGATGGAACTTACAGCCTCACAATTACACCAAGCGCGGTTTGAAGCCGTGCTTGCTACGCAATTTATGATGTCACCGTTGCAATCGCCGGCGTCAGAAGTAGTGGTAACGTTAACAGACGTAGATGGCCGTCGCGCGCCGAAGGGCTATGAACAATACTCGATGATTTTTTTAGGACCGGCAGAGCCACTTTTTGCGCAGGGCATTTTTAAGTTTAGCCACGCGCAGCTAGGTGATACACCACTTTTCGCGGTGCCCATTTCCTGTGATGCACGAGGCGCGCAATATGAAGTGTGCGTAACGCGAACGCTTGAAGAGCCATCACCGGATGCGCCGTAGCTTCATGGCTGCAACCACCCCGTCCCTACGGGCCACCCCTCCACAGAGGGGAATTGCAGCGCGGAACAGTTACCGCTTGCGCAGCCTTCGAAGCGTGAAGATTTGCCAATGGACTATTGAATTAGAAATGGAATAACGTGGACAAGCGTATGGATTTTTCGGTGCTGCTTAAAAATTACCTAGCAGTGCGGAGCGATACCACCTTTACCCTGCGGGCTATGGTGGCGAGCGATGAGGGCCACTTCCGGCATTTTTACGCGCAATCCCGTAGCGAAGAGCTCGCGCCGGTGAACTGGACTGCGCAACAGAAGCTGGCATTTTGCAATACGCAATATGATCTGCAAGATGCGCACTACCGCAAATTTTATGAAGACTTTACGCCCCTAGCTATTTGTATTGGCGACGTCACCATCGGCAGACTGTATCTATCCAACATGGATAATCTTTGTTTGCTGATGGATATTATCGTTGAAGCGCAATATCAGCGACGGGGTATTGCCCGCACGATTATGGGTGCGCTTTGCCTACAAGCCGATATGAACGCGCAAGCCATTAACCTGCATGTAGAGCCGCCAAACCCGGCGCGAAAACTGTATCAACAGCTCGGCTTTGTTGATTTACCCAATCAGACCGAAGCGCAAATTAGTATAGAAATGCGCCGCCCTGCATTGACCAAGCGCTAAGTTAAATGCCCTGAAGACTCCCGAATATAGGGCATCTTCAGGGCATTTTTCAATGCCGAGAATAGTGCTTATACGTTAAATTCGATTATATTCCGCGCACATAAATTTGCCGTTAGGCGATGGTACGAGCAGCATGGGCAAGGTGCCTAAGCTAGGGTGGGAGAGGGCGTAAGTATCTTGCGGTAAATTAGGCGCTGAGGCGCTGAATTTCAAACTAAATGCCATTTCCTTCACCCGCGTTGTGCTTACATTCGGATGCGCATGCTGTCGTGCTTCCACGCTTTCTAAAATTAAAGTAATCGGCGTTGCCGCAACGGAGTCGGTAGCGCTACCGAGTGCATAGGCTTGAAAGGCAGTGTTTAGTGCCGTGCTAAATGCGGATGCTGAGAGCGGCTCAAATTTTGCGGCAGCGCTAGCCGCTGAGGCCGTGGAAGCTGCAGAAGCTGCAGAAGCGGTAATAGCCGGTACTAAAGCCGTGGCGGCCATACCGCTGGCTTGACTAAAAAAATGCCGTCTACCTGCTAACGGTTTATTGAACTCTGTCATTTGTCCCTCGCGAATTAATTATAACCAAGTATTCCTTGTCGTTACTATTGCACAGTAATTCGAAAAAGTATAGTATCAGAAGCAATTAAGGCACAGTTTAATTGCGTCGATAATCGGTGCTGGTATGTGCCAAAGTGGTCAACGGCGTAAATACACAGTGGCATACGCTTCAGTCCCATATTCATTCAGCTTTAGGAGTAAATTAATGACCCAGCCTTTTATTGGTGAAATTGCAATTTATGCATTTAATTACCCACCGCGTGGTTGGGCATTTGCCAATGGCCAGTTACAGGCAATTAATCAAAACGCGGCGCTGTTTTCACTTTTAGGCACTACTTACGGTGGTAATGGCACCACAAATTTCCAATTGCCTAATTTGCAGAGCAGGCTGCCGGTACATCCGGGGACTAATCCCACCATCACCGTTGTACAAGGTCAGGTTAGCGGTACCGAGACGCATACTATTCAGTCAACTGAAATAGCGGGGCATAGCCATAACTTTAACGCCGCAACCTCGGCTGCGCCGGGCGTTGCCATTGCCCCCGAAGCCGGCGTGCCTGCCAGCGCTGCGCATCAACCCTATCGCAGCGGTGCGGCAATTGCGGTGGACATGACAGCCCTTAGCGCCCAAGCGGGCGGCGGCAATCAGCCTCACAACAATATGCAACCCTTTACAGTGCTCAGTATGTGTATCGCGCTGCAAGGGATTTTTCCGTCGCGTAATTAGGGTAAGTCAATTAAAAAGCTTGATTTTTGGTTCGCTAAGGTAAAATCATTCGTAAATCGCTTATTGCATTTGCAGCATAGATCAAACAGAGGTTAGTCATGTCAAATTATTTTTTGGGCTCGGTGAAAATGTTTGGTGGCAATTTTGCACCACGCGGGTTTATGTTCGCGGACGGGCAATCACTGAGCATCGCGCAGAATTCCGCGCTTTTCGCATTGCTAGGCACGATGTATGGCGGCGATGGTCAGAACACGTTTAATTTGCCCGATTTACGCGGATGCGCACCGATGCATTTTGGCACTGGGCCGGGGCTTAGTACTCGAACTCAAGGGGAGCGGGGAGGCGTAGAAACGGTTGCGCTTGCCGCTAATCAAATGCCCCTGCATACCCACACAGTGCGTGCCGGTGCCCTGGGCACAAAAGCGGCGTCTCCAGCGGCTGCCATGTTCGCGTCCGGAGCCGCTGCCCATTTTGCGAGTGGGTCAGCCCCTGCCAACGCAACTGCTGATAGTAGAGCGATTGCCTCCGCCGGAAACGGTGCGGCGCACAATAATATGATGCCGTATCTGGCCATTAATTTTATTGTCGCCGTTGAAGGTATTTTTCCATCTCGAAATTAATGGTAAGGAAATAAAATGGCAGATCCATTTATTGCTGAAATTCGTATGCTGGGCTTTACTTTTGCGCCACGTGGTTGGGTGTTTTGCAACGGCCAGCTAATATCTATTGCGCAAAATACCGCCTTATTTTCGCTGCTAGGCACAACCTTTGGCGGTAATGGCACCACTAATTTTGGCATACCCAATTTACAGGGGCGCACGCCAATAGGCGCTCGCCAAGGTCCAGGTTTGAGTAATTATGTTTTGGGTCAATCAGGTGGTGCGGCCACTCACCCACTGAGCGTCGCGGAATTGCCAGCCCATACGCATAACTTAGCAGTTGTCGCTGCCGCTGATGGCGCGGCGGATCGCGCTAATGCGCGTGGCAATGTGTTGGCGAAAGCCAGTGATTCTTCGTACACAAGTACAGCAGTTGACACCACGATGGCTCCCGCCACTGTTTCAGTTGCTGGCGCTGGTATTCCGCATAATAATATGCAGCCCTATGTGGGCATTTATTTTAGTATTGCGGTGCAAGGCGTATTCCCTTCTCGTAATTAGGCCAATAAATTAGGCCAATACGGCTGGTGTTGGCTAATTTGGCGATGCCGGTCACCTGTTTTATCGTTATATCGACATTCAAGCTTTCATAAGATAAATTTTGCTGAGGTAACAACATGGCGCAACGATCATTTAGAACTTTTCTTAACCTCGTTAGTGTGCCATTGTGGCTATGCATTACAGTGTTTTCGCTGCATGCGGGTGCCGCCACTTTGAATGTTACTTCCTTGGCTGACACTGGCGCGGGCTCACTCCGCAACCAAGTAGCAGCAGCTGCGGCGAACGATACCGTAGCATTCACCACGACCGGCACAATTACCCTCGCTTCGCCAATCGTGATTTCTCGCGCCTTATTCATCGTCGGGCCTGGCGATGGCTCGGTAATTATTTCTGGCAATAACGCTGTGCAATTGTTTAGCGTCACAACGAGTGGTGTCGCTACTATTTCTGGTTTGGTCATGCAAAATGGAGCCGCTGCCGATAAGGGCGGTGCTATCCTAAATCAAGGCTCATTAGCACTTGATAATGTGGTGATAAAAAACAGCGCTGCTGTAGACGGTGGTGGTGCAATTTATAATGTGAGTACGAGTGGTGCTACCGGCCAACTGAGCATTAGTAATAGTCAGCTCTCTGCCAATAGCGTGACGGGAGTTTCGGGCATTGGTGGCGGCGCTATTTTAAGCAATAGCACTATCGGCACTGGTGCGGTAGTCACCATCACCAACTCAACCATTACCGGCAATACAGCAAATGCCACCACCACCGGCGCTGTAGGCGGCGGTATCTACTTTGCCAACGGCGCATTGCGCATTTTTAGTAGCACCATTGCGGCAAATACGGCGGGTACGTCGGGGGCTAATATTCATCAAGCTACCCTAGCCAATACATCGCTTTCTATCGCAAATTCTATTATCGCCAATGGCACTGTGACTGCCGGCGCCGCGCCTGCAGCGGACGGCGATATTTTCCAAACAGCGTCGGCTACTATTAGTTCGGCGGGCTACAATATTGTGCGCAATCGTTCCGGCGCTGTAGGTTATAGCGCGAACGACGCCGCTAATTTAACGGACCCTCTGCTAGGCGCGTTGGCCAACAATGGTGGCGCAACTTCTACGATGGCGCTTAACAGCGGTTCCCCGGCGATTGGCTTAGTTCCATCAGCTGCATGCCTTGATGCACAAGGTGCCGCACTGACGCGCGATCAACGTGGTCGGGCACGACAAGCGCCTAGCATTATTGTTTGCGATGCTGGTGCTTTTGAAACCGCTAAAATTGCAATTTCACCGGCGCTGCCCGGTGGTACGGTGAACGCGTCGTACACACAAACCTTGACGGCATCGGGTGGCGTGGCTGCTTACTCCTTTGCGGTCACTGCCGGTGCATTACCTACTGGGCTGATGCTTGCACCCAACGGCGATATCACCGGTACCGCTACGGCGGCTGGCACGTTTGGTTTCACGGTAACGGCAACCGACGCAACATCTGCAACTGCAACGCGTGTGTACAGCGTAGTTATCGCGAAGGCGGCGCAAGCTATTACCTTTGGTGCTGCTCCTACAGTTGTGGTTGGCGGAACAGGAACAGCCATCGCGAGTGGCGGGGGTGGAACCGGAGCAGTTAGCTATTCCACAGCGTCAGCAACGTGTTCAGTGGGTGCCACTACCGGTGTAGTAACAGGAATTAGTGTGGGTGCTTGCGCTATTGATGCTGTGAAAGCGACGGATGCAAATTATTTAGCTGCACCGCAAATTACCCAAAATATAACGATTACGCAGGGCAGCCAAACCATAAGCTTTGGCGCAGCACCTAGCGTGGTGGTTGCAGGTACGGGAACCGTAGTTGCCAGCGGCGGCGCGGGAACCGGCGCGATTAGTTACTCAACCGCATCAGCGAATTGTTCAGTGGTGGCCAACACCGGCGTAGTCACAGGTATTAGTGTTGGAGCCTGCGCAATTGATGCAGTCAAAGCGGCCGACGCCAACTATCTGGCGGCGCCGCAAATTACCCAGAACCTCACTATTGGCAAGGGTAGTCAAGTTATCGCATTCGGTACAGCGCCCAATGTGTCAGTTGGCGGCACTGGAACCGCAGTAGCAAGTGGTGGTGCCGGAACGGGTGCTATCACCTACTCCACGCTCTCTGCTGCATGTTCAGTAAATGCTACTACAGGTCTAGTTACTGGTATCAGCGCCGCTTCCTGCGCAATTGATGCGGTAAAAGCGACGGACGCTAATTATTTAGCGGCACCGCAGGTTACCCAAACTATCACCATCGGCAAAGCGGCGCAGGCGATTGTGTTTGGTGCGGCTCCGACAGTGGTTGTTGGCGGAACCGGAACCGTGTCAGCTAGCGGTGGTGCCGGTACCGGTGCCATCACTTATTCAACTGCATCGGCTACTTGTTCGGTGGGTACTACAACCGGCGTGGTTACTGGCATTGCAGCGGGAGCTTGCGCAATCGACGCGGTAAAAGCAACGGATGCCAACTACGCGGCATCCCCGCAAATTACCCAAAACCTTACTATTGGTAAAGGTACTCAAGCGATTACCTTCGGCGCTGCGCCAGCCGTGGTGGCAGGCGGAACTGGAACAGTTTCAGCCAGTGGTGGTGCGGGAACGGGTGCAGTGAGTTACTCAACGGCATCGGCTACATGTTCAGTAGCTGCTGCAACGGGTGTCGTTACCGGCATTAGCGTGGGCGCATGCGTTATTGACGCTGTGAAAGCGACGGACGCTAATTATTTGGCTGCACCGCAAGTCTCGCAGTCACTCACTATTGGTCAGGGTTCACAAACCTTGGTCTTTGGCGCAGCGCCAGCGGTGAGTGTTGGCGGCACCGGTACGGTGACAGTTACTGGTGGTCGCGGAACCGGCACCTTGAGCTTTTCTACCGTGTCGGCTACTTGTTCAGTGGTTGCTAGCACGGGTGTAGTGACTGGCATTAGCACGGGTGCTTGTGTTATTCGGGCAGATAAGGCGGGTGATGCTAACTTCACCGCCGCCGCGCAAGTGAGCCAGTCCATCACAGTTGGTGTTGGCGCGCAAACCATCACCGGATTCGCCCCAGCAACAGCGGCTGTTGTCAGCCCCACGGCGGTTACACTCTCGGCTACCGGCGGCGCGTCAGGCAATGCGGTCACGTTCTCTACGCTTAGCAATCCAGCAATTTGTACAGTCGCTGGCGCGGCAGTGACGTATACCGGCTTGGGTGCGTGCACATTACGCGCTTCGCAAGCGGGCAATGCCAACTACGCAGCGGCTACCAATGTGGACGTGATTGTAACGGTTGGTATTGGTGCGCAAATCATCAATTTCCCTGCCCAAACAGCAGTACAGGAATTGGTTGTCAACGGCACTTTTGCCATCAATCCGCTCGCAACCGGCGGCAGTTCCGGTAATGCGGTTACTTACACTTCTACTTCGCCTACAGTATGTTCGGTTGCGGGAACTGTTGTAACGATGTTAGCAACAGGTGTTTGTAATATCGCTGCCAACCAGTTGGGTAATGTAAATTACAATGCTGCCGCTACCGTGGTTCGTAGTGTCACCATTGATTTAGCACGCCCCATTGTGACTGCCAGTGTTTCTGGAGCAGCCAATGGCACCATCAGCCCTGTAGGTGCGCGCGAAGTAGCCCGCAATAGTGTGCTCGATTTTACAATCACCGCAAACCCACGCTACATCGCATCAGTAGGCGGTAGCTGTTCAGGACGCATTATTACCTCCGTCCCGCTGGTACCGCAAGGCGCTGGCACCAACACCTACCGTACCGATGCCATCACCAGTGATTGTTCCGTGGTTGTGAGTTTTGTTGCCGTTAATCCGACGGTCACGATCTCCGGCAATACCACCATCACCCCACCCAACACCACGCCGACACAAACCTCCAGCGAAGTTGGCAAACCAGCAACCTTCACCGCCGACCTACGTGGTGCTATTGGCGTACTAAACCTCTTCAACACCGCAACAACACCCGTATTCATTAGCTTCCAAGCTGATGGTGTTGTTATACCTGGCTGCGCACAGCAAGCAATCACCAGAGTATCAGGAATTGAAAACAGCATCACCGGCGCTACCTGCACCACCAGCGCCCTAAGTTTAGGCAACAGAATCATTACCGCCACCTTCAGCGGTGACAACTACAACTTCCCTGCCACCACCAGCACCACAGCCACACCCACCCAAGCGCTCACGCATGTAGTGATCGCAGTCGGTGCGCCGCCACCTCTTGTAGTTGTAGTACCACCGGTTGTTGTGCCACCAGTTGTAGTACCACCACCAACAGCGCTACCAAACCAACCGGTCAACCTACCGCCGATCACCTTAACCCTAAGACCAATGGCTTCCCCTGCAGCGGTACCTACAGCACCAAGCAACCCCGCAGCGGCTAACGGCAGCATCAGTCCTAATGCCGCCAGCGGCGTGATAGAAGTTCTTACGGGTAGTACCTTTGATCTCACCATCACCGCCAACCCACGCTACCTAGCCAGCGTTGGTGGCAGTTGCGGCGGCAGAGTAATTACCTCCACTTCTCTAGTCCCACAAGGTGCTGGCAGCAACATCTATCGCACATCGGCAATCGGTGGAGAATGCACGGTCAGCGTCAGCTTCACCCCAGCCGTCCCTACCATCACCGTATCGGGAAGCAGCACTGTCACACCGATCAACACCACCCCGCAACCAAGCACCAGTACACTCGATCAACCAGCTACCTTCATTGCCACCATGCGCCAAGCTATTGGCATTGTCGGTTTGTTTGGCACATCACCGAGCACCGTCTACATCAGCTTTTACGCAGATGGGCAGGCGATTGTAGGTTGCGAACAACAAGTGGTCAGCCAAGCCTTCAGCAGTGACGAAAGCTACTACCAAGCCACTTGCAGCACGACAGCACTAAACCTTGGCAGCAGCAAGATCACGGTAAGCTTCAGCGGTGATAAATACAACTTCCCCGCCATTACCGATAGCAATGCGACGCCAACACCCGCGCTGACGCATAGTGTGCGCTAGGGGT
>JANMDR010000062.1:0-18617 GCA_031376425.1 Betaproteobacteria bacterium
CCAGTGAAGGCACACCACGCGATGTCGCTGGCCCGGTGATTGATATGCTGTTTCCTGCCAACACCCCATCCCGTGTGCCCATCGCGGGCATCACGGGCACCAATGGTAAAACCACCACATCACGCATGCTCGCACATATTGCCAAAATGGCTGGTTTTACACCTGGTTTAACAACAACGGACGGCGTGTATATCGACGGACAACGCACTGTAGAAGGTGATATGACAGGGCCGGTAGCCACCCGTATGGTACTTGCCGATACGCAAATTGATTTTGCCGTGCTAGAAATTGCACGCGGTGGATTGCTACGTGCAGGTATGGGTGTGCCCTATATTAATGTCGGTGCCGTGCTAAACGTGCAGGCCGATCATTTGGGTATGAAAGGCATCAACACCTTGGAAGATTTGGCAGAGGTGAAGCGCATTGTAGTGGAGGTGGCACGTGACTGCGCTGTGCTAAATGCGGACGATGAAAACGTGATTAAAATGTCAGCCGACACTGATGCTAAGAGCATTTGTTACGTCACTACCAATCCCCAGCACAGCTTGGTACGCGAACATATTCGTGCCGGCGGGAGAGCCTGTGCGCTTGAAGGGGGTGTAAATGGTCATATGATTACCATCTACGATAAAGGGAGCCATATCCCTTTGATGTGGACACATTTAATTCCTGCCACCTTAGAAGGCCGCGCCATGCATAACGTGCAAAACGCCATGTTTGCAGCGGTAATGGCGTTTGCGCTTGGTATTAAATTAGATGCCATTCGTCAAGGCTTACGCACCTTTGACACCACTTTCTATCAAGCGCCGGGCCGCATGAATGTGTTTGATGAACATCCGTTTAAAGTGATCATGGATTATGGCCACAACGCCCATGCAGTAGGTGTCATGGCTGATTTAGCCATGCGCTTAGACGTACATGGCAAGCGCACTGTGGTGCTGTCGGCACCGGGTGATCGGCGCGATGAAGATATACTGGCTATTGCGAAAGCGGTAGCTGGCAGATTCGATACTTACATTTGCCGTCGTGACGATAGCCTGCGTGGCCGCGATGGTGATGAGATACCGCAAATGCTCTATCGCGCACTGGTGGCAAACGGTGTTGTTGCAGAAGCAATCCAACGCATACCAGATGAGCAAGAAGCCATTGATGCAGCCTTAAAAATGAGTCAACACGGCGACCTTCTGCTGATATTTGCCGATGCCTTGGCACGTAGCTGGAAACAAGTGACTAAATACCGTCCTGCAGGAGGCGAAACCAGCGCAAGCGCAGTGAAGCGCGTCGCACCTGTCATCCCGGCGACCGAAGAAGCCATCGGCGGGCCGTTGTCGGATGCAACCTTGGAGGCGTCGGGTTTTGTTCGAGATGCACGTGGATTACGATTTGTAAAAGATAGCGAGGATTAGTGTTTGCGTAGCAAAGCCATATTCTTAATATCATGCATGAACGCAACCTAGGCAATTATGACTACCCCCGCACCAGCTATCAATCTTTCGCAACAAGCCGATGAAGCAGAACCAAACCACTGTTTTATCGATTCACGTCGTTTAACGGGGGCAAATCGCTACTTCAACGCCACAGCGGTAATTCTTACGCCATTAGGCAATAAAGTACGAAATAACACTGCGTTAATGGCGTGGCAACAGCACGTGGAAGACATCATCGAATCCCTAGGCTGGGCGTTGTCTAGTACTTTTATACATCGCCACGCGACAGGCACCTATCTGCTTATTTCTGCACCTTCCGACCAACTGTTTACGGCCACCGAAGTAAATGAATGGGCTTGGGAAGAAGTAAACCGTGATTTATTTGGCGCTAACGGCACTTTCGAGAAGCTCCATCATTTTACCGATGCCACTGCCTATTTCATTGAGCGGGCGCAAGCCGAACAGAGGCCGGATATTCAGGCCATCGCGATGGCCGCAGCCGCACATGGCATCCCGTGTTTAGTCGATGATGAAGCGCTCTCTATAGGTGCTGGTAGCGGCAGTAAAACATGGCCTCTCACGCAGCTTCCTGCCATTGAGCAAATCAGTTTTTCGCAGCATCATGATATTCCCACCGTACTGGTTACCGGATCAAACGGCAAAACCACCACAACCCGCTTGCTTGCCGCCATGCTCAAGGCTAGCGGCAAGCGCGTTGGTTACTGTTCTACCGAAGGCGTCATTATCAATGATGAAACCATGCAAACTGGCGATTTATCAGGCCCTGCCGGTGCCCGCACGGTGCTGCGCGACACTCGTATAGATGCTGCAGTGCTGGAAACGGCGCGTGGTGGCATCTTACGGCGCGGCCTTAGCGTGCAGCACGCTCACTGCGCAGTAGTCAGTAATGTTACTGCTGATCATTTTGGCGAATATGGTGTTGATAACCTCGCCGACTTGGCCGAGGTAAAACTCACCGTTGCCCGCGTTCTGGCTGGCTTGACTAACGTTCAGGCGCAAAAAGCGAGTGACTATATCAACACGACAGCCACCGAAGGCACCCTGGTGCTCAATGCGGACGACCCCCAACTAAGCGAACGCGTCTCTGCCCTGCTCAGTGCACAGCGTTGTAAAGTCGCACTTTTTGCTTTTGATAATAAACACGCGCAGCTACAAGCTTTGCGCAAAAAAGGCGCAAGCACTTGCGGTGTGGCCGATGGCAAATTATTGCTGCATCATCAGGGCATCACCACCGTACTGGGTAGCACCGCTAGCATGCCCCTCACCATCAATGGCGCTGCACAATACAATATCGCCAACATCGCCGCAGCAAGCTTGGCTGCAGCTATTGTCGGTGTGGCACCAAGTCAAATCGCCCACGTTGCATGCTATTTCGGTGAACTGCGCAGCGATAACCCTGGCCGCCTTAGCCGCTGGAGTATCAACGGGGCAACCGTGCTGCTTGACTATGCGCACAATCCCGATGGCTTGGCGGCACTACTAGATGTGGCCCTAACATTAAGCAACAACGCTACTGCGCCTGTACTAAACCCCACCCTAAACCGTTTGGGTTTACTACTAGGCCAAGCTGGAAATCGTGATAACGACGCCCTCAACGAGCTCGCTATTGTTGCCGCGCATGCTGAACCAAACCTTATCATCATCAAGGAACTACCAAAGCTCTTGCGCGGTCGCGCACTAGGTGAAGTACCACTGCGCCTGCAGGCAGACCTAATCGAAGCCGGTGTACCCACAAACAATATTGTGATCGAAGCCGATGAAATTACAGCAGCCAAACGCTTGGTAAACTGGGCAAAAGCGGGGGATGTGATCGTGTTACCGGTGCATACCTTAGCAGCTAGAGAAGAAGTGGTGGCGTGGTTAGATGAATTAACGAGCCCGTCGGCGCAATCATCAAACAAGTCTTAGCATCTTGATTTTCAGTCTATAATTCGATTAGGTCAGCAGATCACCTAGGCGTTGCCGCATGAACTTTGTCATTCGTGAGCTAAACCTGCGTAGCCCCAATTTTTCTTTCTCCAGGTCGTTCTTTTTTGCGCGCCTGCTGCAAGTCGGCAACCACAGCACTGCCCGTCTTGGTAAACACGGTGGGCAGGCACGGTGCGCGGGAGAATTGACATGAATCAAAATCAACAGCTAGTTGCACTATCCGTATCCGATATTTCTGCATTTTGTAAACAACTTCGGGGCCAATTAGACGCTGCCAAAACCACCCCTTTACCAAGCCATTTAAGCTTGCTGAACATGGTGGCACGCAGTGCTGGGCACCGTAATTTTCAAGCGCTGCGCAGTGATGCAAAAATTAGCATAAGCAACAAGGCGTTGCCAGCAGCGCAAACACTACCAGCAGCTAAAGCGCTTGCTATGCCAAATGACGCAGCCCTTTCGCGCACCTTTAAACGCGCTGTAACGCACTTTGATACCGCCGGACACCTAATGCGCTGGCCGAGCCAGTTTGCGGTGCAACAACAGGCCTTGTGGGCGCTCTGGGTACGATTTCCAGCTAAGCGTGAGATGACGGAAACACAGGTAAATGAAACGCTGAACGGTTACCACCACTTTGGTGACCCAGCGACCTTGCGGCGCGAACTTGTTGAAGCCAAGTTTCTGAGTCGCACTTTAGATTGTCGGAGTTACCGCAAGGAAGCGCGGCAACCCGATGCTGAATCAGTGGCTTTTTTGAAACTGGTGGTGAGCAATAAAACCATACCATAACAGCTTACTATTTCTGCATAAACTAACTCGTCAATAGCTTGAAAACACTTTTAAATAGGCTGTTTTTAAGCTATTTTTACGTACCATTGACGACTTGACGCGCCCGTATCGCCAACGCTGCATAGCAAGCATCGCCTACAGTTTAAACATACTCGCCGATGCGCAATAGAGCATCGTTAGCACCGATTAAATTTGCGTTAAAATTCTTCTGCCTTCTTTTTCAATCATTTTATTTAAATAAAAACAACTATGCGACTCATGTTCTTTGGCGTACTTGCGCTCATTGCCGGTTTTTTTGCTGTAAAAATCATTAACGAAACATCGGGCGAAATTACAGCTATTAAACGTAACGGCGTTATAGCCATTGCATTGCCAATCAGTGGCTATACCGAATCAAAAGGAAAAAGATCGGGGACTAGCTATCACATTGACCTGAAATTCAAGACATTAACCGGCAATCAGGCCGGAAAACGCATCAAGGTTTCGCGTAACACAATAGATAGGTTCGCGTCTGGTAGCGCGATTGAGGTTAAATATTTGGAAAAAGATCCGACGCAAGCAATTATTATTGGCGACGACTCGACCGAAGTGGGCTTTTTCCCGCAGATTTTCGGCTATAGCCTTGTATTTCTCGGAATTTATCTCATTGGCCGTGGCTATATCAACTATAAAGAAGACACTTCTGAGCCCGGCAGTGAAGTGATGGATTTTGAAGCACTATCGAGCGGGCGGCTTTACGCAGGTATAGGTTTGGCATTTGCGATTAGCACTTTTTTTGCCGTCGCAACATCTGGTAAAGGTGTAGCTGGCGGCATCTTTCTATTGCTTTGCATGATCGGCACGTTGGTTTTTGGCGCAATAGCAAATAGTAAAGTCAATGTCGGATACGGCAAAACTGGCATGACAACCCTCATTGTGCTTGTGTTATTATTTTTCCCATTGATAGCACTACTACCGTTGGCCTATTTGTTTTTGCGCCCCACGCTCTCGCTACGCCACGCACAAAAGTTTGGCACGGATGTAGGCAACACTATCGAACCGGCGCTGCCATCCCGCGTCGGCAACACATCGCGCACCCAGACCATCAACCGCTCAATGGCGAGCGGTAGTGCTGGTGGTAGCACATCACGAGCAGATCAGGCACGCATGCTTATTGCTCGCGCGCTGCCACAGATAAAAGCAGCGCTTGCGCAACACGTGACGAATGGCGAAATTCTCACTACCGCTATGGAGGTAGAAGGCATAAAAATACCGCAGGATGATTTACCCATCGTCCGCATCACCTGTAAAAGCTTGGTCGTCTCGTATGTGGTGGAGAGCGGCAAGGGCTTAAGCTATATCAATCCTAAACAATTACGCGATAGCGGCTTAAGCGCAGATCAGCTACACGCTACTGCAATTGAAAATCTAGTGTGCTTAACGAAAAATCCGCAAAAAGGCCTGGCAGTGTTGCCCCAAGACGGCTTCTTTGGGGTAATGCTCGATAGCAAATCCGAAGCAAGTTTATTACTCATTGATGAACTCTGGGACAATGAATTTAAAGCTGATACCCGAAATGGGGTTGTAGTTGCCCTACCCGCCCGCAACATGCTGGCATTTTGCGATATGCGTTCAACAGTGGGTATTGCCGCATTGCGCGCGCTGACCGAAAGAGTGGCACCATCCGCTAACAAGGCTCTAACAAAACAGCTGTATCACCGGGTGGATGGTAACTGGGTAACATACGAATAGTTAATAACGAAGAACACTCCTGAGCAACCAAATGAACAACCAGCCTGCCACAGATTACCAACACGCACTATCGCAAGTTTATGCGGCCATAAAGCCATTAATTGGCGAAGGTGTTGTCGCATCCTACATCCCAGAACTGGCAAAGGTGTTACCCAAGCAATTTGGCATGGCTATTTGCGACTTACGAGGAAATATTTTTGAAATTGGTGATGCTAAAACGCCGTTCTCAATTCAATCGATCTCCAAACTTTTTTCGCTCACGCAGGCTATCCGCTACCAAGGTGAAGCCTTGTGGGACCGCGTCGGACGGGAGCCTTCAGGTAATCCATTTAATTCTTTGGTGCAATTGGAAAGCGAAAAAGGCAAACCTCGCAATCCGTTTATCAATGCTGGCGCTCTTGTGATCACGGACGTATTGCTAGACCATTCAGACGCCGGTGCCGGCCAGACCGGTAAACGTCCTGATGCTGTTACCCCCTTGCTCACCTTGCTGCGGCGCGTAAGCGGCAACCCTGATGTCAATTTTGATAAAAAAGTGGCTAATTCAGAACGCGGCACCGCCAACCGTAATACCGCGATGGCCTACTTCATGAAAGGCTTCGGCAATCTGCATCAAGATATTGATTTAGTGCTCGATACCTACTGCACCCATTGCGCCATCGAAATGAGCTGCGTGGATTTAGCGCGCGCCACTGGGTTTTTAGCAAATGGCGGCGTGATACCCAACACAACAGACACAGTACTCGACAAAAGCGCCGCAAAGCGCATCAACGCCCTCATGCTCACCTGCGGCACCTATGATGCAGCGAGCGATTTTGCTTATCGCGTTGGCTTGCCCGCAAAAAGCGGTGTGGGCGGCGGCATTGTGGCGATTGTGCCGGGCGAATGCAGTATATGTGTGTGGAGTCCAGCGCTAGAGCCATCAGGCAATTCCCATGCGGGATCGGTAGCCTTAGAGGTATTTACTTCTATTACGGGCAAGTCTATTTTTTAGTTTTACGAAAACAAAATAGCCTGAAGAAACCCTATTTCAGGTCATCTTCAGGCTATCAGAACAGAAGAGCGCGGTAATTTAGTTGTGGATAGAGCGATCAAATACCGCCGCAAAATCTTTTTGCACAAACTTTGAATGGGCATTCGCTAGCCACCCATTTGCCGCTTGTGCCACTTCCTTAAACGATTCAGCTGGTGTTGGGCTGCCACTCGAATTGCGGCCAATGGCTCGGGTCGCGTGCTCTAAACTGGCGCGCGCATGTTCGAGTGCCACTTCATTGTCACGGGTAATTTCCGAAATTCTAAACAGTGACTTGTACAAGTCTTTTACTTCTTCAATATGCTTCTTGTGTACATCAATCGAATATTGCGTACCACCCATGACAAACTTAATTTCAATATCCATATCGACTGTGCCTGCAGTTTCTAGGTACACGTCAGAAATTTGGTTTTTGGCATAACTAAAGCGCCGCAACATGCGTTTTTTACTAATGGCGCTATTGCCGTCAAGATGAATAAGCGCGGTGTTAGTAAAGCAGTATTCGTCCTTTTTTGATTTAATAAGAAAATAAATTTTCTCTTGGTCTTCGTGCATTACATAGTCGTCCGAATCGACCTTATTGTAATCTTCAGCCTTAATAACACTACCAATATCTGAAAGACCCAATGCGTCGGCAGCCAGTTTACCAAACATGATTTTCTCCTATGAAGAATAAAGTAATTATAGAGTGCATCGACGAAACCAATGTCGAACACGTATAGCATAATATATCTTCAATGAATCCTTCATGAATTAACGGTAAAACCTGTTTTAGCCGGTGATTTTAACCTGCGCTGAGTCTGACGTTGTGGGCATTAGGCTATGCTGCACAGTGCTATTTTGTGCATGGCTAAGCGCAAAAACTTCGCCCACGCACAGCACCGCTGGCCCATCAAAATTCAGCACTGAATTGGCTAATTCATTGAGCGTCATGCGAATTTGCTGCTCGTTTGGTAAGCTAATATTTTCCACAATGACTACTGGCAAATTTGGCGCTTTGCCGTTTGCAATAAGGCGCTTGGCGATATTAGCGCTATCGCGACTCGCCATGTAGAGCACTGCTGTATCACTATTTTCTACCGCATTTAGCCAATCACTGACAACTTCATTGGGGCCAATTCTTGGGGTAGCGAAGGTCACACTACGGGCAATACCCCGTTGCGTTAACGATTGCTTTAATGTCGCGCTGGCAGCAAGGGCCGCCGTAATGCCGGGTACGATTTCAAACTCTATATTTGCGGCTTGCAATGCGGTAATTTCTTCTTGCGCACGACCAAATAGCATAGGATCGCCGCCTTTTAGACGCACCACAATTTTATGCCCTCTGGCTGCTTCTACTAGGCTACGGTTGATGAACCTTTGATCAGTTGAAACTTGCCCTACCCGCTTACCAACGGCTATTTTACGAGCATTTTCAGCCAGTGCTACTGTTTCCGGATGCACCAGTGCATCATAAAAAACAATGTCAGCGCTGGCTAAAATTTTCGCGGCACGCAAGGTTAGCAAATCTGGTGCACCGGGGCCAGCACCCACTAAATAGACTTTACCAACAACGCTAGTCATGCTTGTGCTCCAATAAAATCGTGCCGGCTGCAACGGTAGCGTTAGTGGTTTCATCAATCAAAATAAAACAGCCCGTGGCGTAATTATCGGCATAGGCATCGAGAAATAAAGGCTGCGCACAATTTAACTTAAGACGTCCTATTTCATTGGCTTTCAGGCTAGTTCCACCGTCAATAGGGCGCAAGGTTTCTATATCAATTTTACTTTCCACCGCTTGCACCACAGCGCGAATACTGCGGGTTAGGTGTTTGAGCAAATAGCGGCGATTCATATCTAGCGGCTGATTACCCAGCCAGCACACATTAGCCGTGATAGTGCTATTGCTTTGCGGTGCATCGTCAAGTCCAGCGGCGGCATTTTCTGTGGCCGCATTTACAAACAAATCGCCACGTGAGATATCAAGCTGACGGTTCAGCGTTAAGGTCACAGCCTCACCGGCATAGGCAACATCGCGATTGCCATCTACCGTTATGATTTCTAAAATTTGCGCTTGTTCGTTAGATGGTAATACCGTGATTGTTTCCCCGACGCGCACTGTACCCGATTCAATCTGCCCTAGATAACCGCGATGTTCCTTATTCGCGCCAAACTTAACGCGCGACACCAACTGTACCGGAAACCGTAATGCCGTCGAGTTAACGCGGCTAGCATCTACTGTTTCTAAATACTCAAGCAAGGTAGGCCCTTGGAACCACGCTAAATTATTAACGTCCTCAACGGTTTTGCTCACTACATTGTCGCCATTCAGCGCTGATATAGGCAGCACGGTAACTGATGCTAAGCCAAGGTCTTTAGCGATCACTTCAAAATCGGCTTTGATCTTTTCAAAAACGGTTTGATCAAATCCAACCAAATCCATTTTATTGATTGCCAACACCACCTTTGGCGTACCCAATAAGGCCGCAACCGCCGCGTGACGGCGAGTTTGCGACAATATGCCTTTTGAGGCATCTGCCAATACGATAGCTACTTGTGCGGTAGAGGTGCCAGTAACCATATTGCGCGTGAACTGCTCGTGGCCGGGGGTATCAGCGATGATGAAACGGCGCTTGTCTGTGGCAAAGTAACGGTAAGCAACATCAATAGTGATACCTTGCTCCCGTTCCGCCGTTAAGCCATCGGTAAGTAAAGAGAGGTCAATTTTTGCATGACCGCGCTTGGTGCTGGCATTGCCAATACTTAATAACTGATCTTCAAAAATGGATTTTGAATCAAACAATAGACGGCCAATTAAGGTGCTTTTACCATCATCCACTGAACCAGCGGTAGAAAATCTCAAAGTAGAAATAGTTTCGGTTTGCATTAGAAATATCCTTCTTTCTTACGCTGTTCCATTGCCGCGTCGCTGGTTTGATCGTCAAGCCGTGTAGCGCCGCGCTCGGTTAACCGCGCGAGCATGGTTTCTTCGATAATTTCTTGCACAGTAGCTGCATCCGATTCAACGGGTGCTGTACAAGTCACATCGCCCACGGTGCGGAATCTAACGCGCTTTATCACTGATTGCTCACCCGCCCTCACAGGCGTGAGTACAGACACAGGGACGAGTGCGCCTTTACGTATTACCACCTCGCGGTCATGGGCAAAATAGATTTTTGGCACTGCGATTTGTTCGACATCAATGTATTGCCAAATATCCAGCTCCGTCCAATTTGAAATCGGAAATACCCGCACATGCTCGCCTGGATTTACGCGGAGATTGTATAAATTCCATAGTTCTGGGCGTTGGTTTTTAGGGTCCCACTGCCCCCATGAATCCCGGTGCGAAACGATACGTTCTTTGGCGCGAGATTTTTCTTCATCGCGACGTGCGCCACCAAATAGGGCATCAAATTCAAATTCTTTTATCGCATCCAATAAGGTAATCGTTTGATGCACATTGCGTACTTCGTCCGGCGTGCGCAATACGATACGACCCTTGGCAATGGAATCTTCAAGGGAGCGCACAATTAAACGCTCACCCAATTGCTGCGCACGAAAATCGCGGAAGGTAATCACCTCTGGAAAGTTATGCTCAGTATCAATATGCAAAAGTGGAAATGGAAAGCTATCCGGACGAAATGCTTTTTCAGCCAAACGCAGCATCACAATAGAATCTTTACCACCAGAAAACAATAAAGCAGGATTGCGTGATTCCGCAATCGTCTCACGCATAATGTGAATCGCTTCTGCCTCTAAAGCTCTTAAATGCGGGCTTTTCAAGGGTTTTGTAGTAATGCCTTCAACGCGTTCAACGCCTTCAATTGGTTTTTTTTCTAGCACGGCACTTGTACTCATGATTTTTGCTCGTTAAATTGTTGGCTCACTTGGGGGAAATGCTTTAATACCGATACATTGTTTTCCGCAATATGTAAGCCGCATTCTTGCTGACCGCTCTCGCTATTTTCCCACCACCAGCGCCCCGCACGGGGATGCTCACCAGCCTTCACAGCACGCGTACAAGGTTCGCACCCGATTGATGGATAGCCACGGTCATGTAGCGCATTGTACGGCACGTCATTGGCGCGAAGATAAGCCCACACATCGTCATTTGTCCACTCTAGGAGCGGATTAAATTTTTCCGCTCCATGGGTAGCATCGGTAGTTTGAATTTCCAAGGATTGTCGTGAATCTGCCTGCTCACGGCGCATACCGGTAAGCCATGCTTTTTTGCCTGCCAGTGCACGACGTAAGGGCTCTACCTTGCGAATATGACAGCAGCTTTTACGCGCTTCCACAGATTCATAAAACCCGTTCAAACCCGACGAGGTAATGTAATCAGCAACTGCGACAGTATTGGGCGTATATGATTCTACCGCCACGCCATAACGCGTTGCCGCTTGTTCGGCTAATACCAAAGTCTCCTTGGGCAATCGTCCCGTGTTTAAGCTAAACATGTGGATCTTTGGAAAGTCTTTTGCAATTAAATCCATCAGCACCATGTCTTCTGCGCCATAACTATTCGCGAATACTGCTGGTGAGAAGTCATTTTCGATTTTACGCAACAACGCTTTCAAATCTGCCACCTTCGCGTTTAAATGGTGAGTGCTGGACAGGGGCGAAGGCGTGCTCCGCACGGGTGTAATTGACACCACATCACCCGCCGTTTGTTGATAGGCCATTGAAAAATCTTGAAACGATGCTAATGCTGCCTCAGCAGATTTATCGGCGCGAATTTGATAGGACGTAAATCCTGCACGCTTCATATAAAAAATTTGATCGCGCAGTACATCACCAATCGCGCGCAATTCACCTTTAAAACCATAACGTGAGCGTAACAACGCGGCGCTAGAATAACCGCGACCATCGGCAAACTTCTCAAATTTAATAGCGATGAGCGCTAGAAGTGGCAAATCAGCCTCTAGTAGTTTGGGATCAAGAGCACCAGTGATGCAAACACCAATTTTGATGTTTGCATCATGAGCATGCTTCACGATTGCATCGCGATTTTCCTGCCAAAAGGCATAAGGGAAAATCAAATTAACAGGCGACCCAAAACCAGCCCCAAGGTTCCCTTGTAAGGAGGCGTCCGCGCTATCGACAAGCGTGTAATCATTCGCCACCACTGCGCCATCGCGAATCAACGCGCCACCCGTAATTTCTGGCAAAGCGAGTGCTTTTTTAATGACCGTTGCTTCTTCCGTTGCCTTTTCATTGCGAATTACATTATGCATGAACAACCTCTGCTTCACTTAGTGCGTTTTCTGGTTTTTTATGGCCATAAACACTCACTTTAAACGGCTCTAAACCCACCCGCTTAACCGTTTCTAAAAAACTCTCCTCGTCCACTCGCTGCTGTACAAATGTCGTAATTAGCTTTTCAATAACATCTGGCATGTCGGCCTGCGCAAACGAAGGACCAATCACTTTACCCAAGGCGGCTTGCAATCCCTGACTACCGCCTACAGTGACTTGATAGAATTCTGCACCGTGTTTATCCACACCCAAAATACCAATATTACCCACATGATGATGGCCACAGGCATTCATACAGCCGGAGATGTTGATGGAGATATCGCCAAGCTCAAATAAGTAATCCAAATCATCAAAGCGCTGCTGTACGCCCTCTGCAATCGGAATGGACTTGGCATTGGCGAGCGAACAAAAATCACCGCCTGGGCAGGCAATAATGTCGGTTAGCAACCCAATATTGGGGGTAGCGAAACCAATTTTTTTAGCGGCTTCCCAAACGCTAAATAAGTCGCCCTGCTGCACATCAGCCAAAATTAAATTTTGCTCGTGTGATACGCGTATTTCGCCAAAGCTGTATTGTTCTGCTAAATCGGCTACGGCATCAAGCTGGTCTGCTGTGGCATCACCGGGTGCGATCCCAGTTTTTTTCAATGACAAAGTGACTGCCGCATAGCCGGATTTTTTATGCGGAAATACATTGCGCTCTACCCATTTCGCAAAAGCTTTGTGGTTCAGTTTTGCGGCGTCAAAATCAGCATCGATATTTGGCAACGGCAGATATTGTGGATCGGTAAAATGGCTGGAAACTCGCGTCAATTCTGCATCTGTAATGGTATTAATGCCATCTTTTAAATGCGCCCATTCTGCATCTACTTCAGCGCGAAACTTATCTAAGCCCATTTCCTTTACTAATATTTTGATACGCGCCTTATACATATTGTCGCGGCGGCCAAAACGGTTATACACCCGCAATATCGCTTCAAAATAGGTAAGCACATGCTGCACCGGCAAATTATCGTGCAGCACATGACCAAGAATTGGGGTACGCCCTAAACCACCACCCACAAGCACGCGAAACGCCGGCCCTGCATCGGTTTTAACTACATGCACACCAATATCGTGAAATAAGGTGCCAGCCCGATCTTCCACGGAACCGCTTACGGCAATTTTAAACTTGCGAGGTAAATACGCAAATTCGGGGTGGAAAGTAGACCATTGGCGGATAATTTCTGCATACGGACGCGGATCAATAATTTCGTCATGCGCCACGCCAGCAAATTGATCAGACGTGGTATTACGAATGCAGTTACCTGAGGTTTGAATTGCATGCATTTCCACCGTAGCCAGTTCAGCCAAAATATCCGGTACGGTTTCTAGGGCTGGCCAGTTAAATTGGATATTCTGCCGAGTGGTAAAGTGCGCATAGCTGCGGTCATATTTTCGCGCTATATGCGCAAGCTTGCGCACCTGCTTGCTGCTAAGTAAGCCGTAGGGAATGGCTACCCGCAACATCGGCGCGTGTTTTTGCACATAAAGCCCGTTTTGCAGGCGCAAAATGCGAAATTCATCTTCGCTCAAGCTACCGTTCAAAAACCGTGCAGTTTGGTCGCGAAACTGGTTTACGCGTTCATCCACTAATTGTTGATCTACTGCGTCGTAACGATACATTTTTTTGTACCCTATTTTGAGAATACATGCATTTTAGCAAGCGTTGCATAGAAACAAAAGGAATAATAGGTTATTATTAAATACGTTTTCGGAATATAGGAATTTTAAAATGACTTTGCAACAGCTCCGCTATTTATGCGAAATCGCCAATTGCAATTTATCCATCTCGGCGGCGGCTCTGGCATTGCACACTTCACAGCCAGGCATGAGTAAGCAAATCTTAGCGCTGGAAGATGAATTGGGCGTGCAAATTTTTGTGCGGCGGGGTAAACGACTCAGCGCCATCACCCCAGCCGGTCAGCAACTCATCAATATTGCGCAACAAACAGTGATGAGCGCAAAAAACATAAAACGTGCCGCATTAGATTTACAAGACAATCAAACTGGCGAAATGGTCATCGCCACCACCCACACGCAAGCACGCTACGTGCTGCCGCGCATCATCCCTACATTTTTAAAACGGTTCCCTGAGGTGTCGCTCTTTATCCATCAAGGCAACCCCGCGCAAGTAGCCGCTGAGGTGGCATCAGGCCGTGCCGATATTGGCATTGCCACGGAACAACTTGATGCCGTGCCCGACCTTGCCACCTTACCCTTATACAATTGGAATCGCGTTTTAGTGACACCAAAAAACCATCCGATATTACAAAAGAAAAAACTGCAATTAGCCGATATTGCGGCATATCCTTTAGTTTCCTATGATGTTTCATTTACGGGCCGAAGCGCTGTCAATAACGCCTTTGCCGACGCTGGGTTAACCCCTACTTTTGTGCTTTCTGCTATGGATTCAGACGTGATCAAAACCTATGTTGAGCTAGGTATTGGCATTGGCCTGTTGGCTGAAATGGCCTATGAGCCAGAACGCGATACCGCACTCGCGTGCATTCCCGTAGCGCACCTGTTTCCAGAAAGCACAACAAAGGTGGCGATTAAGCGCGCGAGCTTTGTGCGAAGTTATACCTATGCATTTTTAGCGCTATTACAACCGAAGCTAACGCAATCCGTTATTAATGATGCCGTACTGCAGTTGCGTACCTAGCGGTATCGACTGCGGTAAAATAAGATAATTTTATTATTTAAACACCCTAGGGAAACTTCATGGATACCTTAATTACGCACAACCCCATCATCACCGCCCGCATCGCTACCCTTCGCGCGGCAATGCAGCGGGAAAATATCCAAGCCGTATTGGTGCCGTCGAGTGATCCACACTTATCCGAATACTTACCCGAGCGCTGGAAATCGCGCGAGTGGTTATCCAACTTTACCGGCTCAATGGGTACTTTGGTGGTAACCATAAAAGAGGCATTTTTGTTTGCCGATAGCCGCTATTGGCAGCAGGCTGAGAGTGAGCTCGCGGGTACGGGCATCAGCCTGTTTAAGATTAGGTCTGGCGCTAGTCAGGAACATGTAGATTGGTTAGCATCGAACGTGGGCGCTAAAAACACGGTAGTTGTGGATGGTGCGGTATTAGGTTTGGCTGCTGCCCGTGCGCTACAGACTGCATTGCAGGCGCAAGGTATCAATCTACGTACCGATTGCGATTTGATGGCGACCATATGGCCTGACCGCCCAGCATTGCCGCAAGCCCCCATTTACAACCATGTCGCACCCCACGCTACCCTGGCGCGGCGCGATAAGCTCGCTGCCACACGGGAGGCGATGAAATTAGCAAATGCCGACTGGCATTTCATTTCTACCTTAGACGATATCGCGTACCTGTTTAATCTGCGCGGCAGCGATGTAAGCTTCAATCCGGTGTTCTTAGCCCATGCACTGATCTCGCAAACCACCGCCACTATTTTCGTGATAGCTGGAAAAGTCCCCACGGCGATTGAGAGCGAATTAGCAGCCGATGGCGTAAGCTTAGCAAGCTATGATGCCGCCAATAGCGCACTCGCAAACTTGCCAGCGAACACTGCCCTACTGATTGACCCCCGTCGCATTACCTATCGCACCCGCGAAACCGTTGGTGCACAGGTAAAAGTGGTGGAAGCCGTCAACCCTACTACCTTCGCAAAATCGCGCAAAACTGAGGCCGAACGCGAGTTTGTGCGGCGAACGATGGAGCTTGATGGTGCGGCGATGGCTGAATTTTATGCATGGTTTGAAAAAGCTCAAGGTGTCGAGCCGATCACTGAAGTTACTATTGACGAAAAGCTCACGGCCTGCCGTGCCAAGCAACCGGGCTTCGTTAGCCGCAGCTTCGCCACGATTGCCGGTTTCAAGTCTAACGGTGCGCTTAACCACTATCGTGCCCACAAAGCCACTGCACTCACCATTGAAGGTAATGGACTATTGCTTATCGATTCCGGCGGTCAGTATCTGGGCGGCACTACCGATATTACCCGTGTCTGGCCTATTGGCGCTCTTAGTGAAGTTACCGCTGAGCAAAAACGCGATTACACCTTGGTATTAAAAGGCACCATTGCGCTATCGGTAGCAAAGTTTCCTAAAGGTACAAAATCTCCTTACCTTGACGCTATTGCCCGTGCCCCAATTTGGGCGGCAGGATTTGATTATGGACACGGCACTGGGCACGGTGTCGGCTATTTTATGAATGTTCACGAAGGCCCGCAAACCATCAGCCAAGCTATGCCAGACCCGCACACGGCAATGGAAGAAGGCATGATTAGCTCGATAGAGCCTGGTCTTTATCGCACCGGCAAATGGGGTATTCGCATTGAGAATTTAGTGCTGAATATGCCAGCCGGCAATGAAGGTTTTGGCGATTTCTTGCACTTTGAAACGCTCACCCTCTGCCCAATTGATACCCATTTAATCGAAAAATCCCTGCTGCGTGCGGACGAAATTGCATGGCTAAATGCCTATCACGCCGAAGTTGCCAAGCGTGTACTCCCGCTATTAAGTGGTGATGCCAAAGCATGGTTGCTGTTACGTACACAGGCAATTTAAGCATTTTAATTTTAGGAACCAATCATGAAAAAAATTTTCGTCTCGACAATAGTTGCCATCAGCACCTTTTTAAGCTCCACTTCTTTTGCCTCATTCTGGGGCGATCTTTGGTTCAATCCCAATGAAGCGGGTTGGGGTTTAAATATCACCCAACAAGATCAAACTCTCTTTGCCACCATGTTTATTTATGGCGCTGACAATCGCCCCTCATGGTTTGTCGCCAGCGCTATGGTACCCAGCGGCTCGGGCTACTTAGGTGATTTATACCAAACGAGCGGCCCCGCATTTTTCAATAGCTTCAACCCAAATAGTGTAGGAATCCGCAAGGTTGGCAGAATTATTTTTGTGCCAAGAAATGAAGGTGAAGCGGGCATATCCTATGAGGTAGACGGCCTCACCATTAATAAAAACATCGAACGCCAAACCTTCAAAATACCTAACTTAACCAATACATGGCTCGGCAATTATCGGCAAAGGGTTAGCGGGTGTGATTCCAGTGCTTCCAGCAGCAATGGCACCTTCAATACGCCATTTTCATTGAATATAATAAATGATTCACCAACCAGCAGTGTCATCAGCGGCACTTTCACGATAAATTCTGCCACCGTATGCTCGTTCTCCGGAACCCGAAATAACTTTGGCAAAATCTTCAATATCCTCGGCAACTACAGTTGCCCCAGCGGTGGCGGTGGCCCTATGACGCTTTTTAATGGTCAATATCTAGAAACGACCATCAGCGCTAGAATTCAACTCACTAATAACGCCAACCGCTGTACTACAGATGGCTATTTTGCTGGCACTACCAGCCTAGCGCCTTAATTACTTCTGGAATAACTGACTGAATATTTCCGAAAATAGCCTAGCGCCTCCATGCAAACCGCGTATGGTGCTGGGCGTCTATTCAAGCGTCGCGAAACCGCTGAGTAAACATCGCCCGAGCAAGCCAAAACACCATCATTAGTGCCACCACATTTTCGGGCACGGATAGCAGGAAGCTATCACGGATACTCTCTGGAAACGCCCGCGCACCGGGGCCTGTGAATAGCGACCCCGTGGCAATGTAAAGTGCTAAACACATGCGCCAAACATGTCGCGCAATCCGGTGGTGTCCACGCACACCTCGGTGAATAAGCAGGTTAATATCTAGCGCAGCTGCTACTAGCGCTAGACCACCAAAGAAAAAATACGGTTCAGCTGGGAACCCGTCTTTCAATTTCAATACGCTCTGCAACGCCTCAAGCCCAAACCAAATCCCGCCCACGCCAATACCCAACGCCACCAACGGCGCAACTACTTCAAAAACCCCAATTTTAGGCGCAATACGACGAATGGTGACCCATGAAGTTGCTACCAAATAGAGGGTGAACACACCAGCTAAAAATGTAATCATTGATGGTTTTTGCAAAGCAACAATCGCCCCCGTTATTGCCATCACCATCATAAAAGCAAAAAATGTATTACCGGCCGCACGATGTATTTTTGAGCCTTTAGTTGCAAATAGTGCGATTGCCCCAGCGAGTACGGCGACAGTACCTGTGACAACATGAAGCAGCATGAGGGGTGACATAGCGTTGGTTTTCCTTATTTGTAAGTTGGGCGCGTTTGACTACCACGCGTTTTTTAACAACGTGCGTTGAGGTTGAGTGATGCTGATTGTGATTATGAGCGTCAGCATGGATTGGCTCAAACGCGCCAAGATGAAATGCAGATTGCGACTGATAAATCGCTTTGACAAGACCTCTGCACAACCACATAAAACCCAACGAATTTGAGCGCTAGCGCAGCGTTGAAGAATTTCTAAGTCGAATGAGCGCAATCAATGCACTTTTCACCGTTAAATCACGCGCCTTTGCGCTTGTTAGTCGTTATTTTCT
>JANMDR010000068.1:0-3174 GCA_031376425.1 Betaproteobacteria bacterium
GTGTTGGGAATATCGTGAAATTTTAGGTCTAAAAAAACATCAAACCCGCGCTTTACCAAACCTTCAACTACCATAGGCCCAGCAGCGGTAAATAATTCTTTACCCACTTTGACTCGGCAAAGTGTGGGATCAAGGCGATCACTAAACGCTAAAGCCTGCGCCGCTGTCGGGTAATCTAGCACGGCGATAATGGGTTTAAAACTATTGCTCATGAACGATACGCCCTTCTATTTTTGATTGCACTAAATGCCGCTGCGCCGCTTCAATCTCTGCAGTACGCCGTGGTGGAAAGCTCTCCCAGCCGCCACAGGCGGGGCAATGCCAATAATATTGCTTGGCCTTGAAACCACAATTGCCGCATAAAAAATGCGATAACTTGCTTGAATATGAATACAGAATATTTTTGACCATGGTTAAGTCTTCATGGTAAATCTGATCAGCTTCCATAATATGGGCTTGCAGCAACTTGTCCAACCCAATTAAGGTTGGATTCATTTTCAAATCATCCCGTACCAACGCATAGGCAGAAGCTGAACCCTCACGCGCCAAGGTGCTGGTAAATAAAGCATCTAAGAGATCAAGCGCTGGATATTGCTGGTGCATACGGCGTAGCACTTCCACACCTTCGGCTTCCCTATTTAAAGCTACATAACTCTTGAGTGCAGCCACGGCACTTAAACCCAAATAAGCGCTATCTTGTTGCTCAATTGCGTGCCACGCCGCGATCGCTTTTTCATGCTCGCCACGGGCAGCATACCATTCGCGCTTAAGCATATTTGCGCGCACGCAATGGGCGTTTTCAGCCAATGCGGCGTCTAAGGCTGTGTTGGCATCAGCTAACGCCCTAGTGTCAGCGTCAGCATCTTGATTTTTTTCAATGGCGATTTCGCAATAAAATTGCGCAATTTCGCTGCGGTGGTCAGTTAACTTAGCACCTGACTGCGCTTGTTTTGCTGTTTCAACATCCAGTAATTTTGCACCGCCAATCGCACGTGACCAATTACGTTCTTGCACGCACACGTCTAGCAGTAAGCGCCCAATCGCCACACGTTGCGCTTGTGAGCCAGCATTGGCTGCGATTAAATCATCGAGAATTTTCTCGGCATAATCCAGCAACCCAGCCTTTTGATAATCAAGCGCCAATTCATACAGAGCCGAAACTCGATCTTCACCTTTAATATCGGCGCGTTCCGATAGACTTTGGTGAATCCGAATGGCTCTATCAGTTTGCCCTTTGCGGCGAAATAAACTTCCTAGCGCGAACTGTAGCTCTGCTGTTTCAGGGTTCGATTTAGTCACTTCAATAATAGCTTCAATCGCTTTATCTTGCTCTTCATTTAACAAAAAATTTAAGCCCCGAAAGTAAGCCTGAGGCATTTCTCGCGATTCACTAACGATTTGCTTTACGTCCGAACGCGCCGCCAACCAGCCTGCGCCAAAACACACGAGCGCACCCAGCAACAGCCAAGGAAGTAAGCCGAACGCCTCAAACGTCATTGGCGTTTATCCACTGTACTCGACAAATCCAGTCGCGGAATCGGCCCCGTCACATCAAGTACAGAAACTGAAGTAGAAAGTGGCACCGGCTCGCCTTTTTGCGCCGGCGATGGTTGTTGCCCATGATTAGGGTGATTGGCATGACTAAGCGCGCGATTTAATTTACGAATTTCGCGCTTGAGTTTGAACACCGCACCCAATGAGGAAACTAGCCCTAAGAGCAGCCCCCCGCCAAAAAAAGTCAATAAAATCAATACTAATGGTGCCTCAATCGAGCTGTCTAGGAATCCGCGTAAGGTAACTGTTCCGGCGTTTTTTGCCGCGAACCATACCAACAATCCCACCACAATTAACCGCACAATCCAAATAAGTACGCGCACGGACACTCCTTTATTTTTAGGTAGCCAAAACGCTATTTTACGGGATGCGTGGAGCTTGTGCGTAGCAACGCACTTTCATCGCAATTAAAGCCTCGTAAACCTTAGATATTAATATTGTGTAATTAGTCATAATTTAGACCGCATTTCCGACTACAATTATCCGAATCAATTACGTCACAATTTGCGTATGCAATCTAATATTTGCCCACTACACACCACCGAAACCGAACTAGCACAAAGTTTTAAGCGCTTGCGTGACGCCGCGAGCGGTGCGGATCGATTGGAAGCAGAAATCGCGTTGGCGTGGGATTTACGACAGCGCGATTCGCGGCGAGCGCGTGCTCTGGTTGCGCCCGTGCTCAAAGCTGCGCGTAAAACAGCGACAACGCTACGCGCCTATTTAATCGAAGCCGAGATTGCTTGTTTATTTGACGAGCAAAATGCGGCTGATGCTGCGCTTTCGCGTGCGGAAATGCTAATTTTGCAATTAAATCCTGATGCAATTTTGCAGGGCGATACTCTACTTTGTAAAGCCTTTCTGCAGGCATTGCGGGGTGATTTGATCAATGGCTCAAAAACCTTAGAACAGTGCATAGAAATTTACGCAACCTGTGCAGATCCTTTGCGTGAATTAATCGGCATTGCTTGGTTTTGCTACCTCGAATCGTTTCAAAATCCTGAATCCTGTCGAGCGCGCTTAGCGATGCTCAAACTCCGCGCCCCTCAGTTTGCCCATCAACCAGCACTTGCCGCTTATATTTATGCGGCAGAAGGCATGGCAAATTTTTGGCGCAATCCATCGCTGGCGGTAGCGCTTGAACTTAAAGCAACCATTGCGTCTGGGCAGGCAGGAATACGCCGTTTGGCGATAAATTGCGATATGAACGCCAGCTGGATTTTACACAGCTTAGGTGATTTAGAGGCCGCTAGCGAGTGCATTGAAAGGGTAGTTAGCGAGGCCAATGAATCTGGCTGGCCCACATCAATTTGCACTTCACAAACGCGACTAGGTGCATTACTGCGCGATTTGGGCAGTCTCGATCAATCGCGCGCCGCGCTTGAATCCGCAATCGCTATTTTTCCGAATAGTCAATCAAGCGTCGCCATCGCTAACGCCCATTCCACGCTCGGCCACACCTTGTTTTTACAAGGCGAACTACCAGCCGCGATTAAAAATTACGAGCGCTCAATTGCTATTTGCCGGCAAAGCCAAACCTTTGATAATTTGATCGAAGCGCTCATCGATTATGCCCGTACTTTATCCGCAGCCAATAAACTCGATCCAGCGCTACAGGCC
>JANMDR010000086.1:0-2933 GCA_031376425.1 Betaproteobacteria bacterium
TGATAAAAAACAAAGGTGCATTTGCGTTTATCAGCAGTAAAATGGGCTCGGTTAGCAATATCGTTAGCGGTGGTGCGCCGCTATACCGTGCCAGCAAAGCGGCATTAAATGCCGTGGTGAAAACAGCGTCCATCGAGCACGGTGCACATGGGGTGCGTTGTTTCGTGATGCATCCAGGTTGGGTAAAAACTGATATGGGTGGTGCCGGTGCAGATATTGATCCCACCACCAGCATTACTGGCGTACGTAAGGTCATTACCAATGCGTTGAACGGTAATTTGGCGGATTACAACGGTAAGTTTTTTAATTATGATGGTGAGGAATTGTCATGGTAAAACCGTCATTATTAAGTAAGCTAATTATCGGCAGCGTGCCTTTTTTATTGGCGTTTGCGGCTGTGGGTTGCGGTAAAAAAGAACAGATTAAAGCTGAAGAAAAAAAGCCTGCAGAGAAAAGTATCTACTCAAACGCGATCGCAGGCGAGCAGATAAAAGCAATGGATAAAGCCAAAGCTCTCGAAGTGGAGATGAACAAAGCGGCCGCAAAAGCGGGTGAAGCAGCTGACAGCGTGAAATAAAGTGCAGTAAAGCGAAGTAAAGTAAATCAGAAAGCAAACAATGCCTGCCCAAGTCGATTTTTATACTGAAGAACAACGCATGATCCGCGACATGGCGCGTGATTTTGCTCAAAACGAGCTGGCACCAAACGCCGCCCAGTGGGAGCGTGATAAATGGCTACCCGATGCAATGGTGGCGCACATGGGCGAGTTGGGTTTGTTGGGTATGATGGTGCCCGAAGAATACGGCGGTTCGTTTTCTGACTATACTGCTTACGCGCTTGCCATTGAAGAAGTCGCGGCGGGTGATGCATCTACATCTACCTTGATGAGCGTCCATAACTCAGTGGGCTGCGGGCCAATTTTGGCATGGGGTACAGAAGCGCAGAAGCGCCAGTATTTGCCTGTGTTGGCTTCCGGTAAAACGATAGGTTGTTTCTGCTTAACGGAGCCACAAGCGGGCTCTGAAGCCAATAATCTTAAAACCCGCGCTGAGCTCAAAAACGGTAAATGGGTGCTCAATGGTAGCAAGCAATTTATCACCAACGGCAAACGTGCTGGGCTGGCAATTGTATTTGCGGTGACTGATCCCGAACTCGGTAAAAAAGGCCTTTCTGCATTTATCGTTCCTGCAGATGCCAAGGGGTTTAATGTGCAAAAGCCGGAACATAAGCTCGGTATTCGTGCTTCTGACACCTGCGCTATTTTATTTGAAGATTGTGAGATTGACGAAGCGCAGATGTTGGGGCCACGCGGTAAAGGTTTGGCTATAGCACTATCCAATTTAGAAGGTGGGCGTATCGGCATTGCGGCTCAGGCGCTCGGCATTGCGCGCGCGGCATTTGAAGCTGCCAATGCCTATGCCAATGATCGCTTGCAGTTTGGTAAAAAAATCGCCGAGCACCAAAGCATCGCTAATTATTTAGCGGATATGCATACCCGTATCAATGCCGCCCGCATGCTAATTTTGCATGCAGCGCAAATGCGCACAGCGGGTTTGCCGTGCTTATCAGAAGCGTCGCAAGCGAAATTATTCGCATCTGAACTTGCTGAATGGGTATGCAGCAAGGCGATTCAAATTCATGGCGGTTACGGTTATTTAACCGACTATCCCGTTGAGCGCTATTACCGAGATGCCCGAATTACGCAGATCTATGAAGGCACAAGCGAAATTCAAAGAATGCTTATTGCGCGAGGATTAGCTGCGTAATTTGCTTAAAACCTAACTAACCATTGCGGTAAATTTTCTATGCCCCAAATAAAATCAAAATTAGACGTCACCGCACCCAATTTCATCAGCAACGCCGTACAGTTACAAGCACTCGTTACCCAATTGCGCGAACGTACCGCACTTGTAGCACAGGGAGGGGGGGCAGCGGCCAACGCCAAGCATGTGGCACGCGGTAAATTACTGCCACGTGATCGGGTTAAGGCATTGCTTGATTCCGGTGCGCCATTTTTAGAATTCTCCCCCTTAGCAGGTTGGAATATGTACGGCGCGGATGGGCAAGATGCCCCAGCGGCAGGTGTTATCACAGGGATCGGGCGCATCGAGGGCATTGAGTGCGTTATTGTTGCTAACGATGCCACGGTGAAGGGGGGGACGTATTATCCGATGACGGTGAAAAAGCATTTACGCGCCCAAGAAATTGCCATGCAAAACAATCTGCCCTGTGTGTATTTGGTGGATTCTGGTGGTGCGTTTTTACCACTGCAAGATGAAGTTTTTCCAGACAAAGAACATTTTGGCCGAATTTTTTATAACCAGGCTAATTTGTCTGCCAAAGGGATTGCCCAAATTGCTTGCGTCATGGGTTCGTGCACGGCCGGTGGTGCCTATGTACCGGCGATGTGCGATGAATCGATTATTGTTAAAAATCAGGCAACAATTTTTCTCGGTGGCCCGCCACTGGTAAAAGCCGCAACGGGTGAGGTAGTGACGGCGGAAGAATTGGGAGGCGGAGACGTACACTGCCGTACTTCAGGCGTTACCGACCATTTGGCTGAAAATGATCAGCATGCATTATCGATTGTGCGTGAAATTGTAAGCCACCTAAACCGTAAAAAAGTAAACGATAGCGATTTGCAAGCCGTGCGTGAGCCTAAGTATCCCGCCGAAGAACTCTACGGTTGTATTCCCAAAGATACGCGCCAGCCCTTTGATATCCGCGAGATCATTGCGCGGATTGTTGATGGTTCTGATTTTCATGAATTCAAAGCCTTGTATGGCACCACCATAGTTTGTGGCTTTGCCCATATTTGGGGTATGCCAGTCGGTATTGTGGCAAACAATGGTATTTTATTTTCAGAGTCCGCCCTAAAAGCTGCGCACTTTATTGAGCTTTGCAACCAGCGCGGCATTGCCTTGGTATTTTTG
>JANMDR010000092.1:0-24736 GCA_031376425.1 Betaproteobacteria bacterium
CAGTCGATGGCATAATATTTGTTGTAATGCGGGCGCGCTTTTCCACATGCGGCACTAATTGCTGCGCCGCTTCTGGCTTGGCAACCATCGCGATCGGTGGTGCTGCAGGGACAGGGATTACGGGTAAAGCCACTGGTGGTGCGGCGGCGATGATGTTACTCGGTGTAGTGGGCTTTGCGGGCTGCGCCACGGTGCTATTGTTGGTACTATCATCACAAAAAACACGGCGCGGTCCAGCAAGCTTTGCCTTTACACAATCTGCGCGACTCAGTTTGACTGCATCGCTTACCGTAACTGCCGCGCCATTTGCTACGGGCAAAGTAGTCACACTAGCCGTGGTTGCAAGCACCGCTGGGGGTGCAGCGTGTGCCAGCACCGCTGCTAACGTTATAGTTAACAGCAAGGTTAGTGTCGCAATGCTAGCCGATGCGTGCCGGGCAAGATGCTTCATCGCTAATTGGTCAACATTGCAGCGCTATCCACCACGTCTTGCGCGTTGCGTAAGGCCGTCAGGGTTGCATCGCCACGTTCGCCAGCAATTTTCAAGCTATAAACGCCCAATGCGCCGGGTCCTGAAACAATTTCAGCACCGAGCTTATCTAGCAGGCCACGTATTTGCGCTTCACTAGCGCTGGCCCGAAACGTCACTTGTAATAGCGCAGTTTTGCGCAGCGCAGCACCGTCACCGACGGCTGCACCCAAGGGCTTAATCACAGCGTTATCCTGTGCCTGATAAACCGAGTTTACCAACACCCCCGTTTGCACAATGGCCAGCGCTGCAGCAATAGCAATGGCTTGTTTGTGCCACTTGGTCAGCGCATTTTGCAATGCCCTTTTCACACCAGCGCCACCAATGGTGCGGAACGCCAGCTTGCCACTATCTTGCGCATGTACTCTTGCCATTAATTGTGCCAAACCTGCCGCTTCATCGCGCTGCGCCAAAGGCAGGGATGTACGCTTTACTTCACTTGCCAACGCCACCACATAGGCGAGTTCAGTCCGGCATTTGGCTGATACTGCTAACCAAAATTCCATCTCAAAACGCTCATCAATCGATAATGTGCCATTGACATACCACGGCAATAATTCCATAAAGCGCTGCCACGCTGCGGCACTTAAAATGCTCATATTCATGATTGGCTCCCGTGGCCGTGCGCCATCATGCAATTGCTTAAATTTTTGCGGGCGTGAAACAAGCGTGTTTTAACCGTATTTACGGGGCAAGCTTGTAATTGAGCAATATCTTCCATACTTAAATCCTGATAAAAAGCGAAATGTACGCATTCGCGTTGCACTACTGATAAATGTTCAATACAGCCTTGTAAGGCGATATCTTGTTGTTGTGCATCTACGCGTTCAAGCTGGCTAATTTCATCTGACGCAATTTCTAAATGTGCATCAAGCAAAGGTTCAGTCAAGATACTGCGTCCGCGCACTTTGTCCAACGCCTTGTGCCGTGCAATGCCGAGAATCCATGTAGACGCTTTTGAATGCCCTGCATAACGCGGCGCATGGTTCCAAACTTCAAAAAGTGTTTCCACCATCACCTCCTCAGCAAGCTCGGCGTTATCTAAACGTTGCATCGCAAAGGCGACAATTCGGTGCTGCATCAGCCGATAAAGTTGCCCTAGTGCTGCTTCGTCTTTCAACGCAATTAATTTGATTAGCGCTTCCATGTTCCTAACAACGGCACTTCAAGCGACCGAGGATTGTCCTTTGCTGCTTCCCACTGAGTCGGAGGTGCTGAACAACTGGTTCAAGTTAGATTTGTCACTTACAGCAAAATATAATTTGCGATTAATTAGTTTAACCCTGCAGTTTATGACCGGATCTGACATGGCAATTGTTTCCGTAGCAAAAAGTACTTCAGCTATGCTTACCAAAATGGCTTCAACCACTCTTAAGTAGGACGTTTCCAGCTTTTTTAACGATGCGTTTTTTAATGGTGTTGCCGCACCTTTGCTCCTAAACCACCCAATTTGTGGGCAACGTGATTAGAGGATATATTGGACTTTTTAGCCGAGCAGGCTTCACCTCAGCGAAGTTAAGTGATGCAGAAGGCTGTACCGCTGGCACCTTGAATGGCGTCGAGCTGGTTGTCATGATCGACGGGGCTAGCGTTTGCAGCCTTCGTGCGTCAATTTGCGCAACCATCCAAGTGGCCATTGCGTGAGAAATTCGCATTGCGAACCTAAAAGTGGGGGGAATGCCTTTAGTCGCAGCCAATTAGATGGAGGTTCAAACTGATCCATTGGTATTCGGGTACATCCTAAGACGGTTAAAAAGCTCCATAGTCCCGTCAAAAAACTCCCGCATATTGGTCACATGCGGCATGATTGAGGAGATCACGTCGTCAGCCGCTAATGTCGCGTCTTCTTGCAAAGCGCCTTCAGCACCTTGGCTGTCGATAATAACGATGTTGTAATTATCGGTAATCAGATCGCTACGCAATGCGTATTTTAAATGCACGTCACGCCGCATATGCGTTTGGAACCAAGCGACGTCAACGGGCTTAAAATTGGCGCGGATTACGTGCAGTGGTGGAATCACGGTATGCGATATTCGAGTTAATTGAGCGACACCAGTATGCAGCAGCTCTACAAACCCCTCCGGCGAGGTGTGCGCAAGATCATAATATTTACTGCACGAAGCCTGCGCGTCAACCATCAATACGCACAGCCCTAGAGCGGCATAGGAAACGCTAAATTAACGACAGTAAACGTCTTGGTGTCCCACCTTTGGTGCCGACCAGAGCGATATAAATCGTCGCAAGAGCCGAAATGGTACATAACGCGGTATTACTTTGATTCGTCGTACCTGAACCGGTACTTAAAGAATTATCCACACATCCTCCTAATTATGAATTGGGAAGGAATGTATTAAGATTAGGGGGTAGGGGTAACGGATGCTACCCCTACATTTGACTGGCTCCCCGACCTGGACTCGAACCAGGGACCTGCGGATTAACAGTCCGTCGCTCTACCGACTGAGCTATCAGGGAATTGTTTGCTTGAAGTACACTTAAATTTACTAAACGTACTCAAACAACAGACCGAGATTATAGCCAATTTGATGCATTACGTCAACGCTAGCGCTATTTTTTCCGGTAGTTTTTTGACCAATTACCCTATTTTCTTGGATAAGCCAGCATTGCTTGCGCTATTCTAGGCTGTTACTCTTGTTTTTTTATCTAAGGATTTCGATGATGCGTATCGCAATTTTACTATCGGCAGCTTTTATGGCACACGGGGTGGCGGTAGTGGCGCAATCAGCCCCTGCCCCTGCCCCTGCTCCTACCCCTGCACCGGATGCAAATTCTAAAGCTGCCTTCCCCGCGACGGCAGAGGCCTTGCTACGCGATTCAAAATGCGCTGGCTGTCATGCGGCTAAATTTTCCACCGCAGCAGACAAAACGGGTGATGCCGTATATACCCGCAAAAATAGATCGGTAACTTCCTATGCCAAGCTAGTAACTCAAGTAGCGCGTTGCGATACAGAATTAAATTTGCAGGTATTTGAAGAAGATCAGGCAATTATTTCGCGCTATCTGAACGCGCGGTTTTATAAGTTTCCAGAAACAGGCAATAAGTAGGGTTTGATTGCGTATTTAAGACCTAAAACGGCATAACTAAGCGCTGCACGAACCACACTGAACCAACCGCTATAGCGGCGAGCGACGCAATACGCGTACTGGTAGTAACCCCGCTGGCACCGATGAATCGGTTAACGCTAAACATCGTCGCCGTTGCCATCAGCGCAACCGCCAACTGTGCAATTTCTATACCCGCGTTAAAACCGATGAGGGTATAGATACGATGGTTGCTTTCAAGGCCGAGATCAGTAAGTGCGCCTGCAAAACCCAAACCATGTATGAGTGCACAACCCAAAATCAGCATGAGTCGAACAATGGGTAACCACGGCTGCTTTTGCTGTTGCGACCAACGATCAAACAGCGCCATACCAACAATAGTGGCGGCGATAGCGGGTTCCACAATATTGGCTGGCACACTCAAGCTACCAAAAATACTCGCCGTTAAGGTAATGGCGTGCCCCAATGTAAAGCAAGTCAAGGCAATCGCAATTTGTCGGATTCCCCAGCCGGTGGCAAGCACGACCAGTAGAAACAGCATGTGATCAAGACCGCTTAAAACATGTTCCGCGCCCTGAAGCGCATTACTTAGAATCACGGCCCCTACCGATGCAAAGACCGCGCTCTCTGGGTGATTAGGTGACAATACCAACTTTTGTTTTTCTGCACCACGGGTGATGGTGATGATTTGTTTTTGCGATTGCGCATCCTTACCAAACAACGTAAAGTGCAGCTTTAAATCACTCACTGCTTGCTCATCAGCGCCGCCAAGTGCAAAGCGCCCTAGAATTACCAGATGCCGTGCCGGTGCAGTGGGCGCACTATCATCGGGTGAGATGTTCAACATCAACCCTTCAAGTGGCAGGAACCCTGCAGCATTGCGCAAGCGTAGGCCACGCAATACCTGCGCTTCGATCTCACCAGAATGCGCGCGCATTTCAGCGAGCGACAACAAACCATCACCGTCATCATCTATGCCTGTAAAGGCATCCACAGGCAGCGCCATTACCGTAAAACCACCACTGCCCACAATATTTAAGGTGCCGTGTTGCGCTACCATTAAATGCGCTTGCACGGTTGGCGTTGCTACCAAGCAAAAAAGTAGCACCACAATAATCTGCAACATACGGCGCAAAACAGATTCAATACTCATACTCATCACCATAAAAAATATATTCCTACTGTTTGCCTTTGATACAGCGCTGGAGGTAAGGATAATTATCGGTCGCAAAGTAGTGATAAATGCCGTTGGGGAACTCTGGCGTGACGCCGGTACGCCCATTACATTCATCTAGGTCACCAGATCCAGCGACGTATTCCCAATCTTGCGCAAATCCGCCCAAGGTAAATAAAGTAGTCGATGGCCGAGTTGCACTCACGGTCGTTTTAAGTTTGTAACTGCCCGTCATGACCTTAAGTGCAGAATTGGCGTTAGTAGCTATGCTATAGCCATAACGCGCATAGATCGGAAAGCCATCCGCCGCCCAGCCAATGAGTGTCATCTTTGTAGAACCACCACCACGTAAAGTGATGAAGCCTTCAGGCATACCATGATAATGATACTCGCCAGTCGGTTGTACATGCGCGTTGTTTGAATCGGTACCGAAGCTGAAAAATGTTTGACCCAACGCTTCAATGCTCCACGCACCACTATTATCGATCGCGCTACAGCCATTTACTGCCGTTGCGCTCGCTGGGCATGAACCGGCAGTACCAGCATCAATTTTCACACCATTGAGTACGTAACCGGTTGCACCGCGCGGCCCACCCAATGTAATTGATGTGCCGGTATATGTCGGAGTTACCGTATAGGTGGCAGCTACCGTCTGCGCAGAAATAGTGTTGGGATTATTGGCATTAGGAAATGTGCCTACAGCATGATCAGGGATACCGTTAGCAGCCAGCACGCGCGAGGTGGTGCCACATGTCCAAGTTGCGGTACTAGTACGATTGACGGAAGCTGAGGTATTAAGCGCATTGTAGCTATAGGTGCAGAACTGACCCAAGGTAGTCGTCGTACCCGTTAAAGTAGCTGTTGGTGTGACCGAAACCGCCGCTGACGCCACACTACTACCAGCGCTATTTGTCGCGTTCACTGTACAGCTATAGGCTGTGCCATTACTAAGCCCGCTCACTGTAACGGGGCTTGCTGTCGCGCTGCCGGTCAAACTAGCCGATCCTGCAGTACAGGTTGCTGTATAACTCGTAATTGTAGCGCCGCCATTAGACACGGGCGCGGTAAATGCGATGCTAACAGAGGCATTACCTGCTGTGGCCGCACCGATTGTGGGCGCACCAGGTACCGTAACTGTTGGCGTGGGCGCTACCGGTGTGACACTCACCGCTGCGGATGCTGGGCTGATGCCTACACTATTAGTAGCAGTCACGGTGCACGCATAGGCAGTACCATTGGTAAGGTTGCTCACAATAATTGGGCTCGCACTCGCGGAACCGGCCTGACTTGCATTGCCTGCTGTGCAAGTGGCAGTGTAGGCGGTAATGGCCGCACCGCCAGTAGACGTTGGTGGTGTAAAGGCAATACTCGCACTGGTATTACCGGGTGTAGCGGCACCGATGGTAGGTGCGCCAGCCACAGTAATCGTTACAACAGGCGTGGTTGTGGTGGTATCGTTAGAGCTGCTACCACTGCTACACGCGGTCAGTACCAGCGCTGCGATAAGCGTTATGCAGAAAATAGTCGGACGGACTGAACGATCGCGCGAATTACTCATATTGGCACACCCTTTTTAGTGAAGTTAACTATTGGCATTCAGCTTTAGCACCGCTGAGAATTAAATTTGCTGCGCTGTGCTACCGTCGTGACGCCCTACCCATCCCCGCTTGAAACCCTTGCTAACCGCTTGCCGAACGACGATTCAGACAATTTTGCACATTAAATGTGGAGCAATTATGGAGAAATTGCGTAATTGCATTTCCGTATCAAAGTGACGATTATTATGAGCAGGCGTGATGCGCTGTTATTCCGCTACGTGGAGGGGCGGGTTGGTGTTTTTCGCCGCAGCGAAGCCCTACAGAGTTACGGGACGATTGCGGACAATCGAGATTATTTCTCGCTATCTCACTGCGCCGCTTTATCGCCGCGTATTTTATTTGTCGCTATTTCTAGCGCCTCATCCAAGTAGGCACTGTAAAAATCTGGCAGCAAACCACCCTCTAAGGGCGGCGCAATTTGCTCACCTTTGGCATTCAAAAAATACACTGTGGGCGCTACTTTGGCACCTAAATTTTTGGCAAATTTTGCGTGCGATATTGTTGTACCGCTCGCATCTATCAAAGTTTGGCTACCGCCGATTTCGATTTGTCGCACTATAGCGCGGGGGGGTGATTTTGCTGGCATATTTTCGTATCTGTACAAAGGCAGCAAATGACTTTGCCGTACCACCTTGCAAAAGCCGCAGCCTTCAAGACTCACCATCACGATGATCGGTACTTGGGATTTTTGAGCAGCGCTAGCAAGCAATGCCCAATCGCGCAGCGGGGGCAGATTTACTTCTGTTGGCTGCACAGTTTTAACGGGCGCTACTGCCAGTAGAGTGGATGCCGATTGCTCTGCTGCATCTGCACTCACAGCAGCGCCAACTAACACCAAAATAATTGCAATTTTTAGCATCGCTTTCATTGCAACACACTCCGGTGTTAGTCTTAAACCTCTGAGCGTAACGCTAAACGTAACGTTAAACGTAATTTTACGCTACTGGCTTTTCCAACTCAAAAGCCGTGTGTAAAGCGCGTACGGCAAGCTCTAAATACTTTTCATCCAGCACTACTGAGGTTTTAATTTCGGACGTAGAAATCATCTGAATATTGATGTTTTCCTTCGCCAAGGTGCCAAACATTTTTGCTGCTATACCTGCATGGCTGCGCATGCCAATTCCTACCAGCGAAACCTTAGCTATTTTATTATCCCCCATTACTGCGCGTGCTTTTACTTCTGGTAGCACTACATCATTCAAAATTGCCAAGGCACGATTGTAATCGCCGCGTTGTACCGTAAATGAAAAATCGGTATGGCCGTCAATTGACGTATTTTGCAAGATCACGTCCACATCAATATTTGCGTCCGCAATTGGCCCTAAAATATTGAAGGCGATACCGGGGCGATCAGGCACGCCGGTGATGGTGAGTTTGGCCTCGTCGCGCGTAAAAGCGATGCCAGAGATAATTGGATCTTCCATTTTGTCTTCTTCCTCAAAGGTAATTAGGGTGCCCATATCCGTCGAATTTACATCGGTAAATGAGGACAGCACCCGCAATTTAACGCGATATTTTCCGGCAAACTCTACTGAGCGAATTTGCAGCACTTTAGAGCCCAAACTTGCCAACTCAAACATCTCTTCAAACGTAATCGTCTTTAACCGTCGCGCTTCAGGCACCACGCGCGGATCAGTGGTGTAAACCCCATCCACATCAGTATAAATTTGGCATTCATCGGCCTTCAGCGCCGCCGCAAGAGCCACACCTGTCGTGTCAGACCCACCACGCCCCAAAGTGGTGATATTGCCGTTTTCATCCACCCCCTGAAAACCCGCTACAACCACAACCGTACCCGCATTTAAATCGGCACGAATCGCTGCTTCATCAATGGCTAAAATGCGCGCCTTGCTATGCGCGTCATCAGTGGTAATTTTTACCTGCGCACCCGTGTAGCTTTTGGCCTTCAGCCCTGCACTTTGAAGGGCAATTGCCAGCAAGCCTATGGTTACCTGCTCACCCGTAGACGCAATAACGTCTAACTCACGCGGGTCAGGTTCATCGCTAAGCTGTTTTGCCAAGGCAATTAAGCGATTCGTTTCACCAGACATGGCGGAAACCACCACCACAATTTGATTACCTTCGTCATAAAACCGTTTTACGCGCCGCGCTACTTCACGTATGCGCTCGGGGCTGCCCATAGAGGTGCCGCCGTATTTTTGTACAAGTAATGCCACTGTTTTTCTCTAAAAGGTGGAGTTAAAAATTGCCAAGAGCAATATATTACCCTGCCTTTGCAGGTTTTTGCTGCGCCGCACCATTGAGGAGCGTAAAATAGTTAAATGAACACACAAAATACCCACCCAAATATCGCAAAACCGCCCATTTCTATCACCCGCCGGCTAGAATTTGATGCTGGGCATCGCCTGCCGAACCACAAAAGCCAATGCCGCAATTTGCATGGCCATCGCTACGCCCTTGAAATCACCCTCACCTCCACCCCGCAGGCGGATGTAGGCACGTCGGACGACGGTATGGTGCTAGATTTTGGCGATATCAAAGCCATTGCCAATGAAAAATTGGTCAATCTTTGGGATCACGCGTTTTTGGTCTATAAGGGCGATACTGACCTAGTCGCGTTTTTAGCCACCATTCCCGACCATAAAACCGTGGTGTTAGATTGCGTGCCCACGAGCGAAAACCTAGCACAAGCCGCCTTCGATATTTTGCAGCACGCCTACCATGATCGCTTTGGCAAAGAACTCAAGCTCACATTCCTGCGCCTATACGAAACACCCAATTGCTGGGCGGATGTGCGGGCAACGAATTAACGCCGTTTGACGTATGCGTTGAAATTCGATTTAAGCGCTCAACAAAAAAGCCACCGAACCGGTGACTTTGCGCTTTGCTGCCAAATCTGGCGGAGGGTGTGAGATTCGAACTCACGGACAACTTGCGCTGTCGCCAGTTTTCAAGACTGGTGCATTCAACCGCTCTGCCAACCCTCCAAGCCGCGCAGTTTAACGTAAAAAGCACCGCCATGGGCAGAAAAAGCGGTTTTTTTATTCTTGATGCGCATAAATTTTAATGGTTCCGCAATCTAAAACCGATTAAGATAGTGCTTGTTGTGCAATACTTTTCCATTACTTTGAGGACGCCTAACATGAATGCTGATATTTTAAATACGGGCAATGACACTACGATACTAGCTGAACGTAATAAAGTGCTACGTAATACCTATGGTTTGCTCTCACTTTCACTCATTCCGACTATTTTTGGCGCTTGGTTGGGTAGCGCACTCAATTTCTCGCCAATGATTGAAGGGCGCCCTTTTGTTTCCTTTATGTTGTTTATGGCGGTGGCATTCGGATTTTTCTACGCGATTGAAAAAACCAAGAATTCCGGTTGGGGCATTGCCATTTTGCTGGCCTTTACCTTGTTTATGGGCTTGATGATGACTGGGTTGATCACCCGTACCTTGCGGTTTTCAAACGGGCCGCAATTAATTGCCTTAGCCTTTGGTGCAACAGCTACGATTTTCTTCGGCATGGCCGTTTTGGCTAATACCATCAAGCGCGATTTAAGCGGCATGGGTAAGTTTTTGTTCGTTGGGATGATTATGTTATTGGTTGCCATTGTTGCCAATATTTTCTTGCAACTACCAGGGCTATCTATCGCTATTTCGGTCATTGCCGTTGGTATTTTTTCAGCTTATATGCTCTACGATATTAAGCAAATAATCGACGGTGGCGAAACTAACTACATCACCGCGACATTGAGCCTGTATTTAGATATTTACAATGTGTTTGCCCATCTGCTTTCACTGCTTGGCATATTTGGCGGCGAAAAAGATTAAATTCTTCTAGGGTTAAACCTTTTAAGAATTAAACCCCTCAGCATTAAAAAAGCCAGCCAATTTCATTATCGGCTGGCTTTTTTTCGCCCTCAATTTGCGAACGCTATACTTGTACACTTCTATACTTCTTCAGATTCCATGATGAGCACCGTCACGCCGCCAGTCGCAAAGTTTTTAAGGTCGGCCGCAACTGCTTCGCCAATGGCTGAAATCATGGCATTGTGAATATCTTTTTTGGCGCTAAACGTCAGTGTTGCCACCATAAAATAAGGTGAGCCTCCGCCAAAATCACTAACTGCCCCGCAGCTTACCTCATAGCGAATTAGCCCCGGTAGCTGTTTTGCCAAGGGAATATGCGTTTCCCGATAATAGTGCTGGAACGCAGCGGCGTCATCCGGTTCGCCGTATAGCGCAATAATTTGGGCAGACATGGGGTAATCCTCAGTTAATTTGGGCTGATCCATTTAGGCCGATCCGTACGGCTTTATTTCGGATATCAACAAGCGATTTCGCGCATCAAATTGTAATCCCTTTATGCACTGCAAAAAAGTTCACATTACCGCAGTAATACAGAATCAGCCCATTTTTACACAAACCCGACACAGACTTATTAATTCAGATAATTTAATGGAAATTACCAAGCTATAATCAGGATAATATTTTAGGAACTTATCGTATACCCTAGCATGACGCACTCCCTCACTTATGTAAGTCAGGCCACTATGCAGTTTAGTGATGCGCAATTAAAGTCACTATCTCTAGCGGCACAGAAGCGTAATCTAACCCTAGAGATAACTGGTGCGCTCGCCTATTCAAACGGTTGGTTTATCCAAGTTCTTGAAGGCGATAAAGCGAAAGTTAAGGCGCTATATGAGGCCATCACCCGCGATCCACGGCATACTCACCTCACCATTGTGATTGAGGAAGATGTAGCCGCGCGTTCATTTGCCGACTGGTCAATGGCCGTTATTCGCAGTTCCCAAACCGAAAATGACACACTGCGCAATGTGTATCACATCGCCCGACGCGCCGAAAGCGATGAAAAGTTTGATAGCGTCGATGCGCTCCACGCGTTTATCGCACCACCACGCTTGGCGATACAGGGTAATTTTTAGGGTTGCGTTGTTCAGCCGCAGCCTATCCAATCAAGCGGTTTTTTAGCTTGTGGACATAAAAACAAATATGCACGCCGTTGAATAGCAGCACGCGAAACCCAAGTGTTGCGATTCTCGAAAATAGTTCTTAAACTGTTATTCTTGATCTCTTACCGTCATAATGAATTTCGATAAACAAGGAAGCGCATGCGACCGTCCGTGGTGCTCAACATAAAGCGAAATGCAGTGCGCGAAACGGTGAACCGTTTTCGCACCGCGAACCCACGCGTCTTCGGTTCGGTGCTGCATGGCACCGACCAAGATGGTAGCGACCTTGATTTGTTGGTCGATGCACGACCGCGGGCGACGCTATTGGATTTGGGTGATTTAGAAGACGAACTAAAATCGCTGCTCGGTGTTGACGTTAATTTGCTAACACCCGGCGACCTACCGCCTAAATTGCGAGAGAAGGTGCTCGCGGAGGCACAACCGGTGTGAGCGACAACCGCCTGCCTGATTATCTCGATCACATTGAGCAGGCCGCAGCTGATGCGTGTAGCTTCGTCGCACCCAGCAGGCCGTTATCATGAGCCTCATCATTATCGGTGAGGCCGCCGCAAAGGTGATGGATAGCTATGCCGAGTTCACAGAGGCGCACACCGAAGTGCCGTGGCGTAGCATGCGCAATATGCGTAATCGCATGGCACACGGTTATTTCGACATCAACCTTGATGTGGTGTGGGAAACAGCGCAAGAATGGCTTCCGGCGTTGCTAAAACAGCTATCTGCTGTGCGCCGAAACGCCAACGATGCGGGTAGTAACAACGAAGGAATGAAACGATGACCAACAATATCGGCGCCACGTGGATTGCATTCTACGGCGCTGCCCTTTCCACGATCTAAAGGCTCATCGCTTCACGCACCATAGCAGCCACTTCGCTATGCAGTCGCGGTGCGCCCGCAAGCACTGCATATTCTTTTTCTGCGGCCGTTGCGGATATATCTAAATCCAGCGGCTGTCCGGTTACATCGGTATAAAGGCCGCCTGCCTCTTGAACAATCAGCATGGGTGCGGCGATATCCCATAGCCGTGTACTTTGGTTCAGCATGCCACCCAAGCGGCCTTCCGCTGTATAAGCAGGATCAAACAAGCTATTGGTGGCGCGAATATTTCTTACGCGACGGAGCAGCTTGGATAGAAGCCGCACATTGCGTTCGGCTTCGTCGTCGGTGGATCCACCGTCCATTCCATACGCCCAAAGCACATCAGCTAGCAATTGATCAAGTGCCACGGAAATGCGTTTTCCGTTTTTGAATGCACCGCCGCCTACTTCTGCGTAATAGGTATCGTCCGTCAATGGCATATGCATAACGCCTAGCACTGGCACTTTTCCATGTAGCACGGCAATCAATACCCCGAACCATGGAATTCCGGCTGCGTAGTTAGAGGTTCCATCGAGCGGGTCTATTACCCAAGTGAACTCCGATTCGCGAAGATCACAGCCCGTTTCTTCGGCAATAATTGAATGACTTGGATACTTTTGGCGGATTCCTTGAACAATCAGTGCCTCAGATTTTGAATCGGCTACCGTAACGATATTGCTGTTATCCCCTTTTTTGGCTAAAACTTGCACATCACCGTCGGCCTCCAAAAGAGACCGCCCTGCACGCTTGGCAAGATCAATTGCAGTTATCAGCATTTCGTTTTTGAAGTGCATATTGAAGACTCGGAGGTTAATTCCAAGTTAAGATCGTTTGCCTAAATTTCTGAAGGTATTCGCTGCCAAACCTCGACAAATACCGCACGTTGGAAACACTGTAGTGGCACGGCATGCCGTGGCCCTATAAAATTAAACGCTTTTTGTCGCCTTACTGGTAATCATCGCATCAATTTCTGCATCCGAGTATCCGGCTTCTAGCAACACTTCGCGACTGTGCTCGCCCAGCCGCGCTGCTAGGCGGCGAATCGTTAGGGGTGTGGCGCTGTAATCGCCTACGGGGGCGGTCATGCGCATACGTCCTTCGGTGGGATGATCAAACTGCGGAAAATAATGAATGGCGTTTAGGTGTGGGTCATCAATTAGACTATCCAAGGTGTGCATCGGTGCGGCTGGAATATCACCTTCATCTAACAGTTGCATCCATTGGGCACTGGTGCGCTCTTGCATCACTTGCGCTACATAAGTGTACACGGCGTCAATATTCGCAGCCCGGGCAGTGTGGTTGCAAAAACGCGGGTCTTGAGCCAACTCTGGCTTACCAATAAGCGTGAAAAAGCGCGCCCAGTGGCCATCATTATAAATTAGCACGCATAGATAACCATCTTTGGTAGCGTAAGGGCGACGGTGCTGCGCCAGTAAACGGGCATAGCCAGGCTCACCTTCCGCAGGCACAAAACTCTTGCCGCCCAAATGGTCGCCCAGCACAAATTGCGATAGGCTCTCAAACATACTCACCGTAACGCTTTGCCCCACGCCAGTTTTAGCGCGATGATACAGCGCACCGGTGACGGCAATAGCCGTCTGTAAACCCACAGAACGGTCACCAAGGGTTGTAGGCGCATATCGCGGCACCTCACTGCCTTGCTGCTGCGATAAGCTCGCCACCGCCGCCATGCCTTGAATCAGATCATCATAGGCAGGGCGTCCGGCGTATGGTCCTTTTTCACTAAAGCCGATGGCACCCACATAGATAATGGCGGGGTTAATTGCGGCAACCGCGTCATAACTCAAGCCCAAGCGCTGCATGGCTTGGGGACGCACGTTGTAAATCAGCACATCACTTTGTGCAATTAAACGCTTAATGGCTGCTAATCCCTCAGGTTTTTTCAGATCAAGCACCAAGGAGCGTTTATTGCGATTGGCGTTCATAAAAATATGGCCCATGCCGGCATGGCGCATCGGCCCCACCCAACGCATATTGTCCCCTACTGGAGCTTCGATTTTAATGACATCTGCGCCCATATCTCCCAATATTTGGGTGGCGTACGGACCCATCACTACTGTGGTGAGATCGAGTACTTTTACGCCCGCAAGGGGCCCGGTGTTGGTGGTGGCAAGTGTGGCGGTGGCAGTTGTAAGGGTAGCGGTTGGTTGCGTCATAGGAGGTTAAAATTATCTATAAAATTTAGCGGCGTTTCACCGATTCCACACCAGCTACGCTGCTTACCGCGCGGATTACACGGGCAATGTCATCGTTGCGGCGCACTTCTAAGGTAAAACGCATTGCGGCAATGCTATTGCGTGAGAGTGTATTCACGCCAGTAACGTTAATCTTTTCGCGACTAAGCATTTCGGAGATATCACGCAACAAGCCTTGGCGATCTTTGGCAATCACTTCAACATCGGTTGAAAAAGCGGTTTCTTCCAGTTTGCTGCCCCACGCAGCGGGCATGAGCCGCTCCCGTTGCTCGGGGCTTAAGCACACAATATTTTCGCAATCCAAACGATGCACCGTGACGCCGCGTGTGCGGGTGACAAAACCGGTAATTTCATCCGGCGGTAGTGGTTTGCAGCAACGCGCTACCATAGTGGCAATATTGTTTACCCCCAGCACCAACACCCCTGAGGATGCTTTTCCGGTTTGGCTGGTGCCTGATGGCGCTCTGAATAGCGGTGCCTGCGCAGCATCATTGGCAACCACTTCCAGTGGTGCCAGCATGCCCCGCAGGGCAATATCAATTTGATGCGCGGTAATTTCATTGCGGCCAATAGCTGCTAAAAGCTCATCCACGTTCTTGTGTTCTAGCGCATGTGCCAATTTATCTTGGGCTAAATGGGTTGCTGCATGGCGAGCCAGTTCTTTATCCAGCGTTTGCCGACCATGCGCAACATCCACCTCAAAATACTCTTGGCGAAACCACGTGCGCACTTTTGATAAGGCCCTGTGGCTTTTCAAAAAGCCGAGTTGCGGATTAATCCAATCACGGGATGGCCCACCCTGTTTAGCAGACAATATTTCGATCCGCTGCGCGTTTTTAAGCGGCGTATTGAGCGCCACTAACTGCCCATCAATTTTGGCACCGCGACAGCGATGGCCCAAATCCGTATGTAAATGATAGGCAAAATCTACCGCCGTTGAGCCTGCGGGTAAATCAATCACCCTACCCTGCGGCGTTAGTACATAAATGGTGTCGGCAAATAACCCCTGTTTAACGGCGTCAGAAAACTCTCCTTCATTAACGATTTCTTGTTTCCATTCAAGCACTTGGCGTAACCAAGCGATTTTTTCCTCAAAGGTTTTGTCGCTCTTGCCGCCTTCTTTTCCGCGCGCTCCGCCATGTGCCCCAGCACGTTCCCCAGCGCGTTCCCCAGCACGTTCCTTATAGCGCCAATGCGCAGCGACACCATGCTCGCTGGCCTGATGCATGGCGTGGGTACGAATTTGCACTTCTAGGGTCTTATTTTCAACGCCGATTACCGCCGTATGCAAAGATTGATAATTATTGGCTTTCGGTTGCGCAATATAATCGTCAAACTCACCCAAAACGGGCGTAAACAGGTCATGTACAAGGCCGAGCACGGTATAGCATTCAGGAACTGAATCCACCAATAAGCGCACGGCACGGATATCGTAAAGCTCGTTATACGCCAGGTTTTTCGATTGCATTTTTTTATGAATCGAGTAAATATGCTTAGGCCGCCCCATCACATCTGCAACAATATTGGCTTGCGCCGTTGCTGCCATCAATTGTGCCACCACGCGGGCGATATAGCTTTCACGTTCCGCACGCTTACCATCGAGCAGCGCCGCAATCGTTTTATAACGGGCGGGGTCAAGATAGCGAAAGCTATAATCTTCTAATTCCCACTTAATTTGAAACACACCCAAACGGTTTGCCAGTGGCGCAAATAAATTGCGTGTTTGTTGCGCAGCCGCTATTTTCGCGGCTTCCGGTGCTTTCGATAAGTTACGCATTAATACTACTTGTTGCGCCAGTTTTACCAACACCACGCGCACATCGTCCGCCATTGCCAACAACATTTTGCGCAGCACCTCCACATCTTGCGCGGATTTTGCTGCTTCATTTAAGCCCGCCTGCGTCACCGCTTTGCCAGCGCGAACAACGCCCTGAACCAGCGCGGTAACTTCAGCGCCAAATTGGGCGTTTAGCCGATGAATCTCTTGCCCAGATGCCGTAAGTGGGGTTTGCGTTAACGCCGCCGCTGCCAATGTCTCCGCATCCACATCAAGTGCCTGTAACAACACTAAACAATCGGCAATATCACGCATTTGCGAACTAGCGTGCGCGGGCTGCACATATTTACCCGCATAGCTAAGCGCGGCTTCAATTAAACCCCTATTTTCAACCGACAACGCCTGAAAGATTCCTAAAAATAGGGTATCTCCAACCATGGTAGGCGAATTTTCGGCACTGTCAGCCGCCGTGTTGTCAGGCGTGCTGAGGCGGGGCTCAATTAATAGGGAATCATTCATCCCATTATTGTACAAGGCAAACATACAAAAACCATTGCATGACCGAAGTTGCGAATGCGCAATCCCCTCAAAAACGCGGTATATTGGGCTTGATAAATTTCTGCACAAATAGCAAGCAACCGCTTTGCGGTCTTGTTCCTTTTCGACCAAAAACTTTTTAAGTGACTCTTATGGCGCTAAAACCTTTTTACAACGAAATGTATGATGCTCATGGCAAAGTAAGACCGCACTACCAGCCATTCGCCAATTGGTTAGCCACTACCCCCCCTGAAAAGATAGCGCAAAATCGCCAAGCAGCCGATTTACTGTTTCACCGCGTGGGTATTACCTTTGCGGTGTACGGTGAGGCGTCTGGCTCCGAACGCTTAATTCCGTTTGACATTATTCCCCACGTAATTGAGGCGCAAAAATGGGATGAGATATCGCGTGGCTTAAAGCAACGTGTCAAGGCACTTAATGCGTTTTTGCATGACGTATATCACGGCCAAGAAATTTTAAAAGCGGGCATTGTGCCGATGGAGCAAGTGATTAGCAACGCCCAATATCGGCGCGAGATGATTGGCATTGACGTACCCGGTGGCATTTACGCCCACGTGGCCGGTATTGATTTGGTTAAAGATAGCGATGGTGAATACTATGTGCTCGAAGATAATTTGCGTACCCCATCTGGTGTTTCTTATCTGCTAGAAAACCGCAAAATGATGATGCGCTTATTCCCTGAGCTATTTGCGCAACAAAACGTGCGTCCGGTAGACCACTATCCTGATTTACTACTAGAAACCTTACGCGGCGCGGCTCCCGTGGGCATAGATAACCCCACTATTGTGCTAATGACGCCGGGGCATTTTAATTCAGCCTATTTTGAACACGCATTTTTAGCCCAGCAAATGGGTGTGGAGTTAGTGGAGGGCATTGATCTATTTGTGGTGGATGAAACCGTATTCATGCGCACCACCCAAGGCCCCAAAAAAGTAGATGTTATCTATCGACGCATTGATGATGATTTTATCGATCCCCTGTGTTTTAGAGCGGATTCGATGCTGGGCGTACCCGGCCTCATGCGTGCCTATCAAGCGGGCCGTGTGACGCTCGCAAACGCCGTAGGCACTGGGGTTGCTGATGATAAGTCGCTCTATCCTTTTGTACCGGAAATGATCCGTTATTATCTTAATGAAGAGCCGATTTTAAAGAACGTTCACACCTACCAATTAAGCCAAAAAGATGACCTAGCTTATGTGCTCGACAATATGGCCGATTTGGTTATAAAAGAAGCTGCAGGCTCGGGCGGTTACGGCATGTTAATCGGCCCCACGTCTACCAAAGAAGAACGCGTACGCTTTAAGCAACGCGTACTGGATGCGCCAGAGCGCTATATTGCCCAACCAACGCTATCCATTTCAGCCTGCCCTACATTTGCAGGCACGGGAGTAGCGCCACGACATATCGATTTACGACCGTATGTACTATCAGGAAAATCAATTCAATTTGTACCAGGCGGCCTCACGCGTGTGGCGCTACGTGAAGGTTCATTGGTTGTTAACTCGTCGCAGGGCGGCGGGGTGAAAGATACTTGGGTGGTGGACTAATTATGCTAAGCAAAACAGCCTCAACACTATATTGGATGGCGCGTTATGTTGAACGCGCTGAAAACACAGCACGTATATTAGACGTTGCCTATCGCATGTCCTTGCTCACCAAAGATTCGGATCTTCAAGATCAAGAATGGTTTGCACCGCTCAATATCACTGGCACTTTGTTTCCGTTTGCGGGCCGCCATAATATTGTCTGCGCAAAAGAAGTATTGCATTTTATGGCGCTCGATGCCGATAACCCATCCTCAATTTATAACTGCGCCAAACTAGCTCGCGAGAATGCCCGTGCGGTACGTGGCACCATCACCAGCGAGATGTGGGAAGTACTCAACTCCACTTGGATTGAAATGCAAAACATGGATGAGGACCGCCTATACGCACGCGGCATCTCAGCATTTTTTGATTGGGTAAAGGAGCGTTCTCACCTTTTCCGAGGAGTTACCTTTGGGACGATATTGCGCGATGATGCATTTCAGTTTCATCGCCTTGGCACGTATATGGAACGGGCAGACAATACCGCGCGTTTGATTGACGTGAAATACCATGTATTACTACCCAGCGTGAAAGAGGTAGGCGGCGCCGTGGATTATTATCAGTGGTCTGCTGTGTTGCGGTCAGTATCGGCGTTTGAGAGTTATCGCAAGGTGTACCGCGATATTATTACACCATTAAAACTTGCAGAACTTTTGGTGTTACGTGCTGACGTGCCACGCTCCCTACACTTTTGCTTTCATGATGTGTATGAGATTTTGAACAAAGTGGAAAATAGTAATTCTGCAGAAGCTACACGACTCGCGGGTGAAATTTATGCATCCTTGCAGTTTGGCCGTATCAGCGATATTTTCCAAACGGGTTTGCACGAATATCTAACTGATTTCTTAGAATCCACAAAACGGCTGGCCGACGAAATTAATACCGCATTTTTTGCCGTCACCTTGCCGCCAAAATCATCGCAAAGCCAAACCCAGCTTATCTCTAACACCAAATAATTAAAAGAGTTTTTAAATGACTTATTGTGTTGCCATCCGCCTTGATTCAGGAATGATTTTTGCCTCTGACACCCGCACCAATGCCGGTGTTGATCATATCGCCACCTTCCGTAAAATGCGGGTTTTTGATCGCTCTGGTGATCGTGTAATCGTGTTGCTTGCTTCTGGCAACCTCGCCACCACGCAAGGTGTGGTTAATATATTAGATCGCCATCGCACCGCCCCCCCTGATACCCCGACCATTTGGAATGCAAAATCAATGGTAGATGTAGCACGTTTAACCGGTGAAGCACTAAGGGAAATTATGAGCCTTGATGGTGATGCGCTATCAAAGAATGGCATTGATGCCAGCGCCAGTTTAATTGTTGGCGGCCAGATTAACGGTGAAGAACAGCGCTTATTCAATATTTACGCTCAAGGCAATTTTATTGAAGCGCATGATGAAACGCCCTATTTCCAACTTGGTGAAGCCAAATACGGCAAACCCATTTTAGATCGGGTTTTAAACGCCGGTACACCGCAAGATGAAGCCGCAAAGTGCGTGTTGATCTCATTTGATTCCACTATCCGTTCGAATATTTCCGTGGGTTTACCCATTGATTTGCTGTGGTATCCCAAGGACAGCCTGCGGGTCGGCACCCAGCAGCGCATCGAAGAAACCGATCCCTATTACTCCATGCTGCGCCAGCGTTGGGGTAGCGGCTTAAGAAAAGTGTTCGCGGATTTGCCGGACCCGGATTGGATTAGTTAATATATTCGTCTTTCCCGCGAAGGCGGGAACCCAGTGGCTTTCATGGACGACACTGGATTCCCGCCTTCGCGAGAAAGACGGCTCGTGCGTAGTGTCGCAACACCGTTGATTTAAACCGGACTTAAGCCATGACAATTCGCGTCGCCCTTCATCACAAAACCCACTATAAATTTGATCGTCCCATCACCTTGTCGCCGCATGAAGTGCGGCTGCGTCCCGCAGCGCATGCGCGTACGCCTATAGAAAGCTATAGTTTAAAGGTATCGCCAGCTAGTCACTTTTTAAACTGGCAACAAGACCCTTATGGCAATTGGTTAGCGCGTTTAGTATTCCCTGAGCTAACGCAAGAACTATGCATTGAAGTAGATTTAATTGCCGATATGACGGTAATTAATCCCTTCGATTTTTTTGTGGAAAGCAGTGCCGAAAACTTCCCCTTTAGCTATACCGCAGACAATAAGCGCGAGCTCGCAGCCTACTTAGAAGTTGAACCGCAAGGCCCATTGTTGAAAATGTGGATTGCCCGCGCACAGGCGCAGATTCTCGGCAAACCCATCATCACGATTGATTTTTTAGTGGCATTGAATCAAATGCTACAAAACTCGGTGCGCTATCTAATCCGCATGGAACCAGGTGTGCAAACGCCCGAAGTTACGCTTGATACAGCGCAGGGGTCATGTCGTGATTCGGCATGGCTGTTGGTGCAAATATTGCGGCATTTTGGCATTGCCGCACGCTTTGCCTCAGGCTATTTGATTCAATTGACTGCGGACGTAAAGTCGCTCGACGGGCCATCCGGTACCGCAGTTGATTTCACCGATTTACACGCATGGACTGAAGCCTATATTCCCGGTGCCGGCTGGGTGGGGCTTGACCCTACTTCCGGTATGCTCACTGGCGAAGGCCATATTCCGCTGGCCTGCACGGCAATACCATCGTCCGCAGCACCGGTTTCGGGCATGATGGACCGCTGCGAATCGGTGCTTGATTTTGCGATGACCGTCACCCGCATTCATGAAGATCCGCGTGTGACCAAGCCTTATACCGATGCGCAATGGGCCGCCATGATGAAGCTCGGCGCTGCAGTGGATACAGAGCTTATTGCGCAAGATGTACGGCTCACAATGGGTGGCGAGCCCACCTTCGTATCGGTAGACGATATGGAGGGGCCAGAGTGGAATGTAACCGCATTGAGCGACAGAAAATTCAAACTCTCGCTCGATTTAATGCAGCGCTTAAAACCGAAATTTGCAGCCGGTGCGCTCTTGCAGTTTGGCCAAGGCAAATGGTATCCCGGTGAACCCCTGCCGCGCTGGGCGTTATCAGCATATTGGCGGCTCGATGGAATACCAATTTGGAACGATGAGGAGCTCATCGCTTATGAAGCCGAGAAAACACCCCTTGCCAAAACCGCCGCCCACCTATTCAGCGCTACCCTCGCCGCTAACCTAAACCTTAATGCAGGCTATGTAATACCCGCGTATGAGTCCGTAATACGCGCCATTCGCGACGAAGCTGATTTACCCTTGAATGTGGACCCGCTCAACGCAGAGCTAAAACAAAGTGCTGCCAGAGCCAAACTCATCGCCCAACTAAGTGGTGCATTGGGCGACCCGATTGGCTATGTATTGCCATTAAAAGCCATTGAGCGACCTGCCATAGCTGTTGCTAAAAAAACTGACGCTGCTACCCCAGCCAACACCGCAACCCAATGGCATTCCAGCCTCTGGCCTATGCGTGCCAAGCATTTATTTTTGCTGGAAGGGGATTCACCCATTGGTCTGCGGCTTCCTTTGGCATCAGTACCAAAAATAGCACCGGAGGATGTTGAAATACTTATTGAAGGTGATCCATTTGCCCTACCGCTGGATTTAACTCAGCACGATACATCGGTAAAAAAACTCACGCCAGCTGCCATTAAGGCACTAGAGATTAAACACGGCAAATCAGCAAAAGAGGTCGTGCGCACTGCCCTATGTGTAGAAGTGCGCGGCAATATTTTGTTTGTCTTCGTGCCTCCTCTGACGGTGTTAGAAGACTACTTAAGTTTAATTGCTGCGTTAGAAAAAACAGCGGCAGAATGCCAGCTTGCCATCCGCATTGAAGGCTACTCGCCACCACATGATTTGCGCGTCAATAAGTTTGCGATAACGCCTGATCCAGGTGTTATTGAAGTTAATATTCACCCCGTAAAAACCTGGAAAGAACTGGTTGAAAACACCCACATACTTTACGAAGAAGCCCGTTTAACAAGGCTTGGCACCGAAAAATTTATGCAAGATGGTCGCCACACAGGTACTGGTGGTGGTAATCACGTTACTATCGGGAGCAGCACCCCAGCCGATAGCCCGCTGTTGCGTCGGCCAGATTTATTGCGTAGCTTAATCACCTACTGGCAAAACCATCCGGCACTTTCGTATTTGTTCAGCGGCATGTTTATTGGACCCACATCACAAAGCCCGCGCGTAGACGAAGCTCGCAGTGATACCTTGTACGAGCTCGAAATTGCGTTTGAACAGATGCAGGAAAAAATACAGGCTGGCGAAGAAAATCTGCAACCGTGGTTAGTTGATCGCATCTTGCGCAATTTCTTAACCGACCTAACGGGCAATACCCACAGAGCTGAATTTTCTATCGACAAACTCTACTCGCCCGATGGGCCGACCGGTCGCCTAGGTTTGCTTGAATTCCGAGCGTTCGAAATGCCACCGCACCCACAAATGGCGCTTGCACAAAACCTATTACTACGTGCCCTCATTGCGCGGTTTTGGAAGCAGCCTTACCAGGGCAAGCTTATTGCGTGGGGCACTGCGCTACATGATCGCTTTATGCTGCCGCATTTTATTGCCCAAGATATGCGTGCGGTGATTGACGAAACGAATGCGGCAAAGGTATTTGGCAAAACTAAGATTGAATATGCGTGGTTTAGCCCGTTTTTAGAATTCCGCTTTCCCCGCTATGGCACGGTCGCTTATCAAAGTGTGGAACTAGAGCTACGCCAAGCAATTGAACCGTGGCATGTGTTGGGCGAAGAAATGGCCGCAGGCGGCACCGCCCGTTACGTAGATTCATCGCTTGAACGCATGCAAATTAAAGTGTCCGGCATGACTGAACACCGCCACCAGATACTTTGCAATGGCCGAGCCATTCCGCTCACACCAACAGGCGTTTCGGGCGAATACATCGCGGGTGTACGCTACCGTGCATGGGCACCCCACTCTGCCCTACACCCAACCATTCCGGTACATGTACCGTTACGCTTTGATATTGTGGATACGTGGAGCAAGCGCTCCATTGGCGGTTGCGCCTATCACGTCGCCCATCCCGGTGGCCGCAGCTACGATAATTTCCCCATCAACGCCTACGCCGCTGAAGCACGGCGGATGGCACGCTTCCAAAAAATAGACCATACCGCCGGAGAAATTAATCCAATTTTAGAAGCCAGAAACTCGGCTTTCCCGCATACCTTGGATTTACGGCGCAAACCGCAACTGCTGTTGTAACAATCTGGTCAACTCATTAAGTGTACCGATTCAGCAATCCCTTATTATTTTTACGCTAATCAAAAACGCCTATGAAACGCTCACCAACTCTGGTACTTACTACAATACTTTGTGCAGCGATGATCTCAAGTTTTCTTGTTGCAGCAACCTCAGCACAATCCACACCAGAACTAGTGCCCTATCCAGAAGGCTACCGCGAATGGATGCACGTCAAATCTGCGCTGATCACTCCTCAAAGTCGAAGTTTTAAGCGGTTTGGCGATTTGCATCATATTTATGCAAATAAGCAATAGAAGGCTACCGAACTGGGGTATTTGTGGATGGCGTAGTCATCGTCGCTGATTTTTTGGAAACGCAAGAAAAAGATGGCGATGCGAGTGAAGGAAAACGCCGATTCATAGATGTAATGCTGAAAGACAGTAAACGTTTTGCACAAACAGGGGGCTGGGGATTTGAAGAGTTTAGCGGCGATAGCAAAACCGAACGCACACTAACGAATCCAACGAAAGAATGTTTTCAATGCCATACCGCCAAACAAGAAAGCAGCTTCGTATTCAGCGCTCTGCGGAAATAAATTTGAATTATTGACTTTTATGCTCGGAAAATACGTGCGCGGGAATAGAAAGTATTTGGGCTAGATTAGATGGGGCGACTGTACAAAACACTGTGCGGTGTTTTGTACAATCGCCCTGCCATCGGCCCCAATTTTTAAGAACGCAATTACGACGGTACCGCGCAAAAATTATTCATGACCACGCCGCTCTGGGGTGGCGGCAGCACGGCACCATACGGCCACGATGGCCGCCGCATCCATCTGATGGAAGTAATATTGCGACCGGTAATCGCACTTTTGATATAGAAACGGAATACACCGCACCTACGCCACGGCCATCGCATCTATTTACGGCCATCGCCACAACCCGACAACGTTACGGCGCTGGCATCACCACATGCGTCAACACCGGCGTGGGCGTGACGTTGCTATCGGTAGTGGCGGGGAAGTTGTAGTTATCACCGCTGAAACTCACCGTGATTTTGTTGCTGCCTAACGCTAGGGCGCTGGTGACACAGCTAGCTTGGTAACGGCTTTCTTCGTCGTTAGACGCTATTATGATGGTTTGCTTTTCGCAGCCGGGAATAGTGATGCCATCGGCTTGAAACGCAATATAGACGGTGCTTGGCGAAGTGCCGCCAACGCCGACTAGGCCGATGGC